>CAIKAS010000256.1 GCA_903825445.1 uncultured Acidobacteriia bacterium
CGCGCAGGGACTCGAACCCCGAACCTCCTGCGTGTGAAGCCCGATCCAGGCTTCCTTTGGCTCCGTGATTTCCATTCTGTTTTCTGTCTTTTCAACAGGTGGGGGAGTCTGCTTTTCGCTCAATCAGCAAGCTCAACGGCCTCGACAGATGGGGTTTTGATACGGTTCTGATACGGTTTGCCGGTCCCATGGAGGCCACTGGCTTTCTCCAGCACGTCCTGATTGTCCAGCTTCTTAGATTGTCCATTAGTAATGGACATGCTACTTCACCGATTCGATTATCTGGATTTCCTGTTTCAGCAGGGCGTCCACCATCTCGCTGAGCGGCATGCCTTTCCTGGCGGCGCGTTCGGCCAGATAAGCCTGGACTTCGGCGCTCAAATAGATCGGCAAGCGAAGTTCAGCGTTGGGCCGGAAGAACTTTCCGCGCTCGCCTTTACTGAAATCATATTCCGGTTTCATATTCGTTCCTCGTAATCGCGAATTTCCGCCCTCGTTGGCTTTCGTGCTGAAATCAGGCGTAATCCATCGATGCTCAGTTTCGCTGTGCTCCTCATCAGGGATGGTCACGGCCAGCGGATCCAGGAACACCGTTGCCGCTCGTTCAAAGTCCACCCCGTGTTTGCGGAAATTGGCGTGAGCCTTTACCGGATCCCAATCGAACTCATAGAGAAAAGCCGCCATGTCCCTGCCTTATTCTCTCGCACCAAGACGCGGGGGCGCAGGCGTGCGCCTGGGCTTTGACTCCTCCCTGACGGCGTGGCGTTTACCTTCTCTGGTAGCGGGGACCTGCCTTCGCTCCGCTCCTGACAGATTCAGCTTGACGATTCCGATCAGAGTCTTGGCAACATCGAAGAGCCAGTGTCGCTTCACTCCGGCGCTTGGTTTCCTTCCGGAATCGTCATCGGCCTGCCTGCGGAATCACTGATCGCCTGCGGAAGGAATCCCCACGAAGGGCCCTTAGCAGGCACAGGCCGGTCTTTTCGTCATTGCTCAAAACGCATTCACGGCATCATGCAGAATCTGATCGCGCAGCAGCGGCTTCAGCGTCTTGCGGTTTGCCACGTCCACCGAGCCACCCAGGATCTCGTCAACGTACAGCCGCAATCTGGCGTAATCGAATATCCCTATAGGTCGTTCGGCGTCGAGTTCCACCAGGACATCGACATCGCTGTCGGGCCGATCTTCTCCCTGCGCCACCTCCGAACACAGCCGCATGCGCCACGCCAAAGCGGCGCAACTCCGCCTCGTGCGTCCGCAGCGTTTGAAACGTTCAGTCCAGCTTGCCGCTCATATATTTGAGCCACGAGTCCACCAATAAAACTGAGGCCAGGAACGAGAATCTCAACTCCCGTCCAGGCTGCCGTCTGTTGCGGTCAGAATTTCCATTGCGTTCTCTGTCTTTTCAACAGGTGGGGGAGTCTGCTTTTCGCTCAATCCGCAAGCTCAACGGCCTCAACAGATGGGGTTTTGATACGGTTCTGATACGGTTTGCCGGTCCCATGGCGGCCACCGGCTTTCTCCGGCACGGCCTGATTGTCCAGTTTATTCAATTGTCCATTAGTAATGGACATGCTATACTTATGGACATATGTCTGTTGACCCGACAAACGCTGAACCCCGGTTCGATCAGATTCGGGCTGTACCCTTCGTGCGGCATCTCCGTCTCGTTCCTGCGAAGTCCGGCGACCGGAACGCCAGCGGCGTTCTCGAAATTACGACTCCGCGGGGCAAGCACCGCCTTCCCCTCATCGTGAAAAGATCTTATCTCGACCGCAGCATGGTAAATGCTGTGATCGGCCAGATTCAAGGTGAAAGGAGGGCCGCAAAGGGCGGTCGCCATACAGTCCCAAATGTCGAAACACTCGTGCTGGCTCCGTACCTGGCAACGCCGACCGCGAAGAGCTTCATTGACGCGGGCATTTCGTTCGCGGACGAGGCCGGCAATATACATCTGGCCCTGGGCGACGAATACAACTGGACTGTGATCGGCGAGCGCAAACCGCCGAAACCGCCGCAGTCGGAACGCACGACCCCGGCGGCGGTCAAGCTCTTGTTCCAATTCGCCGCCAACCCGGAATCAGCGACTTGGACTGTCCGCGACCTCGCCGTGGCCGTTGGACTCAGCAAGAGCAAGGTCGCCGAACTTCGCCTCCAGTTTGCTCAGGAACGAATATTCGCGGCGCGGGGATCTGAGAAATCTCCTGACCCCCACGAACTCAGAGACCGGCTCGTCACCGGCTACAACCAGATTTTGCGGCCAAAGCTGATGCTTGGCCGGTTCCGGTACCCGGAGCCGTCCGTGGAGCAGTTCGTGGCACGGCTGACGCACGACGCGGCAGCGCGGAAAATACCTTATGCGCTGACCGGCGGTCCCGCCGCCGATGCGATGCAACACTTTTATCGCAGTTCCGAGGTTCCCGTGTTTTTGAACGCAGAACACCACCGCGCCCTGCGGCTGCTTCCGGATCGGACCGGCCCGGTAGTGCTGCTCAAGCCTTTTGGTGACCTGGTCTATTGGCGTGAGTTCAAGGGCAAAATGGTCGCCCCTCCGTGGCTGGTCTATGCGGAGCTGTTGACCGGCATCGATCCGCGAGCCCGCGAGGCGGCGGAGGAATTTCGTCAGGAGTATTTGAAGTGAACGATATCTTCACGCCCGATCAGATCGCTGACTTGTCGCGATCGGCCAGATCTGCGAAGAACTGGGAGCCGACCTGGTGGTGATCGGCGCCACCTCCCTGTTGATTCTCATGGGCGATCTTGGGCGCCTTACTCGCGATGTTGATCTCACCGTTGCGCTCGACTTCGATGAGTTCGGGCGTTTAACAACGCGGCTGGCCGCTATCGGATGGACACCGTCACCAAAGCTGGAGCATCGCTGGCTCGCTCCGCGTCAGACGATCGTAGACATTTTGCCGGCCGGTGCCGTTCCCTGCCATATTACAGCAACCATTTTCCTCGTGCCGCCCCGCCGAGGTGGCGCTCCAGAAGACATTTCCCGTTAACTTGATCCCCTGCAGTTTTTCGTGAAGTAGGCTTCGCCGGCTTTTGCGTCGCCGACGAGGATATTGATCACGGGCTGTTCGGCAGGCGGGGGCGGGCTTCCCTGACCACCCATTCCGGCGAGTACGCTGTGGATATATTCAGCGGTCGCAACGGCGTCATTATCGACGAATTTAGAACAGTTGCTTCAGCGCAGCGAGATAACCTGCCGCCCGCCAACATTTAGGGTTCTGACACAGTTTTGGCACAGCAACGCCGTGGCGAGGCGGCGCCACAGCATCAACCAAAAACCGCTTACAATGGTTTACAGGTGTCTACCGATATCGAAATCTATTGCGATTGCATGGTGCGAATCCGGGATCGGATCAACGTCGTGCAGACCGTCATGTCCGGCTCCTTCATCCTCGGACGGCATGATCAAACCGCCGAGCTGATCTTCGTACAGTTCAGGAAGGTGTTGGAAGAAATCGCCTTCGCATCCCTCTCGGCCAACCGGGAGAAGTATTCCGAAGTGCACGCCAACTTTTCGAAGCACTGGCGCGCGAAGGACATGCTGACGGTTCTCGATAAGGTCAACCCAGGTTTCTTCCCGATAGCGTTGGCTCCGCCGGCGCTGATTTCCGCCGGGCCGCCCGCTCGGCATCATTTCGAGCGTCTGACGGATGGGTTTTTAACCCGTGATGATTTCGTCTTTCTGTACAAGTGCGCGTCTGAAGCGTTGCACACTCACAACCCGTATCGTGAGGGAGATCAAACGATCCGCATCCGTCACAGGGCGCAGGAATGGGTAACGCGCTTTCAGCGTCTGTTGTCATGGCATGTGGTCACACTTCTCAACGGCGATGTGTGGGTCACAAATGTTCCTGGTGAAGGCCCCATCCAATCGTGGCCTTCAACCCCACTGGTTCTTGAGGCAGCTTAATTGTTATGTCGCGGCAGACGCACGATGATCGCGAGACACAGGTTATCACCGATTTGGAATCCTCCTTTCCGGGCGTTGCGGGAGCTTCGACTTTGTGGACGAAAGTTCCGGACGGCGGGGACCCGCCCGACTTCATTGCCGCCCTTCCGTCGGGATCGGTGGGCCTTGAACTTGTCGAATGGCTGGACGGCGAACAGATGACGGTCGCAAAAGGCCGGGAGTCACAACGCGATCAAATCCACCGCGTCTTGGCGGTCGGATGGGAACAGGAATATCGACCGAAGAACTTTCGGGGCGCCTTCGTGGAATTCGGCAACGAGCGCATCGCCCGCAAGGATGAGGCGCCGCTTCGCAAGGAATTCTACGCGCTCGCCGAAGAAGTCGATCAAAGCTGGGACAGCAATCCCGACCGCAGCGGCAACAGTTGTTACATGCTGGAGTTTCCAGGACACCCGCTGATCCAAGAATATTTCAGCATTCGCTTTATCGGCGGAACGCTGATGAACCATAACTGGGTTCATGCGTCGGGTGACGGCGGAGCTTTCGATCCAGGTGACGCAGTCGAAGCGTTGAAGGAAGCAATCGATAAGAAACTACGCCTTTATTCGACTGCCGCAAGTCAGCAACGGCTCAAGGCGCACAATCTCGCCAGCCTCGATTTGTTGGTCCATGGCGGCTTCAACGCATTCGCATACAACACGCCGACAGGGCCGTATTCGCTGGAGGATCTCTCGCGGTTTGCCGCTCAATATTTCGCGAGCCACCCACGGCGGTCCATTTTCAACCACGTTTGGTTTTTCAACTCGCTTGGCGTTGACCGCTGGCTCTGCGAGCTGTCGCCGCGGTTTTACGTATATGAGCACAAAGTCTGAAACGACGCTGCCACCACAGGCGCTCACATCACAGACCGGGCTGTGGCGGTATATGGATCTCGGCCGCTTCTTGGCGCTGGTTGACGAGAAGGAGCTCTATTTTTCGCGTCTGCACGAGCTCGATGATCCTTGGGAGGGCGCGTGGCACCCTTCTGATCCTTTCTTCGCCCGCGATCCCGAATGGATGCAATATGGAGCCGACGCTTTCAACACAGAGCCACTGGTCAGTTGCTGGCATGAAAACGAAATCGAGTCTGTGGCGATGTGGAAACTTTATGTCAGCGGGCGTGAAGGCGTTGCGATCAAGACGACGGTCTCCAGCCTCATTCAGCTTTTCAGTTTTGGCCGCGAGCTGAAAATTGGACGCATCGGTTATTGGGATGTCGATGATTTCAACCGTTCGCCGAAGGCCTTTGTCTTCGAATGCGGTCGGTGCACTGGAAACACCGACCTGCTGCACGGCGAGGCCAAGATTTTTCGGAAGAACAGAGGCTACGCGCACGAAAACGAAGTTCGGGCCCTCATATACGAGCAGTATTGTGGCCGCCAAGCCATCTTTAATAACGGACAGCTTGAAAATATCCAAGGTCTGGCGATCGGCAGAAAGTTGTCGTTGCGCCCGGGGCTGAAGGTGAAGATCGATCTTTCCGTCCTCATTCAACGGATCGTTGTCTCGCCGTCGTTTCCCGCATGGGCTATCAAGTCCCTTCAGAAAGCCGTGGATGCGGCATTCTCGCCGGCTCCGTCCGTGAAGGTCGAGTCGTCGGTTCTGCTCGAACGGCCTGTGGTTGGAGGTAATCGAGATCGCGAAACTGAAAAGAAGAACGCGACCGCCGCAGAGAGCTCCGGCCGTCATTAAAATATGCCACCCACAGAACCAGAGCCGCATAGTTACGAAGAAATCCGCGAAGTCGTCGTCGATATCCTGCTCAAGCGGGTGGCCGTGCAATACGAACCGAACCAATATAGGCATCTGGAAAGCGGAGTGGCCCAAGTTTTTGAGAAGCGACGGAATCCCGATAACAGGAATTTTCACCCGGATTACGCACGGCTTCATGCTTTCGATAGTGAGCTGATCCGGGATGTTTTCTGGGATTTGTTCCGGCAGGGCTTCATCACGCTTGGCATGGATAGGCACAACGAAACCTGGCCTTGGTTCCGGCTAAGCCATTTTGGCGAGAAAGCCCTGCTGACCCAGAGCCCATATCGATTTCATGACACGGGCTCGTTTATGGTCATGCTGAAACGCGAGGTCCCTGACCTGTCGCCCGAGGCAGCCATATATATCGATGAGGCAGTTGCGGCTTTCTATGCTGGCTGCCTGCTTGCCTGCTGCGTGATGATCGGCGTGGCGGCCGAAGCTG
Source organism: uncultured Acidobacteriia bacterium (assembly GCA_903825445.1). GTDB lineage: Bacteria > Acidobacteriota > Terriglobia > Bryobacterales > Bryobacteraceae > BOG-234. The sequence continues at coordinate 6,162 of CAIKAS010000256.1, forward strand.
AGTTCCTTCGGCTCATCACTGCCGCAATCGCGAATGGGACCCATGGCGCGAAGTTTTCAACTGTAAACAAACATCAAACAATTCGCCGCAAGATTACGGCGTTTCAGGATTCGCTTAGGCCCATAATGTCCTCACTGCCGCAAGACGCGACGGAAGACCTCGACACAAATTTTCTGTCCATTCAGTCGGTCCTTCGAATCGCCCGCAATGAGGCCGGCCATCCGACCGGCGCTACTCCGCAACGTGAAAGCGTCTATGTGTACCTGCAGCTGTTCGTGCCCTTCGCACGGCAGTTGATGCGCCTGCGACGCGCCTTGGCATAATCCCATTCGATCGGCGCCGCCGGGAAAACGCCCCGTCCATTACCGGACCGCGCGACAGGCCGTATTGGCTTCGCCAAACGGCCCATCATGCTGGTGCGTGGCACAACGCCAAACGGCCGCGCGGGCCAGCCGCGTAGAAGCGATGCCTACTCTGACGCCTGTGATTGGAATTCCGTGCAGTTGAATTTCCGCACCCTCACGGATGTTTAAGATAAACTCGACGTTCTCAACCAGACCACGGGCGATCACCCAGCGAAGTTTAATATACCGTCCACTATACTGACGACGGGCGCCGCAATATCGTGCACTCGGAATTCTTTGGCGTGAAGGATTGGAATCGGCCATATTCTGACATGAAGTGACAAATGCGGATTGGGTTTGCGTTATGGCGGAAGCCGAGAGGAGCTTGGGGTGATACGAGTTTGGCTTGCACTTGTTTTCGTCACGGCGGCTTGGGCCCAACGCGATGTGTCCCGGCTCAGCTTCGAGGTAGCGACGATCAGGCTGTCGGGAAGCCAAGACGAGATTACTCGAATGGCGGGCGGCCCCGGAACAAGTGACCCAGGCAGATTCGTGGCCAGAAACGCCGAATTGAGTTTGCTCATGATGCGCGCGTATGGCCTCCACGACGACGAACTTCGGGGGCGGCCGAGTTGGATGGATGCGATCCAATATGACGTCGTGGCTAAGGTTCCGCCGGGAACCACCAAGGAGCAATTTCGGGTGATGTTGCAAAACCTGCTTGCCGAGCGCTTCCGAATCCGGGTTCATCGTGAGGCGGAACTCCGGAAAGTCTACGAATTGACAGTGGCGAAGAACGGGCCGAAACTGAAGTTGGCGGCAAATGGCACGGGCACGGACGATTTTGTTCCGGCCGGTGGTCCCCGGTTGGCCGACCGCGACAGCTTTCCTATCTTGCCGCCCGGTCAGCCGAATGTCGCCTGCGGACACTTCCCCCAAGGTTCGTACTGCACGTTTCGTATGTTCAGAATGGCCGCTCTCACGGAAAGGCTGCGCCTTCCTAACTTTCTCGGCCACAGCGTAATTGACAAGACTGGCCTCGTTGGGGCGTACGATTTTACGCTCAATTTCAGTCAGCTGAGTGCGGACTTGGCAGCCACGGACTTTAGCGCCCCCCCGATTGAGGTGGCGGTCCAGCAACAGCTTGGCCTGAAGCTCTCGCCGACAACCGCCTCAGTTGAGGTAATCGTGATAGACCAAGTCGAGAAAACGGTTACCGAAAACTGACTGAGCTATCGCGGCAATCGCCGTGCAGATAGCCGGCTGCAGACAACAAGAGTGCTACGCCGCAGTTGAATTTCTCCCCGCACGGTATTTTGAGATAGACTCGACTCTATCCAGCGCCCGGCGTCGGGACCCGTCATTTATTGGGCAAAGGCGACGGCACTCACACATCGACCGAGCCCTGTTATGCCAACGCGAGCAACAGACCTTGTCATTACCCGCTGCTTAAGCTCTCGAGTTCCTCGGCAGCGACATCCCGAAGCGCCCCCAACTGATGTTTCGCCGTGTGCCAGATCAGATCCACATCGACGCCGTCATATTCGTGTCGGTAAACGTTGCCCGCTGCAGCAACCGCAATCCAGTCGATTCCAGGATTCCGCTCCTTCATTTCATCGGGAAGTCTCCGCGAAGCTTCCGAAATGATCTCCAGCGCGCGAACCACCGCATAGACTGTCTTTTGGTCCTTCGCGAAGTCGTCGCGATCCATTCTGCCAATGAACGACCCCACGGCGTCAATATTCTCCAAGACGTCGCGAAGCCGCTGCGAAGGGTTCTTAACGGGCACAGGTCGCTTCCGCTTTCATCTCAAAACGCATTCACGGCATCATGCAGAATCTGATCCCGCAATAGTGGCTTCAGCGTCTTGCGGTTTGCCACGTCCACCGAGCCACCTAGGATCTCATCTACATACAGCCTCAATCTGGCGTAATCGAATATCCCTATAGGTCGTTGGGCGTCGAGTTCCACCAGGACATCGACATCGCTGTCAGGCCGCTCTTCTCCCCGCGCCACGGATCCGAACACAGCCGCATGCGCCACGCCAAAGCGGCGCAACTCCGCCTCGTGTGTCCGCAGCGTTCGAAGCGTACTGTCCAGCTTGCCGCTCATAATATTCAGCCACGAGTCTACCAATAAAACTGAGTGACGCCAAACTTGCAACTCTATTTGCCGTAGTTTCATCACCTTCCGAAAATCACGCCTAAAACCCCTACCCCCGCATGTCAGTATTCAGGCGAGGAATCAACTAATGTCCGTAACACCGATCGACCAGTACCAACTACTCAAACGGAAGCACACCATCAGCCCAAAGCAACTGGCAGCCAACCGCCACAACGCCCGACTGTCCACTGGACCCTCAACCGCCCGTGGTCGCGCCATCTCTTCCCAAAACAGCCGGAAGTACACGCCTCTGCCGCTTGAGAACTCCGCCCTGCCCGCGATGATAACGGCCAAATACTACCGCTATTTCATCCCGTCCAATAAAACCGAGCGCGCCCTGGTGGACACGCTCGTCCTTGCCGACCGTCTGCGCCGCCACTATCTCGCCCTCGAGTACCGCGCCATAGAGCAGGAGATGCGCGACATCGACATCTCGTCCCTCCCCGAAACGCTCGCCCGCACCTCGCGCCGCTTCTCCACCGTACCTTATAGGTTGGGAGTCGCCGAGTCCAACGCCCGCAACGCCTTCAAGGAGCTCGAATCGCTCCGCGCCCAGGCAGCCTGACGCGTGCATCGCGCCCAATGTGTCGGATGAGGGGATATGGCCTATCACGCTGCGCACAGACCACTTACATGAAATTGGCTTTGTTTTGTAAAAAGGCAAATGAACGGGCGGCGTCCCCCGAACCAGCAATCTCGGAAGACGCCGTGCCGCTACACAGGGGAAAGCACTTACCATCCAAATTGGGTTCATTTTTTCGAATTCACTTTTGCCCCGATGGTTGCCGTTTCCACCCTCGGTCATTCCAATCCATGAATGAGTATTACTAATACATGGATCAACTTAAATAAATTTGCTTTATCAATCATCACCCGGTGATAATGGTTCCGGAGTACCTTCCACGTATGAATAATCGAGTCTGGATCTTCGATACTACTCTCCGGGATGGCGAACAGTCCCCCGGCTGCAGCATGAATGTACCAGAGAAGTTGCGCATGGCCGCCAAACTGGTGGAACTCGGCGTAGACATTCTCGAAGCAGGTTTCCCTATCGCCTCCGAAGGCGATTTCCAGGCGGTGGACGCCGTCAGCAGGGAGTTTCCCTGGGTCCAGGTCGCCGCGCTCGCCCGTTCCATGAAACTGGACGTCGAACGCGCCGCCCGGTCTCTCGAAAAGGCCAAGCGCCCGCGCATCCACACGTTCCTAGCCACCAGCGACATTCACCTGAAGTACAAGCTGAAGAAGTCGCGCCAGGAAGTGCTCGATGCCGCCGTCTCCGCCGTCGAACTCGCCCGCACTTATGTGGATGACGTCGAGTTCTCCGCCGAAGACGGAGCCCGTACCGACCCCGACTATCTCGAACAGGTTTCGAAGGCCGTCGTCGCCGCCGGTGCCCGTACCGTCAATATCCCCGATACGGTTGGCTATTCCACGCCCGATGAGTATGGCGAACTGATCGGCCGCATCTGTAAAGCCCTCGGCGACACTGCCGTCGTCAGCGTCCATTGCCATGACGATCTCGGCCTCGCCGTGGCCAACTCCCTGGCTGCCGTAAAGGCCGGCGCGCGCCAGATCGAATGCACCGTGAACGGTATCGGCGAAAGGGCGGGGAACTGCTCTCTCGAAGAGATCGTGATGGTCATGAAGACCCGTCACGACCGCTACCCGTACACCACCGGCATCCACACCGAATATCTCTTCCCTGCCAGTCAGCTTCTTAGTTCCATCATCAGCTTCGGCCCGCAGCCGAACAAGGCAATTGTGGGCAAGAACGCCTTCGCTCATGAGGCCGGTATCCATCAGGACGGATTCCTGAAGGAACCAACCACGTATGAGATCATCAATCCGAAGTCGGTTGGTGTGCCGGAAAGCCGTTTGGTCCTGGGTAAACACAGTGGTCGCCATGCCCTCAAGAACCGTTGTGAGGATCTGGGCTACCATCTGAGTCCTGCGGAATTGGACCTGGTTTACCAGCAGGTTACTGAGCTGGCCGACAACAAAAAAGGGCTCATGGACGAAGAAATTGCGGCTATGGCCCGTCGCAGCCAGGAACAGGCTGCGCCACAACCGGTAGGAGACTGAGACAACCTTGAATCTGAATATCCTCGTGCTGCCCGGAGACGGGATCGGCCTTGAAGTCACCCGAGAGGCCGTTCGCGTTCTGCGCGTAGTGGCCGAAAAATGGAATCATCAACTGACTCTGCGCGAAGGGCTGCTCGGCGGCATCGCGATTCATAAAACCGGCGGCCCTTTCCCCGCCGAAACCGAAAAGCTATCTCGTGAAGCCGACGCGGTCCTGATGGGCGCGGTCGGCCTTCCCGAATTCGATAACGTAGCGCCCGAAAAGCGCCCCGAACGCGGCCTGCTCGGCATCCGTAAGTCGATGGGCGTGTTCGCCAATCTCCGCCCGGTCCGCAGCTACAAAGCGCTGCTCGATTCTTCCCCTTTGAAGAATCACCTCGTCGATGGCGTCGATATGGTGATCGTCCGCGAACTCACCGGCGGCCTGTATTACGGCACGCCCCGCGGCATATATGAGGATGCGCCCGAAATTCACGCCGTCAATACGATGGCTTATAGCTGGAGCGAAATCGAACGCGTCACCCGCATGGCCTTTGAACTGGCCCGCAAGCGCCGCAAGAAGGTTACCTCGGTCGACAAGTCCAACGTGCTCGAAGTCTCTCAGCTCTGGCGTCGCGTCGTCACCGCCGTCGCGCCCGATTATCCCGATGTCGAACTCGACCACGTGCTGGTCGACAACTGCGCCATGCAGCTCGTGCTGAATCCGAAGCGCTTCGACGTGGTTGTGATGGAAAACATGTTCGGTGACATTCTCAGCGACGAAGGCGCGGTGCTCGCCGGCTCCATCGGCATGTTGCCCTCCGCCAGCATCGGCTCAAAGAAACCGTCAGGCGCATGGACCGGCCTCTACGAACCAGTGCACGGTTCCGCCCCAGACATCGCCGGACAAAACAAGGCTAACCCCTTCGGCGCGATAGGTTCAGTAGCCGCCATGCTCGAATACAGCTTCGGCCTAACGGAAGAAGCGGCTGCCGTAAACCGCGCCATGGAGCATGTTCTAAACACCGGCCGCGTCACAGCAGATCTCCGCCCGACTGGTCCACCCGCAACAACCGAACAAGCCGGCGAAGCCGTCTGCCATGCGATTTAATCTGTGTTCATCTGTGGCCAATAAGGTTTAATATGAAAACTCTCAGTCAGAAAATCTGGGACTCTCACGTAGTCCACCAACAACCCGGTGCCCCGGCGCTCCTCTACATCGACCTCCACCTGGTCCATGAAGTGACCTCGCCCCAGGCCTTCTCCGGCCTCCGCGCCCGCGGCATCAAAGTTCGCCGCCCGGACCGCACTCTCGGCACTGTCGATCACTCCATTCCCACCAGCGACCGTTCGCTGCCCATCGTTGACCCCATCGCGTCCATTCAGGTCAAGCAGTTTGAAGCGAACTGCGCCGAATTCGGTATCCCCTGCTTTGGCGTGAAGTCCGAAAATCAGGGCATCTGCCACGTTATTGGACCCGAGCAGGGCGCGACCCAGCCCGGCATGACCGTAGTCTGCGGCGATAGCCACACGGCAACCCACGGCGCATTCGGCGCTCTGGCGTTCGGGATTGGCACCAGCGAAGTCGAAAACGTGCTGGCCACCCAGTGCCTCCTCCAGCGCCCGTCCACTACCTTCCGTGTTCGCGTCGATGGCACTCTGAAAAACGGCGTTGGCGCGAAGGACATCATCCTCGCCCTCATCGCCCGCATCGGCATCGGCGGCGGCACCGGAGCTGTGATGGAATACTCCGGCTCCGCCATCCGCTCGCTCGATATGGATGGCCGCATGACCGTCTGCAACATGTCGATCGAAGGCGGCGCGCGCGCCGGCCTCATCGCGCCGGACGATACCACTTTCAATTACCTCCACGGTCGGCCCCTTTCTCCGAAGGGCGCCGAATGGGATGCCGCCGTCGCCCGCTGGAAGCAGTTGCCCAGCGACTCCGGCGCCACCTTCGATCGCGAAGAAATCATCGACGCCGATTCGCTCGCCCCCATGATCACCTGGGGCACGAATCCCGGTATGGGCGTGTCGGTCAACGGCGCGATTCCCGACCCGGCCAACATCGGCGATCTTCGCGAACGCGAATCGGTCTCCAAAGCGCTGAAGTACATGGGTCTCGAAGCCGGCAAGCCGATCCTCGGCCATCCCATCAACGTGGTCTTCATCGGCAGTTGCACCAATTCCCGCATCACCGATCTCCGCGCCGCCGCTGCCATTCTCAAGGGCCGCAAGGTGAATCCGAACGTGCGCGTGATGGTCGTTCCCGGCTCCATGGAAGTGAAGCGCCAGGCCATTGCCGAAGGGCTTCCCGAAATCTTCCGCGCCGCTGGTGCGGATTACCGCGAACCCGGCTGCTCCATGTGTATCGCCATGAACGGCGATCAGCTCAGCCCCGGCGAATACAGCGTTTCCACCAGCAACCGTAATTTCGAAGGTCGGCAGGGCAAAGGCGGCAGGACATTCCTCGCTTCGCCCCTGACCGCCGCCGCCAGCGCCCTCTCGGGCGTAGTCACTGACGTGAGGACTATCCTGTGATCCCGTTTACTCCCTTCAAATCCCGGCTCGTGCCGCTGCTGATCAATAACATCGATACCGATCAGATCATCCCCGCGCGTTTTCTCAAGACCGTCTCCAAGGAAGGGCTCGATAAGAACCTGTTCTGCGACTGGCGCTATAACGCCGATGGCACTGAGAAAGCCGACTTCATTCTCAACACGCCGCGCGGCAAGGGTGCCCAGATTCTTCTCGCCGGGGACAACTTCGGCTGCGGCAGTTCGCGCGAACACGCCCCGTGGGCGATTAGGCAGTTTGGTTTTCGCGCGGTGATCAGTACCAGCTTTGCCGATATCTTCAAAGGCAACTCTCTGAAGAACTCCCTGCTGCCGATCGTCGTTTCGCCCGAAGTGCACGCCAAACTGGTGGCACTTCCCGCCGACGCCGAAATCCAGCTCGACCTGCCTTCGCAGACGATTGGCCTGCCGGACGGCACGCGCGTCGAATTCCCCGTCGACCCCTTCAACAAGAACTGCCTGCTCGAAGGCGTCGACGAGCTCGGCTGGATCCTGAAGCAGGACGCCGCGATCGGCGCTTATGAAGCCAGCCACCCCGGTACTCTGAACACTCTGGCTGTAGCATGATCCGAAAAGGCAAAATATTTGCCTCGCTCCTGCTCTGCGCGGCTTTTCTCGCCGCTCAGGGTATGGCGCCGACGACATCGGCGCGTCCTGGCGCTCCGTCTTTCACCCCCAGCTTCGCCGCACCTGAGCTTCACCTTGAAGCCGACAACCTCACTCTCGTCAAACGCCAGCTTGCCGAGTACGTGCAATCCGGCCGCTACAACCGGGAGATCGCAGAAGTAGCGAAAGCCGCCCACGATTGGGTGGAAACCCGCACGGCCCACGTCGTTCCGGGCGAGAAACTCGCCGCAGTTTTCGATATAGACGAAACATCTCTCTCGAATCTGCCCAACATGGCCGATTGCGATTTTTGCTCCGTTGCCGCCCAATCCAAACTCTACCCGGCCGATCGCCTCCCTGCCATTCCGCCGGTTCTCGATCTCTACAAGTTCGCGAAGTCGAAAGGCATCGCGATGTTTATTCTGACCGGGCGCTATCAGTCGAGCCGCGATGTCACAGCCGCCAACCTCCATGCCGTCGGCTACACCGACTGGGAAGACCTGTTGTTTCGGCTCAACGGCAACTCCGACCCGGCCCGCGTCATGAAGGCCGGAGTCCGGGCCGGCATCGAGCGCAAGGGCTACAAGATCGTCCTCAACATCGGCGATCAGTTAAGCGACCTAATTGGCGGAGCCTCGGAACGCACCTTCAAGCTCCCCAACCCGTTCTACTTCGTCGAATAGCTGACCAGTCGTCCCAGCAGCCAAACTCCCAGAATCAGCAGCATGTCGAAGTGGGCGTAAAACAGCAGGTGGTGCCGTGCGATCTCCATGGCATCCGCCAGCGATGACACCGCCAGTTCCGTCGCGGCCATGCCGATCAGGATGAATCCGCCCGCCATTCCGCCTGCGGGCAGACTTCGGCGTTGCACGAACAGCAGCAGCGCCATCGTCGCCATGACGCAGAAGAAGTACGTGAGATAACGCGAGCCCCGGCGATTAAACAGCATCCGCTTGAAGTTGCTCCAGAACGCGAACGCCTGGCTTTGTGCACCTGGCGCCAGCCCGGCTGAGGGATCGAAATTGCCCAGCGGAGGCCTCTGCCGCCCCGCATCGTCGAGCGAAGAGCGCACGGCCACGTACGTATCGCGCGGATGCGTCAGCAGAAACACCGCGAGGCTCCCGTAGGTGATCCTTTTGCGAAACTCCGCAACGAAACGCGAATCGTCCATCGGTGAGCCTGGAGAGAAAGACACCATCCCGATATACGGGCGATAGCTCTGGTCGAGGCCGAGATCGGCCAGAGTCTTGTCCTGATTCGGCGAATGCGGTAGCAGGTGGAAAAAGATCGTCGAGAAGCACCCTCGGGCCGAATACGCAGCGGGCGTGCTCTCCGCGAGCCACCCCACTGACACAAGCGCGATAACGGCCGCCATCCATCTGGCCTGTTTCCTGGCGATAAGCCAGACGAAACCAGCGATCCACAGGCCCAGCGCGGCATGTTGCGCCTTGGATGTGACCAGGAACAGGCTCGCGACAGTGAACAGTATCCAATCCAGACGCTTGCCCCACCGAATTGCCCGCAGCGCCAGAACCACCGTCAGCAAAAGGAAGACATACGCAGCCACGTCCGTGTAGAAGGAATTGAGATAAGCCACGTACATGACGTCGCCGAAAAAGAAGACCGCGAGGCCGCCGGTCAACCATCTCTGAAAGACGGGCAGATCCCGCAGCAAAGGCAGAAACAGGCACAACGCCGTCAGAAACAAGACACCGTGGATGAAGCCCGTGAAGCGAACGTCAAAGGTGCCATCCTTGGAGAAAATCGCATTCAGGGCCAGCGCGGGAGGTACCAGTGCGATCTCGGAGGAATAGAAACCGCCGAAATAATTCAGCTGCGGATCAAACTGGTAGTGCGTATCCGAAAACCGCACCTCATCCGGGATCGGCATTGTCAGGTGGAAGATGCCGTAGGTGCGCGAGAAGTCACCGTTGTTCGCCACACCGATCACCGGCGGGCACATCAGTTGCCAGAAAAGCATGACGAACGCGGCGGCAAAAAGGACGCGGGTGCTGGTCACCGATCCAGCATACCAACGGCTGATTTCGCCCTAAAAAAGCTAATCGCGTTGTCGCCCTGCCGAACTGTGCGCGTGCGGACGAGGTCCTTGTATTCTTGCGGAATCGCGTACCGGATCGAGTGCTGCACGATGCTCAGCGCCGGAGGCTTCGCCGAGAGCACATCGAGCGAGGACTGATACTCGGTGTCTTTCGGATACGGAGGGTCGATGAACACGATATCGGCATTAGTACTCTCCACGACATTCGTCAGATGCGGCGCGGCCAACCCGCGGATGATACGCCCCTTTGCTTTGATCCCGAGCGCGTTCAGATTGGCCTTGATGACCTCGACCGCCTCGCGATCCTTCTCGATGAAGACGGCGAGTCTCGCGCCCCGGCTGATCGCCTCGATCCCTACTGAACCAGTACCCGCATAGGCATCGATGAATGTGCAACCCTCGATCATCGGCGCCAGAATGTTGAAGAGCGTCTCCCGCATCTTATCCGGCGTAGGGCGGGTGTCGAGACCAGGCAGAGAGAGGATCTTACGAGAACGGTATTCACCGGCAATCACGCGCATGAATCCTTATCCTACCTGCACCAGGCCGTAACGGCGCTGCCAGTGGCCTTTGATGTACTCGACGGCTTTCGAAAATGCCTCGGCTGAAGGCGGCTCTTCCACGAACGCCCGCGCTTCATGCTTCGCCGCAACGAGGATGTCGGGGTCGCGCAGAATGTTGGCGATCTTCAGTGAAGGAAGTCCCGATTGCTTTGTGCCGAAGAACTCACCGGGTCCGCGCAGCTTCAGATCCATCTCCGCAATCTTGAAACCGTCGCTCGAATCGACCAGCGTCCGGATACGGTCCTTCGCGGTGTCGTTGAGCTTTGCCGTTATGAGCAGGCAGTAGCTTTGGTCCGCGCCGCGACCAACTCGACCTCGCAACTGGTGCAATTGTGAGAGGCCGAATCGCTCTGCCTGTTCGATCACCATTACGGTGGCGTTCGGCACATCGACGCCCACTTCGATGACGGTGGTCGAGACCAGAATCTTCGTGCGGCCGGACTTAAACGCCTCCATGGCCGCTTCCTTTTCCGCCGAACCGAGGCGGCCATGCAACAGCCCGACCGGGATATCGGGGAAGACTTCGCGCGAGAGGTGCTCGAACATCTGCTGAGCGGCCTTCATGGCCTGGGTTTCCGACTCCTCGATCACGGGGTAAACCACGTAGGCCTGACGGCCCAGATCGATCTCCTTACGCATCTCGCTGTAGGCAATTTCGACCTGATCGTCGGTGTAGTGCTTCGTGATGATGCGCTGGCGGCCGGGTGGAAGTTCGTCGATGGTAGAAATGTCCAGGTCGCCGTAGATCGTCATGGCGAGCGTTCGCGGAATCGGCGTGGCGGTCATGACGAGCACGTCTGGGGAAACGCCCTTCCGCGCCAGTTCGAAGCGCTGCATGACGCCGAAACGATGCTGCTCGTCGATGATGACGAATCCAAGTTTGGCGAACTCCACGTCTTTCTCGATGAGCGCGTGGGTGCCAATCGCGATCGGGATCATCCCCGCGCGCAGCATGTCCTTGAGTTTCTGCTTCTCGCGCGCCGTTGATGATCCGGTGAGCAGCGCGACGACATATCCCAGCTTATGGAACAGCGGTTTCAGAGAAAAGTAGTGCTGTGCGGCGAGGATTTCAGTGGGCGCGAGAATTGCCACCTGGTAGCCGTTCTCAACTGCTATCACCGCAGCCTCGGCGGCGACGATGGTCTTGCCGCTGCCGACATCGCCCTGCATCAGCCGGTTCATGGGGCTGGTGTGCGACATGTCTCCGGCAATCTCTTTGAGGACGCGTTTCTGCGCTCCTGTCGGCTTGAACGGAAGAAGTTTGATGATCTGCTCGCGGACCCGGTCTGTCAACTGGAATTCGATGCCGGGCAAGGCGCGGGCGCGGCGGCGCTTGATTTCGAGACCGCATTCCAGCCAGAAGAACTCCTCGAAGATGAGGCGGAACTGCGCGGGTGAACGGAATTCGTTCAGCATCCGAATGGGAGTTCCGGCGGGCGGGAAGTGAGCCGCGCGCACGGCTTCCGTGCGGTTCGGAAACTTCAGCTTCTGCGAGATGTGGGGCGGAAGATAATCTTCGAGTTCCGGCATCTGCTCCAGGACGCGGTGGATGATGGCGCGGAGTGCCCGCGCGTTGACCTTGCCAGCCGCCTCGTAGACCGGCACGATACGCCCGGTGTGGAGCGCGGAGTCGCCTTCTTCGTCGTCGCCGGAGAGCAGTTCGGTTTCCGGGTGCATCATCTGGATCTCGCCGCGGTAGTTGTCGAACTCGATCTTGCCGAAGAGCGCCACGCGGGTGCCGACGGTGAGGCGGTCGGCAAGATAAGCTCCGTGGAACCACTTGGCGAGGAGGATGCCGCCGGAAGCGTCGGTGAAGGTCGCCTCAAACAGGCCGAGGTTGCGGCGGCGGAAGCCGGAGAGTTTCGCGGACTTTACCTCGGCGATGACCGTGGCCAGTTCGCCGGGGGCGAGCTGTTTGATCGGCTTGAGATTGCTGCGATCCTCGTATCGGAACGGGAAGTAGTGGAGCAGGTCTTCGACGGTTTCGAGACCCCGCGACTGCAGCATCGCGGCGCGGGCAGGGCCGACGCCTTTGATGTACGTCAGCGAGGAATCGAGAGCGAGGGTCACTTGGCCAGGGTTGGGGGGACTGCCGGGGCGATAACACCGCGTCCGCCGCCGGACGCTCCAAATGCTCCGCGTCCGCTGCCACCTCGGCCGCCTCTCGCAACGGGCGCTGGTTGCACTGGTTTTTCCGTTGCCAGTGCTATCAGGGCTGCTTCGAGCGCCGGCTTCTTTGCCGGGTCGATGGCGATCGATTTCACGCTGCCCGCACCGGGGACGAACTTCATATTGCCATCATCGGAAACTGCGATGTTACCTGGAGCCGAGAGCGTGAAGAAACCGGAATCGGGATGGACGGCATAGTGGGTTGCGGCCAGATCGTAGAGCGGCGCATCGTAAGGCATCGGCTTGTAGGCCTTGTAGGCATCGACGATGGGATGCGGCTGCGCCCAGGAGAAATCCTTTTCGAGATTGGCGCCGGGGAATTTGAGGGCGTCGCCGACTTCTTTGGGGCAGAAGAAAATCGGCGTCGGCCATTCGGCGATGACCTTGCGAAGCGCGGCTGCGTCCTTGTATCCTGTACCGGCGTCGACTATGACGAGACGCTTGACGCGAGCTTTGTACATTTCCTTCGTGCCGAGAAGATCGAGGGATTTCGCGAGATAGGTGGCGGGGCCACTGAGAATTACGGCGGAATCAGCGTTGAAGATGACGCCGTTGCGCAGGACAGCTTCGGGCAGGGACGTATCGGCCGGGCGCTGGATGGTTCGCGGATAGTTGTGTTCCACAGCGGTCTTCACCATGGCCGAATCGGGCGTACCCGATTCGATCGCGAGGCCGACGGCGAGCGCCTGATTGCCGTTGCGCGTGCCGAAGGTGTACATCTTGCCTATCATGTCGCAGAAGAGGGCGGCGTTGAAGCCAGCGCCCACCACGCAAACTGAACCCATATGGGACTCTCGCTTGAGTTCCATGAGGTACATGGCGGCAAGGGCGAGCGCCGCGTCCGGGCGCGTCATGGAGGTGTTGTAGACAACACCGATCGGGGTATCGGCCATTTGTGCTATCAGCTCAGAGACAGGCCGGCGAGTTTACCGGTGCTGTCGCCCACATGCTCGGGGCGAACGCCCACGCGTTCCAGCATGGTCGCGAAGAGATTGGCCACCGGGGTTTCGCGCTGATAGATGATGTGACGGCCTGGATTGACGAAACCGCCGCCTCGGCCACAGAGCAACGTCGGTAACTGATCGTGCGTGTGCACATTGCCGTCTGAGAGGCCGCTGCCGTACACGATTAGCGAGTTATCGAGCAGGTTGGAATCGCCTTCCTTCGTCTCCTTCATTTTCTTGAGGAAGGCGGCCATGGCAGTGGCGTGGAGTACGTTGATCTGGCGCACCTTTTCGAGCATGTCCATGTTGCCCATGTGGTGAGTTAACGGATGGTGTCCATCCGGCACGCCGATTTCCGGATACGCGCGGGTAGAGCCTTCGCGGCCGATCATAAATGTCGAAATACGCGTGATATCGGCCTTAAAGGCGACGACCAGCATGTCCGTCATCAGGCGGAAGTAGTCGGCGTATTCGGGCGGGACACCGAAGGGCTTTTCCATGCCGGGATCAATGACGGTGGTGCTCTTTGCTGCCTTTTCGACCTGCTGTTCGATTTCGCGAACTGAGGTCAGATATTCATCGAGCTTGCGGCGGTCGTTGGCGCCCAGAGTAGCTTCGAGTTTCTGCGTATCGCCCATGACGGAATCGAGAATGCTCTCACGCATGGCGAGACGGCGCGCATGTGCGGCAGGCGATTCGGCGATATCGGAACCGAAGAGGCGTTCAAAGAGGTTCTTGGGATCGGAGATAGGTGGCAGCGGCTGCGTTTCAGTCTTCCACGACACGTTGTAGGTGTAGGCGCAGGAGTAGCCGTTATCGCAATTGCCCGTCATGCGGGATTCTTCGAGGCCGATTTCGAGCGAAGGCAGAGCGGTCATGTGACCGTTGGCGCGGGCGGCAATCTGGTCGGCGGAAGTGGTGAGTTTGAGATCTGCTCCGGCGGTGCGATAGACTTCGACGCCGGTCATGTAAGCGGCGAGGGCACGGCCGTGATCACCTGCGCCAACCTGAAGCGGACGCCCCCAATTTGCCGTGAGGTTGGAAATGACGGTGACGTCGTCGCGCAGGGGGGAGAAGGGCGCGAGGATATTGGGCAGCGCGGCGGGGAGTTTGCCTTCATCGGGCGGCGTCCAGTTGCGCATGTCGATGCCGTTGGGGAGATAGAACCAGGCGAGGCGCACCGGTGCGTTCGACGCTTCGGCAAAGGCCGGAATCATGGCGTCGAGGAAGGGAAGGCTCAGGGCTGCGCCGAGGCCTTTCAGCATCGTGCGGCGGTGAATCGCTTTTTTGGTGACGATCATTGGTGGTCCCTCAGTTTTTTGCTACCGCTCCCTCACGGTCACGGCTCGGTAACGTCGGGGCGGAGATTTGCGACGTAGAGTCGGGACGGAGGTTTGCGGATCGGTCGGTTTGCGGATCGGTCAATTTACGCGTCGCTACCGTTGCGGCGACGGTGCGCGGTACTGCGGGCGTATGGCGCTGCTGGAAGGGCATGCTGTGAACAATTCCCAAGATCAGAGGCTGGAGCTTATTATCCGCGGCGGCGGTCTGACGGACCAGGTCTTCCACCACCGGGCGGTCGTACGATTCGACGCCCCTGCCTAAAGCATAGGTTAACATTTTCTCGGCCAGGCATCGGACGAACTCAGGCATGTTGTCGTGCAGCAGGACCTTCATTTCCGCCGGGCCGTTGAAGGTTTTGCCGCTTGGAAATGCGCCTGTGGAATCAATCGGGAACTTGCCGTCCGTGGTGCGCCAGCGGCCAATGGCGTCGTAGTTCTCGAGGCCGAAGCCGAGAACATCCATCCTGGAATGGCAGGACGCGCAAAGAGCGTCGGCGCGGTGCGTTTCCATCTGCTGCCGGAGCGACTTGGCAACTCCAACCGTCTCCTCATTGAGACGCGGAACATCGGGCGGCGGTGGAGGCGGCGGCGCGTTGAGAACCGTTTCGAGCATATACTTGCCGCGCAGCACAACGGAGGTCCGGGTCGGGTAGCTGGAGACGGTGAGGACGCTGGCCTGGGTGAAGACGCCGCTGCGCTGGGCGGTTTGGTCCGCAGTGAGGTCCACGCGGCGGAAATCGGTGCCGGTCACGCCTTCGATGCCATAGAACTTCGCGAGCTGCCCGTTCAGGAAAGTGTATTTTCCATCGATGAAATCGGCGATGGGGCGGTTACCCTGCATCACAGCCTGGAAGAACATGCTGGTTTCGGTACGCATGGCGTCGCGGAGTTCGGGCCCCCATTCGGGAAACTTCTTCGCATCGGGCTTAACGGCGTCCAGACTGCGGGTTTGCAGCCACTGGCCGGCGAAATTATCGGCGAGCGCGATGGAACGGGGATCGGCGATGAGGCGCTTCACCTGCGCATCCAGAATTTCAGGCTGGTGCAGTTTGTTGGTTTCGGCGAGGCGCAGAAGTTCGTCATCGGGAGTAGAACTCCAGATGAAGTAGCTGAGGCGCGAGGCGAGTTCGGGATCGGTGATGCGCGCGATGGCGCCGGGAGTGGGGTCGCGCTCGATGCGGAAGAGAAACTGCGGAGTGATCAGCGCTTCGGCGATGGCGAATTGCAGGCTCTGCTTCGCGGTGTAACCGGCCTTCTTCGCCTTATCGAAAGTGGCGAGGAGTGCGGCGACTTCGGTCTTTGTGGCCGGTCGGCGATACGCGTGGTGCGCGAAGGTCGTGAGAATGCGATCAATGCAGACGGCACCGGAATCGGGATCGCAGATGAGAACTTTCCTGGGCGGCGCCTGCGTTGTGGTGGCCGGGTAAGGGCCGCCAATTTCGATGGACTCGGGGTAGATATTGGCGTGTTGTTAGCGCGGGCGGCGGCGCTGAGGGGCTTGACGAATTCATCGTTGACGAACTCGGCGCGGAAGGTGTGTTCCCTTGCCGTGAGGAAGACCCGGCCCTCTGCGACACCGCGCTGAGTTGCCCCACCCTGCTTGTTCACGGCGCTGATTTGAACGGAGACTTCCACCTCTTTAATCGGCTTGCCATCGACGGAGATGCGGAGCAATACGGGCTTGTCGGCTGGGCCGCGATGGCCGGTGAGGTTCACCTTGATGGCGTATTCGGCGTCGTAATCGACGGCATCTTTGAGCTCGATGGTGCTGTCGCCAACTTTGCGAACGCGGTCATGACGGTTGACGTAGCCGGGCTTAGGCAAAGGGTCGCCACCGACGGCGCGCGAGGCGATTTGCTCGGCGGCGGAGAGGTACTTCTGCATGAGAGTGGGCGAGACGGTGAGGACGTCGCCGATGTTGTCGAAACCGTAGCCGGAATCGTCGGCGGGAAATTCTTCGGTGGCGCGAAAATCGACGCCGAGGAGATCGCGAATGGTGTTGGCGTATTCGTTGCGGTTGAGGCGATGGGCGATGGTGCGGCCAGGATCGGGCTTCCGGGACTGGTCGCCTTTGGCGATTTCGCCCTGCACGAAAGAGATGAGGCGCGCCATCGCTTCGGGAGTGGGTCCGGGGATGCCGGGAGGGGGCATTTCACCGGCCTTGAGTTTGGCGAGAATTTTGGCCCAGCCGTCGCGATTGGTGGTGAGGGTGGAGGGCTGGAAGTAAGGCGTGATGTTGAGGTTGCCGGAGTTGAGCTGCGGGTTGTGGCAGGTGTTGCAGACCTGGACTAGAACTGGCTGGACGTCTTTATTGAAAGACGGATTTTCGGCGGCGTTTAGCAGGCAGAGGGTCGCGGTTGGGAGGAGGAACAGGCGGAGGATGGCGCGAGTTCCACGAGAGCTCATGGTTGGACCATTATACAGGTGATGCTGCGGTGGGTTCAATGGGGCTGGGGGTGGCTTTGATGGGCCGTTTGGTGGGTTCACTGGGCCTCTGGGTGGGTTCATTATTTCGGCCTTTTGTTGATTCGAAAGGGGTTTTTGGGTTCATTCCGCGCTATTTCATTATTTCGGTGGAAACGGGGGCCCGCCGAGCCGGAAGGGACGCTGGCTGGGATGGAGTTTGACGTGAGCATGTATCTGGTTTGAGGGTAGCGCGGGGATGGAGGAAAGGTCGGGTGTTGGGGTGGGGGAATCGCTGGAAGGGATTGAGGGGAAAGGTTGGAAATATTTAGTGGGAGGGCGTGACTGGGGAAAAGTCAAAGGCTTTAGCCGCGGATGAACGCAGATAAACGCTGATAAGGCAAAAGCCAATAATGGCCGATAGTTGGGTATGGAACGAGAAGAGATCAACGCGGTTTCGGAGCAGGTTATTGGGGCGGTTTTTGAGGTGGCTAATACTCTGGGGTCGGGATTTCTGGAGAAGGTTTATGAGCGGGCCTTGGTGCGGGAGTTGGGGATGCGGGGGATTTCGGTGAGTACGCAGGTGGCGGTGGCGGTCCGGTATAAGGGGTACCCGGTGGGGGATTATTTGGCGGATGTTTTGGTGGATGGTCGGGTGCTGGTGGAGTTGAAGTGCGTGGAGCGGTTGGGGAATGAGCATACGGCGCAGTGCATGAATTACTTGAAGGCGTCAGGGCTGAGTGTTTGTTTGCTGGTGAATTTTCAGCGGCCTAAGGCGGAGTGGAAGAGGGTGGTGTTGGGGTTTTGAGGGAAAGACAAGAATCTTTGCCATAACAAAAACCATATGCCAGAATAAATGGTATGACGCTCAAAATCGACAAAGCTGGCCGGATCGTGGTGCCGAAACCGCTTCGGGAGCGGCTCGGCCTGCGTGCGGGCGTTGACCTTGAAGTGGAGGAGAGCGCCAACGGTCTGACGCTCAGGCCTGTGGCAGAGGGGCCTTCGATGGTTCAGGAAAACGGTTTTTGGGTGCATCAGGGCGTCGTCCCGAAGGGATTCGACTGGAATCGCCATGCCGAAGAGGAACGTGAAACGTATCATGGCCGGGTTGCGGGGCTGTGAAGCTGTTTTTCGATACGTCCGTTCTGGTGGCGGCCTCGTCGGCTAGTCACCCTCACCATGCGCAGGCATTGGCTGCCGTGGCACTGCTACGGAATAGCAGGAATCGCGGCTGGATGTCACAGCATACGGTGGCGGAAACCTATGCGATTCTGACGAGCGCACCGCTGGTTCCACGAATTCATCCGAGCGAGGCATTGCGGATCATTCGGGATAATTTCCTGCCGTTGATCGCGGTGGTGCCGCTTACTCCGGAGGATTATTTGGAGGTGGTGGGGGAAATGGCGGCGGCTGGATGGCGCAGCGGGAAGATTTACGATGCGCTGCATCTGCGTTGTGCCGCGAAACAACCGGTGGACCGGATCTGTACATTCAATGTGAAGGATTTCCAGCATCTAGCTCCGCAGTTGAAGGATAAGATCGGACTTCCGCAGGCGAGGGTTTGAAAACCTTTTGGCCGCGGATGGACACGGATATACGCGGATAACGAGGCACGCCACAGGCCACAGCGCCGACGGTTAGTAACGAGGCGGAGCGGAAGGCGCGACTTCAATTGAATCGCATTCTGGCCAGCCGCACCTTCCGTCAGGCCGACAGGCTCAAACGTTTTATCGGCCACAGGCTTTCCGCCGCACCAGGTTCGGCCCAAAATCGTTATACAATAATAGTATATGGAAACGAGATTCATGTAGGATCCGGCGAAGGCACGGAAGAATCTTCGGGTCCGCGGGATCTCCTTCGAGACGGCCAGGGAGGTGTTTAGCGATCCAAATCAGGTCACCGTCGAGAACTACTTTATCGAGGATCAGGGCGAGCAGCGTTACGGCATTATTGGCATGACGCGCGGCATGGTGCTTCTTCTGGTGGTATTTGTGGACCGCACCGAAAGTGCTTCATCCGGGAAGGGTGAGGCAGAAACCATCCATCTCATCTCAGCGAGAAAGGCAGAAAAATATGAGACCGAAATCTACATCGCAGCGCAAAACGAAAATTAAGATCACGGGCGGCATCCGCAAGGCTTATGAAATGCGCGACCAACGACTCGACAGCGATCAGGACGCTCCGACAATGCCCCCTGAGTTCTGGACTCATGCGACGGTCGGCAAGTATTACCGGCCTATCAAGACGCAGGTATCGTTTCGGATCGACAATGAGATTCTGGACTGGCTGAAGTCAAAGGGTGAGGGGCACCTGGTCCGCATCAACGAGATCCTGCGGGAGCGGATGTCGGCCGAGCGCCGCACGATGTGAGCCGGCGTGATGTACGCGCCGCAGGGAGCGGTATCGGGGCTGACCTTCGGGAATACTCTCACGGAAGCCACGACGTTCAACGCGAATCTGCGGCCGGTTGCGATCACGGCGACGGTGTCGGGAGCGGCATTGCTTTCGTCTGGCTACACTTGTTCCAATTCCAAGATCACTCGTTATCACAGGTTCCGCACTCGCCTCCAGGCATTCTATGGCATAATTCGAGAGTGGCATGGGAGATCGAGTATACGGACGAATTTGAGGATTGGTGGAACGAGTTATCGGTGGAATCGCAAGATGGCGT
The DNA here is from genome assembly GCA_903825445.1 of uncultured Acidobacteriia bacterium. Lineage (GTDB taxonomy): Bacteria > Acidobacteriota > Terriglobia > Bryobacterales > Bryobacteraceae > BOG-234. The sequence goes on from CAIKAS010000256.1 coordinate 26,064, forward strand.
TGCGCCATCGGTTGAGTTGTTGGCGAGATTCGGCCCCGGCCTGAGTTTTCCGCATAGTTCAGCGATTCAATCGTCGCGCCACGATCATATGCGCGAGTTGAGGATTCAGCACAAGGGAAGTCCTATTCGCATCCTGTACGCCTTCGACCCGAAGAGAACGGCGATCCTGCTGATTGGCGGGGACAAAACGGGGCAGGACCGATGGTACGAAAAGTGGGTACCACTGGCGGACAAACTGTACGACAGGCATCTGAGAATCATCGCTGGAGAAAGGCAGGGAGGACAAGATGGCTAAGAAATGGTCAGAACTGATGGCGCGCATGCCAGCGGAGCGGCGAGCGGGAGTCGCTCGGCGAACAGAGGAACTGGTGCGTGAAATGCCGCTTGCGGAGTTACGCAATGCCCGGCAGTTGACGCAGGAGCATCTGGCGAAACTGCTTCGGAAGGATCAGTCGGCGATATCAAAGATCGAGCGGCGTACCGATATGTATGTCAGTACACTGGCAGATTTTGTTCGGGCGATGGGTGGGGACCTTGAGATCAGGGCGGTGTTTCCCGACGGGGTGGTCAGTATTAGTCAGTTTGCCGCCATCGACAAGGATGCGGCCTGAGGCTGGCGACGTCGTGACGGGGACCGGGCAGACCCGCCATCTTCTGATCCATGTCAGCGATAACGCTGGAGCAGATGATTGTAGTTTACGTTTGGGTCGGCACCGGAGGCATTTTCGGAGGGGGCATTTTCGATATCGGACTGGTCAGGATACCCCGAGGGCGTTCCTCGACCAACTGGGCCCTTCAGGCTTTTGGAGGGGGCTGAATACAAAGCGTCAAGAAAAGCTGCCAATGCGGCCAACCGCGCCCTGCATGCAGCCGATCCTTCTCTCGCAGAACAACACGTACACGAGATCCAGCCGATTAAATTTGGCGGCAGCCCTACGGATCTTGCCAACAAGGCTCTAAACCTTGCAGCCATGAATCGTGCTGTCGGACACTTTGGAACCTGTGATTATCAGCGTGTGGGGAATCCCGCAAGCTTCATTTTCTATTCAGGCTACACGCCTGTCTCAAACGTTGATGTTGGTGGGTATCTATTTGGGGCCGGATTCAGCGAATCTGTAGCGGGAGCAATATCGAATACTTTCGCTAGCCTATTTTCTAAGAACGCCGGTGACCCTAATCAACAAATATATAGAAATCTAGGCTACGAGATGGCGGCTGGGAAGGGGAATTATGCATGTTCGGCGAGTCATCAATAATTGCCAGGTTTGGGCTGAAGCAGCGAGCAAATGTAGTTCTGCTCGTCATAAATGCGGCGGGTGCCCTACTATACGTTCGGCGGGCGTCGTACAGTTGGGCGATCCCACAAGAGAAAGGATTGAACTCAACTACAGGAGAGCCCTTCATTTGGGCAATTGCGGTTCTACCGGTCTTGGCCGTCGCATTTCTTATGAACATCTCATGGGGAGTGATCATACTCAGGCGGCGGCAGTGGAGCAGCAGTCGCCTCTGGCTATTTGTAGTGGTGATTTGGCTTGTTGCGATCGGTATAGATTTTGCACACCACTGAAACGGAGGTAGGCCTGTTGTGTGACGCCGCCGGATGGTTCGGTGGTCTCGGCGAGTTACTCGGGAAATCAGACGACGGTGACGGTACCGGCGGGATCGCCGACAAGTCCCACTTCAATGACGCGGGTGAGCACGAGCGACGCGGCGGGGCGGATGACGTCGGTGACGGAAGACCCTTCCGGGCTGAATTACACGACCACCTACGCATGGGATGTGCTGGATGATCTGACCACCGTGACGCAGGGTTCGCAGACGCG
>CAIKAS010000257.1 GCA_903825445.1 uncultured Acidobacteriia bacterium
CCCTTCAGCTTCGCCACAGCCGCCGTTAGATCCTCGATGACCGGTGGCTTCACGTGCTCCTGGTGCGAGATCACAGCGCGCAATTCGCCGTCGATCTTGAGATCCGCCTGGCAGCAGGGGCACTTCACTTCAAACAGTTCACGAGCCATGCCGACTATCTTAACGCCAATGCCGAAATAATGCTGAAATCGCGCCATCACAACGACGCGTGTAACAAATCCTACACTTCGTTAACAGGAAGATTAGAAAGAAAGCCTTCTCATCCTACCTGCGGAGTCGGATAAATCCCAGGGTCGAGCGACTCCAGTTCCGGTTCCACCATCGGCCCATCTGGTAGCTTGACGCCCTCCCACCGTGCAACCACCGCCGTCGCCAGGCAATTCCCCAACAGATTCACGCTGGTGCGGGCCATATCCATCAGCGTATCCACGCCGAGGATGACCGCGATCCCCTCAATCGGCAGATTGAAGCTGGCCAGCGTTCCCGCCAGAACCACCAGCGAAGCCCGAGGCACGCCCGCCACACCCTTGCTCGTCAGCATCAGCGTCAGCATCATGACCAGTTGGGTTGAAAACGACAAGTGCACATTCGCAGCCTGGGCCACAAACATAGCTGCCAGGGTGAGATAAAGCGTCGATCCATCCAGATTGAAGCTGTAGCCGGTCGGAAGTACGAAGGCCACAATGTGCTTCGGTACCCCCAGCTTTTCCATGTTTTCGAGCGCCGAAGGCAGCGCCGCCTCACTCGATGCGGTGGAGAACGCCAGCAGGAACGGTGCCCGTACATGCTGAATGAAACGCTTCAGCGGAATGCCTGCGATTGCCACTACGGCACCGAAGACCACCACTACAAAGAACGCTTCTGCCGCGTAAAGCGTCAACACCAGCTTGCCAAGATTCAGCAGGACGCCGAGGCCCTTGTCGCCAATCGTCGCTGCCATGGCACCAAAGACGCCAAATGGTGCGAAATACATGATGTAGTTCGTGTACTTAAACATCACCTCGGAGAGCGATTCGCAGAACCGCACCATCGGCTCTGCTTTGCTTCCAATGGTGGCGCAGGCGGTCCCGAACAGGAAAGCAAATACGACAATCTGCAAAACTTCGCCCTTCGCCATCGAGTCGATAATACTGGTCGGGAACGTATGTTCCAGAATCGTGGCCAACCCGGTATTGGCCGTCGCCAAGCCTGTAGCAGTGCCCTTCAACTGGACACCAACACCAGGCTTCACGAAGTTCGCGAAACCCAGTCCAACGAACAATGCGATCGTCGTGACAATCTCGAAGTAGAGGATCGCCTTGCCGCCGATTCGTCCCATCGTTTTCGCACTACCGGTGCCAGCAATTCCGCACACCAGCGTGCCAAACAGCAGCGGCGCAATGATCGACTTAATCAGGCGAAGGAAGACTGTACCCAGCAGGCCCAGTTGTTTCGCCGCCGCCGGAAACTCCGCGCCGAAAACAATACCCGCCACGAGGGCTATGAGGATCCAGGCTGTCAGCGAAATCCGCTTCATTATTACTCCTCCGATAAGTTTGACTGCTACCTGCGTGCTGCGTCAATCGGGTATTACTTGCCCGGTGCGATCTGACCAGCGACACCGGGCATCCCCTGCACCGCTTCAGTGGCTCTGACAAACCGAACGTAAAGATAGTGGCCGATGTAAATCGCGCAGCCAGCCAACACAGCAGCTACTGCATTTACGATCAGGACTCCCACAGCCGTGACCAGGAATGCGGTCGCGTCCGTAAAGCGCATCTTCGGTAATCGCCGCCAGGCACTGACGTCCAGCAGACAGAAACCCATCCAGGCTGTCACACCGGCCAGCGCGGCCATCGGAATATGAGCCAGAGCTCCGGAACCCATTCTCACCAGGAGGAAGAGGAACAGGCCGTGCATCAGATTCGACACGCGTGTCGTGCCGCCACATCGCACGTTAGCCACGCTGCGCGCCGGGATTCCGATGCTCATCGGAGCGCCGAATATTCCAACCGTTAAATTCGCAATCCCATACGCCCCAAGTTCTGCGTCCGCATCGCTGCGCTTCAGGTGCTTGTGCTTGCCGCGGAAGTGTTCCACCGCTCTCGACGTCAGCAACAGGTTCGCGGAGGAAACGAAGGCCAACATCAGTCCCTTCGGCACTACGTTAATCACGTCATCCGATGTCCATGAGAATCCCGCGAACGGAGGCAACACCAGATGCAGCGATCCAACCTCGGGCTCATGCATGTATAGCAACCGCGCTACAATCCCCGCCAAGGCGACGCCAATCAGTGGCGCGGGCCAGCGCGGGGCCCAGCGCATCACCGCTGCCGCGACCAGCATCACGGTACTTCCCAAAACTATGGGCGCCCATCTGGCATGGCCCAACTCACCCAATATCGTGAACATCTGTGCCAGCGAGTTATTGCCTGTAGCCGACGCCGCATGCACGCCGAAAATCACATGCATCTGCGAAATCACCATGATGGCGCCAATACCAGCTGAGAAACCCGCCACCACGGTGGGCGGCACCATTGCCGCATAACGCCCTAACCGCAAGACGCAGAAGACCATCATCAATACGGAGGCCACCATCGTCACCTTCGCTGCGCCACCGATCCCCTGCGACTGAACCGCGGCAGCGATGAACGGGACCGTCACGCTCGCCGTCCCGCCAATTAGTACTGGATTGCGACCGAAGATCGCTGTAATTGGCGCCGTCATAATCGACGTCACTACGCCCAGAATCGGTGGCAGCCCCATAAGAGCTGCCATTGACAAACCATACGGCAACGCGATGAGGGCGGCAATCATCCCTCCCGCGCAATCGCCCATGAAACGTTCCCAGCTGTATTTACCTGTAGATCTGATCACGAGTTGGTTTGCCCCGATCCTGTTTGTCTACGAAGATGTTTCTTCCGTGGAGTGGCGCCGCTTATGCCTGCATGGTCTTCAGGAACGCGGTCTTGAACCGGTTCATTTCATCCTGGGTACCGATCGTCACCCGAATGTAAGTCGGCAGCACGGGCCACACACGTCCTACATAAACGTGATACGGAGCTTCGCGCATTGCGAGCATGACCGGGTTGGTCGCGTAGTCCGGCTTACCTTCCTTGTCTTTGCCCTGCTTACCGGTATCCACCATCACGCAGTTGGAGACTGAAGGAATGTATTTGAACTTATTCTTCTCGAAGAAATTGAACACGTCTTCACGAACGGCGCCGATCTTGGCCTTTCGCTCCGGAATAAGCGTCTTCGACGACAGACTGGCGTTGGCCGCCGCCATGCCGGCGATCGAGGGCGAGCTCCACATCAAGCTGCCCGTCCAGAGTGAGAGCTTGTCCATCAGGTCGGGTCGTGCCAATACCGCTCCGGCTCGCAGCCCCGCCAAACCATAGATCTTTGAGAACGTGCGGAGAATAACAACATCCTTCCCCTTAGCCACCAGATCGCTGCAGAAGTACGCATTCGGAGCAATATGCGTATAGGCTTCATCGATCATGACGATCGTGCCCGCCGGCTTGTTCGCCACCAGCCATTCGATATCGGCCCGCGGAGTCATGGTCCCGCTCGGATTGTTCGGATTGCAGATGTAAATGAGCCCGGCATCCTTGACGGCAGCCATCGCCTTCACATCGTGCGCATAGCTCGGCTTGAGCAGCGGCACTTTGACTGTCTTGGCCTTGATGAAAGAGGCAGCCCGCCCACCGGCCTCATATCCGGGGTCTCCGACCACATAAGATTTGGTCGGCGAACAGAACGCCAGGACGGCCTGATGCAGCGGAGCGCTTGAGCCAGGGAACATGCGCACCCAGTCCACGCCCGGCTTCGGCGCGGGCAGCCCTTCCTGGCTGGCGAGCAGAGCCTTCACCTTATCGGTTTCCGAATACAGGTAGCGTCCGCCGTTCAGAATAATCTTGTGCGCAGCTTCAAGCGCTTCGGGGCTCGGCCCAAGCGGATTTTCGTTGGCATTGATAATGACCGCATCGTCCGGTATGTTGTCGATCTTCGACAACTGCGCAAGCGCAGGCTCGTTATAGAAGGGCAGCGTGCTGCCCGCGGCCATCAGTGATGCGATGCGACCGAAGTTCCGGCGTGAAAAACCGCGGCTCAGAAAATTGCTCTCTTGCTGGGGCGTAAGCGTCATGTTTCGTCTCCTGTTTTTATTCGCTGGGCAGTAATATGCTGCGCAACTTACATGTGGCCCGCTGTTGCGCGAGCAAGACACACTAAGGGTTTTTCAAATAGAAACTGATCTCAGGACTGAGAGAAAGGAGGCGCTTCTGGGCGTCGCCGAGGGCCGATTCAGGCAGCTTGCGCTGTCCACACGGAACACAGCCGGGAACACGTTTAGGTTAACGCGTTGGCAGCTGGAAAGTCAATAAGTAAACCGAATAACTCGTACCAGAAAGCGCGGTTTTAAAGGGATCTGTTATAGATTGTTTTGATGGACTACCAGGGGAAACTCTTACTGCACAATTTTACTGCGAACATCCGAGACACTGTTCGCTCTCAAAGCCAGACATCAGGCGATCTACGTCCATGGCCGCCAGTGGCAGTGATGGCGCAATCAACTGTCGCCCCGAGAGAGCCGCTTCAAACACGCCATCGTGGCCATGTTCCGCAGAATGCGTCAGCATGTGAACGATTTCATGTGTCACAACCCGTCCGAGCGCACGTCCCACAAGATAATCCGCATGGGCAAAATCCCCGCCCCACATGGCCGACCGCGCAGACTCAATTACGTGATCGCAATCCACCTGACCAAATGACTGGATCTTATGGTCCGTTGTATTCGTGCTGGCAAGAGGACTTTGTTCGTCGTACGGGCGCGATTCCTGCCCAAACTTGCATGTACCCTTGAACGTCATCACCACCAGATCCGGATATGCCTGCAATGAAGCTTCGCTGCGCAGCCGCCAATCGAGTTTCATTCCCGCGGTTTTGAGGATTGCGGAAGTTTCGTGCTCCATCTCTTTAATAGATGGCTCGGAGTGGATACCGCGGAAATCGAGGATGACTGTGAGACCGGAGGGAACGGAATGGGACGTACCAGCCGCCATCGCGAATACGAGGCAGACCGTCAACAGGGCGCAAATCAGAACGAGGCGCATCTTTTTCTCGACCTTGAGAAATGGAGCTAACTGTGCTCCAGCCTGATTATATATCGGAATTGCTCCGCCTGCGCAAATTTTTGTTTGCCAAATAGATTTTTTCTATCTGGCGCGCATCATGTTCGTTTACAGTTCTTTACGCCGCTCCCTTTCGTGCGCGGAAAGCTAACGTGGCGTCTTCAATTCCCTGCACAACGGAAGCCAACTACATTGCTCCGGTTCTCCGGCTCGTTTCCGCTCCGCACGGACACCCGTACAAATGCCGGCCCGTTGCCCCACGACCCACCCCGTAAAGCCCGGATCTTCCCAGTATCCGGACCTCGCGGATTTTCCGCGTTTTCAACTCGAGGATTCTCCGCGTTTTCAATGCGATAGGCCCCATACCAGTCAGCGGTCCACTCCCAGACGTTGCCCAACATGTCATAGAGGTTCCACGCATTCGGTTTCTTTTGCATGACTTCATGGGTCTTGTCGCCGCTGTTCACCCCGTACCAGGCAATCTGGTCCAGTTCTCCATATCGACCGACCGCCGAGCCTGCCCTCGCCGCGTATTCCCATTCGGCCTCTGTGGGTAAGCGCATGCCTGTCGCCTGGCAGTAGGCTTGGGCTTCAGCCCAATTCATACTGTCGGCAGGAAACCTGGCGCCCTTGAAGTACCCGGGATTCTGACCAGTCACCTGCTGGTAGGCCTCTTGTGTCACTGGTGTTTGTCCAAACCAAAAGCCCCTCCCAATACTGACCTGACGCACAGGCTTTTCATCGCGCGCGCACTCCGCATCGGTTGGCGAACAGCCCATCGCGAATGTGCCCGGCGGAATCCAGACATAACTCAGCTCGTCAGTAGGATTGACCTCGACTTGTCCCGGCCTCGCACCCTGATTTTTCGGGAAGAGCGGCGTCGTCGCTTTCACCTGCGCCAGGATATGACTATCCGGCATCAGTGGGGATAGGCATAACCGGGTAAATACCAGGAGAATCGTGTGGGAGGACCGCATCTTTGGGCTACTCTGTTTGGATGCATGGATTATCACATAACTCCAGATTCCCTGCTAATCCAGTCATGAACATCGAGCGCTGGAATGTCGACGCGACAATCCGGTACGATTGCCGTGAGGATAGTCGAGGAGCACGATGTTAACCACGAACCAAGAATACCCCGGGCAGTTACTGATCGGAACGGCCCGACGGCGCGAATTGACGTTGGTTGCAATCCTGGTCATAGTCTTCATGTCCTTCACCTGGCGCGGCCTGACAATGTTCTTCAGTACCGACGACCTAATGAACATGTATAACGCCTGGATGACCCCGGCACTGAAGTTATGGAAGGCGCAGTTGCTGCCCTGGATGCCAATGTCGCGGCCCCTCGGAAATGCCGCTTACCGAGTCTTTTATACTATCTTCGGTTTTCAGCCGCTGCCACTTTACGTCTTCTGCTGGCTTCTGCTTGTGGGCAACGTCTTCGCCTCATGGCGGTTCTTTCGCGTGCTGGCGCCGTCTGTTTCCATCGCGCTGGTCGCGCTGACGTTGACGTTGGTGCACGGTCTCTTCCAGGATCTCTATTTGAGCGCAGGCACAATTTATGATCGTCTCTGTTTCCTTTTCACAATACTGGCTGTCACTTTCTATGCGCGTGCCCGACAGGCGGAAGACGGAATGTCAGCACGCCGCATCGCGATGCTTTGCTTTCTGGTCCTGATGGCGATGAATTCAAAGGAAAGCGGCGCGGTCGTTCCGGCGATTCTGTTTTGCTACGAGTGCGTATATTGTCTGCCAGGTGTGTTGAGGGAGAAACGCGTTCACGAATGGATTCGTTCCATTGCACCGCTCTATTGTCTGATGGCCGGGATTCTCGCGGCATTCGTTATCGGACGGGTACGTCGGGCTGACGGTCTCCTGAGCAATCCTAACTACCAACCTCATCTAAGTTTGGATTTCTGGCTGAAAAGCGTAGCGGAATACCTGAGTGACATCCTGTACCATCGCGTCCAGTTCAGCGGAAATACGGCGGCTGCCGTGTTGGTGGCGATGCTGGCACTGGCGGCTGCACTGCGTTGCCGCGCGATGTTGTTCGGCTGGCTCTTTTTCGTAGTGGCGATTACGCCCGTGGCCCTCATCTCAATTCGGACAGGTTACGTATTGTACGTTCCTTATCCCGGTCTGGGCCTCTACTGCGCTGCATTAGCCGGATTGGTAGTCAGGTTCGCTCTTCCGCGTGCCCGCACGGTTGCAACGGAAGAACCGGGGTTCGCGCAGAGTGCAGCCGTTCTTACCGTGGCCGCACTAATGACTTGCGTCCATGCAGCTTTTTGGCCCAACCCATGGGTGGTACGTGACTCTCCGGCATGGCGTCTCACCGACAAGATGCGCAATGACTATCCGACTCTCAAACCTGGAGCGAGGATTCTGTTTGCCGACGACTACGCCTGGGCAAATGGCTACGACACCATGTTCAATCTGCGACTTCTGTATCACGATCCTCTTATTGAAGTTGCCAAGCTTAAAGGAGCGGCCGTCCTGCTGCCAGGCCGCAGCCTGACGGAGTACGATCATGTTTTTACGACGGGTCTCGACAGCTACGTCGAACTGGACCGCCGCGACGTGGAGCAGTCCATAAAACTCAATGTTCTGCAGGATTACTTGCCTGGCAGGCATTTCGATAGCAACCGCATCGATCACGCGGCCTATCTTGTCTCCGGTTTCCTCGATTCAGGCCGTCGCAGTGCCGGATATTGGACGACGCGATCCGCGACGCTTAAGTTTGATATCTACCCCGCAGATTCCAGGCTGAAGCTAAAGTTTTGGTTACCGGACGACGAGGTAACCGGGTTGGGAAGAAATCTGTCGGCGTTCGTGGATGGTGAAGTCGTGGGGACCGCGGCGCTGATCCACTCAGGAGAGAACAACGCCGACTTCGCGGTACCAGCCCACGCGATCAACGCTTCGGGTTTTACGATTCTTGAGCTGAATGTGAATAAGCCTTACCGGAAAGATAATCAGGAATATGGCGTAGTGCTGTCGGAGGCGGGATTTGACTACGTTGGGAAGTGACAACCTCCATACTTACTACCGTGCACGAATCGCCCCTCGCGGCGTGTCCCGGAGCCGAAATTTGATAACATAGGCCATGGGTGAGTCAGATTGGCTTGCGAGGTCGTCCGCGCGCAAATGGACGGCCGCCAGCGCCGTTCTCGGCAGTTCGTTCGCCGGATGGCTGCTCTCAGCCCAACCTCCGTCCGCTGACAACATCCCAGGGCCGACTCCACCTTCCTTCGAACGGAACGTTCAGCCGGTTCTATCGCAGGTTTGCAGCAACTGCCACAACGCACAACTCCGATCCGGCAATCTGGATATCACGAATTATTTAAAACCGTCCTCAATTTCCTCCAACCTGGACGGTTGGACTAAGATCCTCGCGCGGCTGAAGACTGGCCAAATGCCGCCACCCGGCGTGCCTGGTCCATCGCCTGACGCCATGGCGTCCCTGATTCGATTTGTCCAGGGCGGCCTCGATCACTTCGCACCGGCGTCGGAGGCAGGCCGTGTCATTGCGCATCGCCTCAACAGAAGCGAATATGCGAACACGGTTCGCGATCTTCTTGGCGTCGACTTCCCAGCCACCGAAGAATTCCCTCCGGACGATACAGGTTATGGCTTTGACAATATCGGCGACGTCTTGACCGTTTCCCCCACCCTCATGCAGGAGTATCTGGCCGCCGCCGAGCGAATTGCCGCGCGTGCGGTCGGTGGAGATCCGTTGCCCCCTCCGGGTTTCGTCAATCGGCAGGATCTGGTTCGTCACATCGGCCCGAGCGTGATTGAAATGAAGTATGCAGCCGAATACGATGCCGATTACCTGATTAAAGTCAACCTGAATGGGTACAGAAGCGGCGCCGCTAAGCCGGTAACCCTCCGCATTTCGGTGGATGGCAAGCCAGTGAAGACAGTCGACGTCGATGTCCGCATGAGTGAAGTCAATCGACAGGGCGGCAACACGCAACGTCACGTGGAGGAGGAACGCATATTCCTGACGGCCAACGAACACACTCTGCGCGCTGAGTTCCTCAATGACGATTTCGTCAAAGACCTTGGCGAAAGGGCGTTGACTAACCCGCACAGTAATATTTTTCCGGAATCTTTTGAAGTCGGCGGGCCCTACTCCCCGTCATCCGCTCATCCGCTTCAGAAGAAGGTCTTGATTTGCGATCCGGCCAGCGGTGCGGAATGTGTGGAGCGGATACTCGCTACATTTGCCCACCGTGCGTATCGGCGCCCGGTAACGCACGCGGAGGTGACGGACCTGCTGGCAATTTACAACAAAGCATCGGAATCGGGCTGCACGCCGAAGCAGAGCCTGCAGTTCGCGATCGCGGACGCGCTGGTAAAACCGCAGTTCCTGTTCCGAATCGAACGTGACCCCGCGCCTGGCGTGACGGCCCCCATCAGCGACTTGGAGCTCGCCTCGCGCCTGAGCTACTTTCTGTGGAGTTCCACCCCGGATGACGAACTACTGCGCCTTGCCGAAGCCGGCCAGTTGCATCAACCTGCTGCAATCGACGCGCAGGTACAACGGATGCTCGCCGACCCACGCGCCTCCGCTTTGGCTGAGAACTTCGGCGGGCAGTGGCTGCAAACAAGAAGTCTCGACGCCATCCAGCCGGATCCGAAGAAGTTTCCCGAGTGGACCGCCACACTCAGAGATGAGATGCGAACTGAGACGCGCCTGTTCTTCGAGGCCGTCATGCGCGGGAACGGGCCGATCGCCGACTTCATCGATGGCCACTACACATTTCTGAATGAGAATTTAGCGAACTATTACGGAATAAGGGGCGTCGTGGGAACGGAATTCCGCAGGGTCGAGCTGGTCGGCTTTGACGCCAATCGGCGCAGCGGCGTTTTCACACAGGCCAGCGTACTGACGGTCTCCAGCTATCCAACGCGAACCTCCGTCGTGCTGCGTGGTAAATATCTTCTGGAGACTGTGCTCAACGATCCACCCCCTCCGCCACCGCCCGACGTACCTGCGTTCGATGAGAAGGCGATTGGTGTGGCAAGGTCGCTTCGGCAACAGATGGAAGTTCATCGCGCTGATCCCGCGTGTGCTTCCTGCCACGCGAAAATGGACGTGCTCGGCTTCGGCCTTGAAAACTACGACGCAATTGGAAGATGGCGCATCACCGACGGCCGTTTCCCCATTGACGCCACCGGCGCTTTCCCGAACGGAAAGACATTCAGTGGACCGGCTCAGATGAAAGCGATACTCCGTGATAACCTGCCCGAATTCATACGCTGCCTTGCCGAGAAGATGCTGACGTACGCATTGGGGCGCGGAGTGGAAAACTATGACCGCGCTGCCGTGGACCAATTAGTTAGCGAAACGACGGCAGGAGACAACCGATTCCAGTCACTGATCCTCGGTGTTGTTCACAGCCTGCCGTTTCAACAACGGAATACGCCGCCGTCCGACTCGGCTCCTGCGCAATAGCAACTCTTATCGCCCCACTCCCAACCGTTTCGCTACACGCGAAAACGAGAGGAACCGGCGAACCGGCCCCTCTCGTTTCGTACTTGCGGACTTGTCTTCGCCCAGTCTCAGAAGGTGATGCGAACTGAGATCTGGAACAGTCTCGGGAAGTTCGTCTGGCTCGTGATGACACCAAAGGTTCCCGGGCTGCTGACGTTAGTCGTTGGCGAGGCGAACAGTACCGTGTTCGTCAGGTTCAACGCTTCTGCCCGGAACTGCACATGATAGAACTCTTTGAAAGTTACCGTCTTGTGCAGGGACGCGTCGATGTTGAACAGTGGCGGTGAGTACACCGGGATCCTCGGGCTCACATTGCCGAACTGATAGGCTGGTGTCGCCGTGAATGCAGCCAGATTCACCCAGTTGTTGATGCGCGAATCGACTGAGCCGGTTGTCTGTGCCGAAACCCCGGTCGCAGTGGCGAACTGGCCGCAACCGTTACAGCCTGTATTTGCATTCGTCTGTGTGATGGCGAGCGGAGTACCCGAATGGATCAGCTGCTGCCCTTCCACCGACCAGCCGCCGAGCACAAAGTCCAGAGCCTTGTTGTTCGCAAGGAACATCTTGCCCTTGCCAACCGGAAGCGCGTAGGACACCGACATCGAGAAGCTGTTCGGCGTATCCGTAGCCGCTCTCGCCCAACCCTGCGATACGATATTGCCGTAATAGTTCTGCGGCGTCGTGAGAGCCATGTTGCGCGACCACGTATAGGTCGTGTTCAGCGTCAGACCGTACTTATTGCGCCACTGACCTTTGCCGTAGAACGAATAATACGTCGCACGACCCATGTTCGTCAGAAGACTCACCGAGGTGTATTCCGGATATGGTTCCAGCAAAGTAGCCTGCGTTACGGTAGCGGCGCTGCCCAGCGTCACCGTGGTGGGAACACCGGCGACGCCATAAAATGGATTTGCTACCGACTTATTGAGCCCGGCGGAACCCAGCGAGAAATAGCTGGGGTTCAGCTGGTTCAGATTGACAGTAAATGGCTGATCCAGCGTGTGAGAGCCGATGTAGCCGACCCACACAGCAGCGTTCTTGGTGACCTGACGTTGTGCGTCGAACGACATCTGCTCGACATAGCCCGCGGAGCGGTTGCCGTTTTCCGTCGTGGTGATGGAGTTGCCGATGTTAGCAAGCCCGCCGAGGGAATTGCCGGCGATCGGCGTCAGACCGTTCGGATATGGATTTGACAGGTTAGCAAAAGGTGTGTAACCGCCATTGATCGAACTGACAAGGCTGGTCGTCTGCGAATAGCCCGCCGCATTCTGAGCCGAGAACGACTGCGGAATCCAGAAGATGCCGTAGCCGCCGCGGAAGACGGTCTTGGGATTCATCGAGTAGGCGAAGCCAAACCGGGGTCCCGCCTTGATGCCCAGCGGGTTGCCGGAATGGGTCGGATTCCCGTTCACTCCCGCATATTCCACCTGACCCAAAAGGGTCAGACTCGGGATGGCGGCCTGGAGTGGATTGGCGACGTTCAGGTTGGCGTCGACTGTTAGCTTGTTGCCGGATTCAGAAGGATTCGGTTCATGTTCACCGCGGAAGCCGAAGTTCAGAGTCAACTTCGACGTGATGCGGTAGTCGTCCTGAATAAAGAAACCCGTGTAGTGGGTGTAGTCATTAAAGAATGAGCCCTTGGTGATGCTGCCGCTCGCGGGATCGCCCAGCAGCATGCTGGCCAGACCGCCACCCGTGCCGGTAACAGTCTTGGCAGCGCTCGCTGAAGTGAAGCCTGACGTGAAACCGAAACTGCTCGGACCCGTGGCAGTCTCCGACGCGTCCGCAATCAGACGATAATCGAAGCCGGCCTTGATGCTGTGCTTGCCCACAAACTTGGCGATTTCGACGTCAACACTCTGCGAATGGTAAACCGTCCACGGTGTTGTGCCGCCGCCGTACGCCGAAAACTCACCAGTCGTAATCGAAGGAAACGCCGGGTAGCCGGGTGTCAGAGCGTTAACTGCCGGTGAGAAACCGAGTTGTGTGAGGCTGAAGCCATTGCTGAAGTTCGGATCGAAATCCGGGAATCGGTTCTGGCCAAAGCGTACTGTCAGCACCGTGCTCGGGCTCAAAGTCGCCACGGCGTTGGATGAAAGCGCATCCACGTGACGTTCATAGATGGTCTGATTGGGTGTTCCCAGATTCGGGAAAAACGTGTTCGAGGGCTCAGTGCTGCCGTAGTGCAGATAGGTCGCCGACGTCTTGAGCCACTTATTGACTTCGTGATCGACCTTGAAAATGCCCTGATCGGCGCGGTCCTGGACGTTGACTACCAGGGAAGCGTTCGGCGCACCATAATACGGTGTCGTCGCTAACGTCGGCAACGGATAGTACGATGCCAGTGCGAGCCCGATCGGGTTCAGCTGGCTCGGCGGAATGATGTTGCCGGCGAACGGCGTACGCGCACCCGTGGTGAGGTTCGTGCTCATCGGGTCGTAAATAATCTGTTGCGAGCCGTTCTTCAGCGTCGAGAGGCTCTGTGAGAAGTTACCCACACGTTCCATCGCCGTTGGCACTGAATCGACTGTGGTCGCCGCGTCAAACATGCGGTAGCCTTCCGTCGTCACGAAGAAGAACGTCTTATTGCGGCCGTCATAAACTTTCGGAATTCGGACCGGGCCGCCCAATGAGTCGCCGTAGTTCTTGAACGGCTGGGCCAGTACCGGAATTCCCGCCTCGTTGGCGAAGAAGGTATTTGCCAGCCAGCTCGTCTCACGGATAATCCCGAACAGCGAGCCATGCATTCTGTTCTGGCCGGATCGCATCGTCGCGTTGAACACACCGCCACCGGTGCGTCCCATCGAAGCGTCATAAGTGTTCGCCTGTACCTTCATTTCCTCCACACCTTCCATGGAGGGGATGATCACGGCGCGATTCGTGGAGTCGGTGATCGAAACGCCGTCCAGCGTGTAATTGTTAGTCTGCGTGGGACCGCCTGCAATCGATACGGCCGATTGTCCGCTCTGGTCTTCCATGCGGTCAAACTTGGGATTGCCCGTCCAGACTACGCCTTCACTGAGTCTCGCCAGCATGAACGGATCGCGTCCCAGATTCGGAATGTCTTCCAGCTTCTGACGATCGATGTCCGTACCGGTGGATGCTTCCGAAGTCGCCAGCAGTTCCGCTTCCGCGGTGACGTCAATAGTCTCGGTAACTTGTCCAATGTCCAGCTTCGCGTCCTGCGTACTGGCAGTTTGCGTGACGATATTGATGCCTTTTTGTTCCAGCTTCTTAAAGCCCGGCGCTTCTACTACCAGCGCGTAAGTGCCCGGATTGAGCACAGGGAAAGAATATTCACCCTTGTCGTTGGTTACAGTAGTGCTGGCTACGGAGGTTGCCTCTTCGACAAGTGTGACCTTGGCGACAGGAATGACGGCGTCTTTGGGATCCGTTACCCGGCCTCGGAGCGAGCCCTGGAACGACTGGCCCCAAACCAGCGCGGAAAAAATAATAAACGAACACACGAGTCGCATGATGAGTCTCCTGGATTTAGTTTTCTGCCTGCACGTTTAAGCTAGGCGATCAGTCCAGCGTGGGAGGACAAATCCGCGTGCTGACAATGCACGACGGAAGCGTGAAAAACGGTTCAAACCTGTTGTGGACGTATATCCTGGCAGTTACAACCCGCTACGAATAGGTAACCGCCGAAATCAGAGGAAGCGGCTCAGGGCGTAGAGCCGGAGATGTGAGAGATATCGCAGCAAGGCGTGTCTCCAAACTGAATATAGGAATGGTAACCCAGTTTTCGAATTATTGTCAATGAATGTCAGATTCAAAAAACGAATGCCCGGTATACGCTAACTCGCGTATACCGGGCATCACATGGCAGCAAAACAACTTATGAACGAAGTGCTCCGTTTTCCCGCTGACTTCCTCCGTCCACAGTCTCCAAACTACGTATTAACCAGCCTTTTGGCGATCTTGCCGAAGGCCGCGAACTAGCCGGCCGATGCAACCTTCGGCGGACCTTCCTTCACAACCTGTTCGAGGGCGGCGTTGAACTTAGTCATTTCGTCCCACGTTCCCACCGTCACTCGCACCATCTGCGGCCATTCGCTCCAGACTCGGCCAATCTGGACTTTCTTGGCCCGCATCGCGGTGCCTACCTGCTGTCCCGTCATACCCTTCACTTCCATCATGAAGAAGTTCGTGCCGGAAGGAATATACTTGACTCCCAGTTGGTCCAGCTTCGCGAAGGCAAGTTCCCGGTTCTTTTTGTTTATCGCGATGCGTTCGGGCATCATGGTCTTGATGACTTTCATGCTGGCGGCGGCGCATGCGGTGGCCGTGACCGGCATGAACCCCGTGCCACCGTACTGGCTCACTTTGGCCAGCAGATCGGGACGCCCGTAGGCCGCACCGGCGCGAAGCCCCGCCATGCCGTAGATCTTCGAGAAGGTTCGGAGTACGATTACGTCCTTGTCCTGTCTCACCAGTTCTGTAGACATATTCTCGAGGCCAGAGAAATGCACGTACGCTTCGTCCACAATAAGAACGGCGTCCTTTGGCTTGTTCGCCAGGATGTACTCCAGATCCTTGCGCGGCGTCAAAGTACCGGTCGGATTGTTGGGGTTGCAGATATAGAATGCGCCGGCGTTTGGATCCGCCTTGATCATCGCTTCCACATCGTGCGAATAATCCTTCCGCAGCGGCACCGAAATCGACTTGTTGCCCAGCCAGCGGTTCGCATGATTGCCATAACCGGGGGCGCCCATGACCCAGCTTCGGGTGGGTGAGGTGAACGCGGGCACCACGTTTGCCAGCGGAATGCTGGAACCTGGATAAGCTGTCACGTAACCCGGCTTGACATTTTCAGTGCTCTCGAGCAGACCCTGGAACTCCAGGTTTTCGCCCTGTGGTCCGTAGCGCCAGCCCATCGGCGCTACTTTGATGAGCGCTTCCAGACCCTCTTTAGTGGGTCCCATAGGGTTTTCATTGGACGTGATGACCACCACTTCGGGATCGTAAGGTGCGCGTACACCTCCCCTGCCGCCTCGGCCACCACCCCGGCCCGCCTGAGCATCTACTGCCTGCTGAGCAAGAGCAGCTTCGTGGAAAAACGGTATAGCCGCAGCGGCCCCCATGGCAACCTTGGCGATCTGCCGCCGGGAATATCCGCGTTCGAGTAAATTTTCTGTAAGCTTTGGTGAAAGGGCCATTAGATTCAAATCTCCTGATTGGATTAAACGAAGTGGTACCACTTCTTTCTAAAATCCAGTTAAAGGTTATGGGTGGAGCGTCAGGAACCTGTGACGCCAAGGGAGAGGAGCTGCCGACCGGGAGCCCTGAAGAGAACGAGCCGCGCGGCGTGGCGACCCATTTACTACTTATAATGCCAGCTAATATTACTAGATCGAATCATACCTGCCTAAGTCGGCCTGTGTCAAGTAAAAAGCTTTTTTGTAGGTTATGGCTCACTCTCTGCGCTGTCAGACGCTACAGGTCGTTTATTGTATTCAAAAATTAAATGGCGCAAATATACAATTGCTTGTACATGTAATCAGCTGGCCCGGATTCGCCATCCAAAAAGACGAAAAGCCCGAAGAACACGCAATGTGTTCTCCGGGCTTTCTTTGATACTAAAACTACCCTAGCCCTTGGCTACCGCTGGTGGACCTTCTTTCACAACCTGCGCCAGCGCCGCGTTGAACTTCGTCATTTCTTCGAAGCTCCCCACCGTCACCCGGATGTGATTCGGCCATTCCGGCCACCGGTTGGCGCCGGCCACATAAATCTTCTTCGCCTGGAGAGCTGTTCCAACCTGTGCGCCCGTCATCCCCTTCACTGTCATCATGAAGAAGTTACCCACCGTCGGCACATAGCCTACACCCAACTTATCCATCGCTTCATAAGTGATGGCGCGGTTGCGTTCGTAAGTCTTGATGCGCTCTGGCAGCACGGTAGCATTGGCCTTCAGACTCGCGGCGCAGCATGCCCGTGTGCCCTGCGACAGGTTACCAGGCTTGCCGAACTTCCCGAGCTGTGCCAGCAGGTCCGGACGACCGTAGGCAATACCCGCTCGCAGACCCGCCATGCCATAGATCTTGGAGAATGTGCGGAGAACGATCACGTCCTTGTCCTTCGCCACCAGATCGGTCGACATGTTATCGCGCCCGGAAAAGTGTACATACGCTTCATCGATCACGAGAATCGCATCCTTTTGCTTGTTCGCGAGGATGTACTCCATGTCCTTGCGCGGCGTGATCGTGCCAGTTGGATTGTTCGGATTGCAGATGTAATACACGCCCGCGTTCGGATCGGCCTTGATCATGGCTTCCACGTCGTGCGTGTGGTCGGCGCGCAACTTCACGGAGATGGTCTTGCCGCCGCGCTCACCGTTCCTGCCGCCGCCTCCGCTGCCGTAGCCGGGCGAACCCATCACCCAGCTTCGCGTCGGCGAAGTAAACGCCGGATGCAAATCCGCCAGCGCCGGACCCGACCCCGGATACAGCACGCCATACCCTTGCTTCAGATTCTCTGTGCTGATGATCAGGCTTTCCAGGTCGTTGTTATCCCCGGCTGGCGTGTAGCGCCAGGCAAGCGGAGAGACCTTCGCGATCGCTTCCAGCCCTTCCTTCGTGGGCCCCATCGGGTTCTCGTTAGAACCGATCACTACTGCGTCCGGATCCATGGCACGCCCGCCACGTCCGCCGCCTCCGCTGCCCCCACGACCTCCACGACCGCCGCGCGCGGGCATTGCGTCAGGATTGACGTCCTGCGCGAAAGCGAATTCATGGAACAGAGGCAGCACTGCCGCCGCACCTAATGCGACGTGCGCGATCTGTCGCCGCGAATAACCTCTGTTTTCTAAGTCTTTGACTGCGTCTTTGCTAAGTGACATTTGATTGAGTAATCTCCTGTGGATCCGTAGGAGTGGTACCACTCCCGCTGGTCGGTTTTTGAAGTTGGGAGGGGATAGCGCCTGGAACCTGAGACGCCAAGAACGAGACCGGCTGCGGACTAAGAGCCGTGGAGAGAACGGAGCGCACAGCGTGGCGCGCCGTTTTGTAGCTGGATTAATTCCTGCTAAGTTGGGATCATACGACTAATTCCCGTCGTAAGTCAAGCGAAAAGTGGATAGCGGGAACTCAACGACCCTTGACCGTCTCTTGTCCCTGTGTATCTGTGTGTATCTGTGGCTAAATTGCTTTTTTCAGGAAACCGGCCTTATTTTGCAGCCGGCTGTGCCACGTTTACAGTCTTCGTCGGATCTTCCATGTCCGGCGATTTCAGCCCGGCTGTCGTCGGAATCGTCGACGCATCCCATCCACCGCCCAACGCCAGAATCAGGTTCACCGAGGCCGACATGCGCTGCTGAAGCAGGGTCACCTGAGTTCGTTCGTCGGTGAGAGCAATCGTTTGCGTCGTGATCACATTCAGGTAAGAATCCGTACCGGCCTTATACCGTTCCAGTTCCAGGTCCAGCGACTGCTTAGCCGCATCCACGGCCTTCGCCTGTATCGACGCCTCTTCCGCCAGCGTCCTCAAGGTCGACAGATTGTCTTCCACCTGTTGAAACGCACTCAGCACTGTCTCGCGATACGAATAGGCCGTAGCGTCATAAGCATCCTGCGCCTGTCGCAGCGTCGCCTTGCGCTTCCCCGCGTCGAACAGCGTCTGCGCCAAAGTCGGGCCCACAGTCCACACGCGACTCCCCCACGTCAGCAGGTTCAAAAGGCTGCCGGAGGAAAGTCCAGCGGTCCCGCCAAGCGTGAGCGATGGATACCATGCCGTTTTTGCAATCCCAATGTTGGCATTCGCGACCGCAACCGTCCGCTCGGCGGCAGCAATGTCTGGCCGCCTTTCGAGCAGCGTCGACGGAACACCCACCGGAATCTGCGGCGGCAGACCGTCCGCAATCTTCCCGCGCGGAATCGAAAACTCTGACGGCGACTGTCCGGTAAGTACGGCGATTGCATGCTCAAATTCGTGGCGCTGCACTCCCAGATCCACGTCCTGGGCCTGTGTGCCGTAAAGCTGCGTTTGCGCCAGTAATACGTCTGATTTCGCCGCCACACCCCCGTTAAACCGGTCGTTGGTCAGCTTAAGGTAATCTTCGTAAATCTTGATATTGTCCTGGAGCAGACTGTGCTGCATGTCGTTATCCAGAATCGTGAAATAGTCGATCGCCAGTGTCGCCTGCAAACTCAATCGCAGATTCTCCAGCGTGGCGGCGCTGATCTGCGCCGAAGCATTGGCACTGTCCAGCGCAAGACCCACGCGATTCCAAATGTCCGGCACCCAGGAAGCGCTGAAAGGCGTCTGGAAGTTTGCCGACGCGCCATGCCCCGGCGCTCCGCCGGCATTCGGACCGCGGTCGCTTTGCGAAATCGCCGGACTCGCTGTCACGGTCGGGTAATACCCGGTTCGCGTAATCGCAATGAGTGCGATCGATTCGCGGAATTGCGCCTCGAGTTGCTTCACGCTGTAATTCGAGACACTGATCTTCTCTTCCAGCGCATTGAGTTGCGGATCGCCATAAATCTCCCACCACTTGCCCTTCAAAGCGGCATCGCCCGGCGATGCGGTCTTCCACTGCTCGCTGCCCGCCAGCTCTTTATACGCCACAGGTGCCTGAATCGCAGGCCGCTGGTACTTCGCGGTGATAGCGCAGGACGAGGAAAACAACGAAATCAAGACTGCAATGGAAACTACCAGATAAGATCGGCGCATGAATATATTAGTTAGTCCGCACTTCCTGCCAGCCCGCCGGGAATCAGAATGGATGGCTTGTATTTCCCCGGCTTACGGCTGAACCGGACTCGCAGATTGTCGAGAGAGAGATAGATTACGGGGGTCGTAAACAACGTCAGCATCTGGCTGACCACCAGTCCACCCACAATGGCGTATCCCAGCGGATGACGCAGTTCGGAGCCTGTTCCGTTGCGCAGCACCAGCGGCAGGCCGCCCAGCAGCGCGCAGCACGTTGTCATCATGATCGGGCGGAAGCGCAGCAGGCACGCTTCGTAAATCGCGTCGCGCGGACTCTTGCCGTGATTACGCTCCGCGGCCAGCGCGAAATCGATCATCATAATGGCATTCTTTTTCACAATGCCGATCAGCAGAATAATGCCGATCATCGCTATAATCGTCAATTCCGTACGGAAGAGTACAAGCGCGATTAACGCTCCTACTCCCGCCGATGGCAGCGTCGAAATAATCGTCAGCGGATGCACAAGGCTCTCATAGAGGATGCCGAGGACAATGTAGACCGCCAGCAGTGCCGTCAGAATCAGCATCGGCTGATCGTTGATTGAATCCTGAAAAGCCTGCGCCGTTCCCGCGAACTTGCCTGTAATAGAGGCGGGCACGCCCATTTCGATCTCGGCCTTGTTGATTGCCAGCACCGCGTCGCTGAGGGCCACACCCTCGGGAAGATTGAAGGATATCGTCGTAGCTGGAAACTGCCCCTGGTGCGGCAGCGAGAGCGGCGTCAGCCCTTCGTTAAAACTCGTGAACGTTGAAAGCGGAATCGAAAGGCCCTTCGGCGTCTGAATATAGACCTTGTTCAGCACGTCCGGACTCTGCCACCACTTCTGCTGCAGAGCTTCCACAACGTGGTACTGGTTGATCGACTTGTACATTGTCGAGACCTGCCGCTGCCCGAACGCATCGTTCAGCGCGCTGTCCACCGCCTGTGCCGTCAGCCCCAAACGGGATGCCGTATCGCGATCGATCACAACATTCGACGAGAGGCCGGAATTCTGCTGGTCAGAGCTTACATCCACAAGCTCCGGCAGTCGCATCAGCCGCGCCAACACCTTCGGCCCCCACTCCGACAACTGGTCCAGTTCCTGCGTCTGCAGCGTGTACTGGTATTGCGCGTTCGCCTGCCTGCCACCGATGCGAATATCCTGCGCCGATTGAAGGAAAAGCGTTGCGCCCGGCATGCCGGACGTCTTGCGTCGAATGCGGGCGATCACTTCGTCCGCGCTGACTTTGCGTTCTTCAAGCGGCTTGAGCTCCAGAAACACCATGCCGGAATTCCCGCCGCGCCCGCCCGCTCCGGCCGCCGCATCCACCGTTCTGACCGCGGGATCGCTTCGGATCTGCTCTTCGAAATACTGGATCTTCTCCGATAAGGCCGCGAATGAGATGTGCTGCTGGCCCTGAATCTGCCCCTGCATACGCCCCGTATCCTGTTGCGGAAAGAACCCCTTCGGAACTTTGATGTACAGATAGACGTTGACGCCGATCGTTAGCGCCATCACCAGCATGGTGAGCACCGTGTGGTTAAGCACCACCCTGAGCGCCGCCCCGTAGGTCGAGATGATCCACTGGAACATGTTCTCGCTCCACCGGTACAGCCAACCGTGATTGTGTTCCACCTTCAGAAGCCGCGAACACATCATCGGCGTGACGGTGAGCGACACGATCATCGAAATGAAAATCGCCACGCTGAGAACTACGGCGAACTCGCGGAAGAGCCTGCCCACAATCCCGCCCATCATCAAAATCGGAATGAA
>CAIKAS010000258.1 GCA_903825445.1 uncultured Acidobacteriia bacterium
GATATCTTCTTTCGTCGTCAACAGTGCGTGCTTGGCGGCATCGGTGGGAGTAGCCACCGCCGAACCGTACCGCACCAGCGTGAAAGCTGCAGCTCGCTGTTCGTCGGAAATCAGCGCGTGCTCGGTAGCCAAGTGCTTCGAATCCGTAAAGAAGGCAGTTGTCTTAGCCTGCGCATACTTAAACGCTTCAAGCGCGCTAATCGCCTGATTCTTGTCTGTATCGGCGGCCGGATCGTGCAGCGCTTCCACCCAGAAGCGTGCGAATACAGTCGCATTCTTTTCCGTGCCGGACTTCGTAGCCGTCACGATGACGCGGCCGTCTTTCTTCAGCGCATCCACCGAACCGCCGCTCGAGCTGGTCATATTGACGATCAACTGCCGGCTGCAGGGAATTCTGTTCAACAGCACCGCCAGCTCAGGCGCAGAGATGTCCGGACCGGGCAGATTGAACTTGTACTCGGAACCATCGAAAGTACCGTGGCCGATCATCATCATCACGAAAGCGTCAGCAGGCTTGGCCTGCGAGGCGATCTTAGCCAGCGCGGCTTCAAGCTTCGCCCGCGTGGCGTCCGCGCCTTTCAGCGTTTCCACCGTCTTGTCCGAACCCGTCGACTCGCGCAGCAGTTTGTCCGTGTCAGTCGCTTCCATCTGGAAGCGCTGCTCGTAGTCCGGTTCGCCACCGAGTCCCGCGATAGTGAGAAAGAAAGTCGCGCCGAACGCTGTGTGCCCCACCATCAGACCAGCCAGCAGAGTCGCGGTTCTGAGAAGGTTGGTTCGTCTCATACGACACCCCATTTTCGCCGAAGCAGCCATTCCGCGCCCCGAATCAGAATCAGCAACAGGAACAGCGCGGGCATATCCCATATATCCAGGCTGTCGTGACCCGAAATACCGGCTTCAGAAACCGCGATCTCGTCGTCCAGCCGTTTCGCATTGGCCGCAGTGTAATAGTTGCCGCCCGTGTCCGCGGCTAGTCGTGTAAGAAGATCCTTGTTCTGCGCGGCATTGAAATTTTCGGCAACGCCGTCTTCGCGCCGGAACGTCAGTGTGTCGCGGCCGACTTCTAGCTTGTCGTCATGCGCCACCACTTCGGCGACATAGGCGCCCGCCTTATCCGCGGAATAGTCGCCCGTATAAGCGCCGGGTTCCAGCGGATCGGGCTTCAGTGTCAGGCTATCGACCTGGCCATCGGGCCGGTTGATAGTAGCTTCCACAGTGGCTCCAGCTACCGCCTGATAGGTCTTGTCGCGAACTACAGTGCGCAGGTGTACCTGGCCATCGTCACTGAGCATCTGGTGCGCCACCGACGCAGTCACCTGACCCGGCGTTTCCGTCACCAGCCAGCGCATCAACTGCTGCCAGAAAGTCACGTGCGTCATGTCGGTGTGATCCTGCAGCATCTTCCAGCGCCAGGTACCAGACGACGCCAACACCGCCGTGCGACCGTGTCCATAGGTCTGGATAGCGAGCAGGGGCGACGTACGCTTGCCGATTTCACCGACGTTCATCAGCACCACGGCGCCTGGCTTGGCCGCGCCCATCACTGCGTAGTTCGCCACCTGCGGCATCTTCTTCCAGCGGGCGTCATTAGCGTCCGCCGCATCTTCCAAACGCAGGATGGGACTGGCCTTGCCGGCATCCGTTAGCGTCGCTGTCGCAAAATTACGGGAAAAGCTCTTTTCAGGCGCCAGATGCAACGGCATCATCTCTGCCATCGGTGTGTTGGCGTACCCCCCATCGCTCAGAGCGAAACGACCAGCGAGAAACATCACACCACCACCACGCCGGTCCGCGAAATCTCGGATTGCCGCCTGCTGCACGGGCGAGAAATAGCTGGCTTCCTCGCTGCCAATGATCAGGCCATCGTAGGCGAAGAGTTCTTCAGGCTTGGAGGGAAATCCACCCTCTAACTCCTTATCATTCGCAACGCCCTGGCGGTAAAGCTTGTTCTCCGTGGTCCGAACCATGCTGACAAGGTCAATCGCCGTATCGTCTTCCATCGCGCGGCGGATGAACTTGTATTCCCACTGCGGTTCGCCATCGAAGAACAGCACCCGCTGCTTCTTCTGTGTGACGTTGATCAGACGAACCACCGCGTTATTCTGCGCGTTCTGCTCGCCCGCCACCGGGTCGATGCCAACCTGGAAACTGTGCGCACCGGCTGGCCCGGCATTGAACATGATGGTTTCCGATTGGTCCGTCTCAGGTTTCAGCGTGATTTCCTGCTTCGCCAGCGGATGGCCGTTTTCCCGGACCATCAGACTGACTTTCTGGCCCTCATAGCCGTGCTGGCGGAAATTGATGTGCGCGCTGACCCGGGAATTTGCCAGCACGCGGGCCGGAACGTCGGCATCAACGATCTCGATGTCTTTCGCGAAGTGATCCGGACCAAAGCCGATCGTATGGACAGGCAAGTGAAGTTGCCGCACCTGAGCCAGCGTCTCGCGATCCACCCCACCCGTGTTATCGCCGCCATCCGTGAGCAGAACTACGGCCCCCAGCGGCATTGTGCTGGCTTCGGCCGCAATGTGCTTCAGGCTGTCGCCGATACGCGTGGCGTTATCGTCGGGTGCCAGGTTTTTCGCCTGGTCTATCCGCGTAGCATCGTGGCCAAAACTGTAAAGGCGAATCTGAAATTTCTTGCTAAGTGCCGGCAGCAGGTCATTATTAAGTACATCCTCAGCGCTCTGCAGACGGCTCTTGCCGTCGCTGGAACCGGGGTCGACCAAACCCATGCTCCGGGAGTTATCCACCAGCACCGCAATCACGTTTTGCTGAGGACGCAACCGGGCCACACTGATAGCCGGGTGCCAGAGCATAAAGAGAATGATGGCGATCATCGCGGTCTGCGCAATGCCGATTCCGATGAGCCGCCCCAGACTGAGCGCCGAGCGTCGTTCGCGCAGAAACCACGCCACGCCCGCGCCAGCCAGGATCACAAGCAGGATCAGAACCCAAACCGGCCAGGGAGCCAGCAGCACCAGCTTGCCTTTGGAGAAGATGGCGGGCGGGTATTTGAAGAGCAGTTCAAACATCGTCGTCGTATCGGCTCACAGTCTGCTCAGTCCCGGCGCAGTCGCGCAAGGCTGGTATCGAGTAGTGTATACCCGTCGCAATCATCCTCTATCCGGAACTCCGGCGCAACAGTTTGCCGCGTAAAGGTTTGCATATGTTAATGACGCATGAGCTTTAGAAACCGCTACGAATAAAGCATCGGATCAGAATAGCATGCATTTGTATCACCAGTGTCAGTGGCGAGGTGCTTTCCGGAACACTTGTAACTGGTCCATTTTGGCCGGATCGAATGAATCCGGCCGTATGTCGCCAAAACGTGCGATCATACGCGGTATGGAGACCTTAGAATCGGCCGTTTCGCTCCGCCATACGCTGGCCACCCTGGCCTACCGGACCGCTCGCGCCGTCGAGAACGCTCCACCGGATTTCGCCACATTCGGCCGGAGTGACGATCCGCGCACCCCCGCCCGGATTCTCGCTCACATGGGGGATCTGATGGATTGGGCCATTTCCCTGGTGCAGGATAACCAGAAGTGGCAGGACTCCGCGCCGCAGCCCTGGAACGACGAAGTGGCGCGCTTCTTTAGCTCTCTTGCAGAACTCGACCGTGCTCTTTCGAACGCGACGCTGGACGCCAGGACGACGAACCGTCTCTTCCAGGGCCCAATTGCCGATGCCCTCACGCACGCTGGGCAAATCGCCATGCTGCGGCGGATGGCTGGCTACGCGATCCGGGGAGAGAATTACTTTGTGGCGAACATCGAATCAGGTCGCGTGGGCGCCGATCAGCCGGCACCA
>CAIKAS010000259.1 GCA_903825445.1 uncultured Acidobacteriia bacterium
GTGGCTGAACGTCTGGCACCTGCGGAGCGCTCACTCACTTTCTTCTTGCTCGTAGCGTCCGCACTGTTTTTTATCTGGCTGCTGTTGCCCGTCGTGCTTGGATTGACGTTAACGGCGGGCGATCTTCTGAGTCAGAATCTTCCGTTCCGCAAGTTCTACGCGGATGCTCTGCAGCACCGACAGAGTTTCCTGTGGACACCTGATCTGTATGGGGGCTTTTACCTCCACGGGGAAGGTCAGGCCGGTATGATGCACCCGCTGCATCTCCTCTTGTATTCAGTGCTGCCCCTGACAACGGCCTTTGGACTCGAGATCGTAGCCAACTACGCGTTTCTGTTCGGTGGGAGCTATTTGTTCTTTCGAACTCTGAACTTCGGAACGAACGCCACCCTTTTCGGCAGCTTTCTTTTCACGTTCGGCGGTACCAACCTGGTGATGCTCGAGCATATGAATGCTACGGCGGTGGTGGCGCATCTGCCCTGGGTGTTGGTGGCTATCCATCGCGTCTTTCATTCCGACGACGACAAGACGCGGGCGCTTTGGACGAGCGCGGCGGCGTTGCTTACGGGTTCTCAGGTGCTTCTCGGGTATCCGCAATCGGTTTGGTTTTGTGCGCTGGTTGAAATCGGATTCATCGGGTGGCTGTTGACGCTGGAACCCCGGTGGCGAAGTGCCCTGCAGGTTCTCGCGGCGCTGATGGTCGGTGTGCTGATCGGCAGCGTGCAGATCCTGCCAACCTTGACGGTCATGAAGGATTCCGTACGTGCGGAACCACCGATGGAGTTCCTGGGGGAGATGTCTCTGCAGCCCCAGGAGTTGCTGCAGTGGGTTAATCCACTGCTATGGAAAGGCGCGCGTTACGACCAGTTTCGCGGTTTCTACAACTACCTCATCTACTTTGGCGGAACGGTCGCGCTGTTGCTTTTTGTCTGGATACTCAGGCGAAAGGATCTGGATCGCCGAAGGAGAAGTCTGGCAGTATTCCTGGGTACGGTTGGCTTCACTGGAATGTTTCTGACGCTTGGAAGATACAATCTGATTTTTCCTTTGTATGCCCGCCTGCCGGTGATCGGGATGTTTCGGGGACCGGTCCGTTACAGCATTCTGGCCGATGTTGCGGTGGCAGCAGGAGCGGCCCTGGCACTGGATCATTTGTATAAAGTCCAGGGTCGATTGGAACTTTCGCCCACTGCACGCAGACTGGCGGGACTTCTGGCGGTGGCGAGCCTGTCGACCGTAGTCATCGCGGTTGCGGTTTCGAAATCATCGGGTCTCGCAACAGCCTTGCCTGTATTGGCCTCCCATGTGGCAAGTCCACTGGCGGTTGGTGCAGGTGCCCTATTGGTGACCGGCGGTGTTCTTGTGTTTCTTCTCTCCGGAGGAAATCCGCGTATAGCCTGCTCTGCGCTTGCTGCGTTTGTTGTCCTGGATGTCGTGTGCACGCAGGGAGCGCTCCTGCTGGTGCACGACCCAATCGGTGATCCATATATTCTCAATACGGTTCCGGTGGACCCTCCCGGACCGATTCAAGCGAGGTATGGCGACCAGCTTCTGTTACTCGGCTACCGTTTGGTGGATGGATATACGGGTATGCAGCCAGCGTCGCCCGTGCCCATAGGATCGGTCGTTTATGCGCGCATTATGGGCGCAAGAGCGTTAATGCTCGATAGCTGGAAACCGGTACCGGATCCACTACCTCTGTTACGGTTGCGAAACACTGCCCAGATGATGGAGAATCGCGAACAATTACTCGCCGATAGCAGCCTGATCGGCCAGTCAGCGCTCATGGAACACCGGTACACACCTCCGAATCTCGAAAGAGATATGGATCAGGTTTTGCACTTCGATTTTGCTCATGGGGCCCTGTTGGAAGCACCGGTGTCGCTGGATGCCAGCGCTTCGGGCAACATGACGATGATCCACGAAGAGCCGGGGAAAATGCGACTGGCGGCAGATGTGACCGGCGCCATGCTGGCGACCACAGGAACGCGGTTCCATGAGGGCTGGACGGTCTGGCTCGATGGGAAGCCGATAAAGACAATGCGAGTGGATGGAAGCCTGCTTGGATTTATCGTGCCGTCGGGCAGTCACCAAATCGAATGTCGTTTTGAACCCAGGGATTTCCAGCAGGGTGCTATGGCGAGTCTGGCCGGTCTGTTCGCAACGATGATCTATCCGGCTGTCGTTTTTGCCCGACAGCGACGGGCTTAGGGGCATTAAGCGTCAGACTGCGTGGTCCACGGGCACGTCGGTTCCGCTCCAGACTTGCTGCTGCGTCCATGGCTTTGCGGGCCCGCTCCAAAAAGGATCGCCTTCAGGCAGCCCGAGGGGCAGGAAGGCGTTGGTGCAGAGATAGAGGCTTCCGGTTGAAATGTAGCTCTCGCCAATCGACGGCTGATGGCCGCACAAGCCGATGCGCAGCCACCCATTCGCATCGAAAGTTCCAGACTGTTCCAACGTCCGCCGGATGACGGCTGTGAGTGCTCCGCGAACCTGTTCCGGAGTTACACCGTCCGGCAGTTCGCGGCGCATCGCCATGGTCGCAAGATGGTGGAATGCGCCGCAGCGATAGGCGAGTGACCTGCCGATTGCCGGGTAGGTTCCATCGGCCCCAATCAGCCGTTCCTGGATTGCGGCATAACGTTTGGCCCGCGTCACCACCGGGGCCGAGAAGGTGGCCCAGCTCTTTGAGACTTTGGAAATCTCGTCTAAAACCTGGAGGAGCATGGGATGAATGACGAAGCTGTTGTAGTAATCCCAGTGGAACTGCGGACCATCGCCATAAAGGCCATCGCCCTTATACCACTGTTCGTGCTGGCGAACCGCGTAGTCGACGCGCATGGCATCCCACGTCTCGCCAGCGTGAGCCAGGAACACTTCCACCATGGCACTGAATAGCAGCCAGTTGTTGAAGCCGGGCTGGATGACGCGGGACGATTGCATGGCGGCAATGAGGCGAGTTTTTGTGGCGGGATCGAGCTTCTGCCAAAGCGCGGTTGGCGCTCGCAGGATGCCGAGGGCGAGGAACGCGGCGTCGACGACGGGCTGGGAGCCCTGGGAGAAGTTCATCAGGTCGGGCGAAGCCGGGTCGACGGCGGCGGCGATGGAGGCTCTCGCCATTTCGGCGTAACGGGCGGCATCGGGGCTACCGGATTCGAGCCATGGGGCCATGCCGGACAGCAGACGTCCGAGAGCCTCCAGGTGAGTATACGCGGGTCGGTCTTTCACGTTGGGCGCGGCTTCGACGGGCATGTCGAGTTTGAGTCGACGCTGGCTCAATGCCGTGAGGACTGGTTTGGCGACTTGCGTCAGCATGCGCGTCCAGTAGGCTCGGTCGGATTCCGGTGTGGCGGCTCGGACCTGTGCGGAAAGCCCTCGGGCTATGGCGGCACCGGCCGTAGCGCGAACCAGGGTGCGCCGCGTGATGGCCGCATTCGCGTTGGGTGAACTCATGGAGAATATGCTATCCCAGACGGGTGGAAGAGTGCGTTTCGGGGACTTCGTGGTACCGCCATTGTGCCTCCGGTACTGCAATTCAGTACTCGACGTAGTAGACAGTTCGGCGTACAATCTCCCTTCGGAGATTTTCGAGGGAGGATATAGGGAGAGCCATGCCGAATACCCGCGGGAGACTGAACAACTCTGAGTCTGGCTGTTACGTAACTGTCATTCTGGTCGCCGTGTTTGCCTTTGGTTTACACGCGGATACCCTGAACCCCCTCGCCTCGGCCGCAAGCACCGGAACGGACGGCAGTTTTACGTCTGTACTGACGAATAACCAGCCCTATTGGGGGACGTCCTACGTTCTAAATACCGATAGCGGCCAGGTCTTCGCCGGTGGCTACGCTGGCAACGGCTATCTTGAGTACAGTTCGGGACCACTAGCCACGTTTGGGATTCAACAAGTAACGCAGCCGGACGGCTCCACGGTTAACGTCTTCAACTTCTCCACCTTCAACGTCCCTCAGGGATTCACGCTCACAACAACGGGATCGGCCGCCGCTGCGTTGCTGGCGCAGAACGATGCGCAAATTGCAGGCAACATCATTGTTCGCAATGCCAACCAGCCGGGTGCCTCAAATCCAAATGTCGGAAACGGCCCATTGGGAGGCGGTAACGGTGGGAACGGATGGGGATACGTGACCGCAAACACCTACGGTTTCGCGGGCAGCGGTGGTGGCGGCGGGCTGGTTATTCAGGGAGGAGGCGGTTATTCCGGGGTGCCTCAGATCGTTGGATACAACAACAATGTCCCAATTGTTTATTGGCCCTCCGGTGGTGCTGGCGGCGCGGCTGGCGATCTCAATAACCTGCAGGGAGGAGGCGCCGGTGGACTGGGCGGCCACGGATGCGGTTACTGCACAGGAGTTGCAGCCGGCGGATACGGTGGTGGTGCGCTGTTGTTCGGCGACAACGGCAATTTCACTATTACGGCGTCAGGATCGATCACTGCAGATGGAGGCGCTGGCCAGCTCAACTATTCCGATGGTGCTTCTGGCGGAGCAGGTGGCGGCGGAGCGGGCGGTTACCTGTGGTTCAATGTCGCAGGCACGTGGGATAACGAAGGTGCGGTTATCGCCGAGGGCGGGGCGGGCGCCACCGACAACGGGCAGACCTTCAGCAACTATTTCAATGCATGGGATTACGGGCCATTTCTAGGCGGGGCAGGAGCAGGCGGCTTCGTCAATATCGATCCGCAGTCTATCGTGAACAACGGGATTATTGATGTCGCGGGCGGGTTCGGAGACAATACCGGACTGGTGGATTTCGGTGTTCTTCCGACGGGATCGGGAGAGATCGATGGTTCACTCGCACCCGAACCCGATTCGTTCGCACTCCTGGGGATTCCGCTCGTCTGGATCGCGGCAGGACGGGCACTGAAACGGGCTTGAGGCACCAAGCCTGGACGGCGGGCCCGTTAGTAAGTATGGAGCCACCCGCCAGGATCGAACTGGCGACCTGCTGATTACGAATCGTGAACCCGCGAAGAATCAATAATTTAGCAATAGGCACATCGGTTTTGTTACACATTACTTGAAGTTGCGATAAGTCGCGAATCATCAGCGACTTGGGCGGCAGCAAAATTGTAGTCCAAGTGGTGGACTCGCGACGGGTAACAATGGCGGTATGCACAGGGTGGGCACAAATCCGGGCACAGTCAGGGCTGGTTGACCGCCTCAATAGTGCGCGCTCGCCTTGTCAGGTCGCCGCGACTCGCTTAGCCAGCCTCTTTCTCAAGATCGCCGTCACGACAAGAATGCAGCCAGTCGCCGTCTGCCAGGTACTCGGCTCAGGAGCGGGCGCAGCCAAAAATGGGTGACCGCCGGTCGCGTCGTTGTAATATCCAACGATTTCCCCGTCCGCATTGATGCCTTCGGCGAAGGTATTTCCTGGTAGAGCGTTTGGGTCGTCAAGTGTGGTGTAGATCCCATTGAGATAAACGAATCCGTGATCCCCGGTGGCGTCCGCGTAGTGCCCTACAACCTCGCCATTAACGTTGACGCCCAACGCGAATGTGCTGCCGGGCAGTGCGTTCGGGTCGTCAAGTTCCGTGAAGGTGCCGGATGCGTCAAGAAACCCGTGAGTCCCTGAGGAATCGTAGAAATACCCCGCAATCTCACTACCGGCTATGGCAAATGCCCCGGTGAAATCATTGGGCGCGCTGGGGAAGTTGATGGCGGCAAAAGTGCCGCCGGACAAGAGGTAGCCATGGCCGCCTGTCGCGTCGGCAAAATCACCGACGATTTGGCCGCTATTGTTGATTCCGAAGGCGGTGGTATTGCCTGGCACCGAAGCGGGGTCGTCAATCGTCGCGAATGTACCCCCAGTGTCAAGGAAACCGTGGTTGCCGGTGCCGTCGTTGTAAACGCCCACTAGCTGCCCGCTGTCGTTGATTCCGTACGCCTCCGTGACGTTAGGCGAGTTGGGGTCGGCAATCACCGCAAAAACCCCCGCAGAGTAGAGAAAGCCATGAATGCCGTTTGCGTCGCTGAAGGAACCGACAATTTGGTCGCTATCGTTTATCCCGTTAGGATTGCCGGAAAAGTCGAGAGTGGTGAACGTATAGATCACCGATGCTGTGGCGTCCACGCCAAGAAGGAGCGCTCCTGCCGCCAGTAAAAGCCCAATTCTCGTTGGTTTCACGATGCCCACGATTTGCCTACACTACCATACTTTATGCATTATATTGCCTGTGGGTCCAAGACCAAGAAAGTGGGGACCAACATAAAGGGAGCGATCATGACCGGTTTCGACGGTGGAGTTTGGCGGAGCATACGCGGCGATTTTGAGAGCCTTCCAGCGGATGAATGGAGTCTGATTTGGAGTTCACGCCCGCCGGTCTGGATTGCCGCCCCTATTCAGCTTCCGAGCCAGTGGACGTGGTTTCACCCGATGGACAAGAGTCTTCGCGCAAGGGCAAGCGCGATATTCGCGAAGGCCGCGAAAGCCCGTGGCTACGACGATGAAGATGATTGGTTAGATGAAATTCGGCACGCGGATTTCGTTCGCTTTCAGCTTTCAGCCAGTGTCACGGATAAGATGCCCGATGGCACGTTCGTTGAGTGCAGGTCGGGAGTCCTGAAGCGCGTCGTAGATCATTCCATTACGCTGTGTCATCAGCTGGAGGCAGGGTGCGCTCCGAAACCGATCATTGGGAGATTAACCAAAGCGGCAAAAGCTCGCATCAGTCAGTCTACAGCGTCCTTCATGAAAGAGTTCGGACCGAAGCTAGAGCAGGAACACCACAAGGTAGGCACGATTTGGGACACAGAACTTATCCGAGAGGTTGTCGTTCACCAATTCAATTTCGCGGCGCGTGAGTGCATGAGCCTTTTCGATTCCGTGGACGATTTTGAAGCCGAACTACGGACCGGTATCGCCAATTTCGTCAGGCACGGTCTGAGTGAAATAGAGTGGCTGGCAGGTTCGGCAGAAGTGGCCATGGGGTTCTCATTCCTTTCTCTGAACGCGGACCCGTGGGCCGGGATTCCCGAACCGGAGCGGGCGTCCGTTTGGCGAGTAGGTGCGATCACCGGGGAAGCCCTCGCTGATGCCGCGATCAACCTGATATCCGAGGCCAAAGCGCGGGCTGGGGGCGGCTCCCTAAGCGAAAAGTGTGGAGTAACTGAACCGAGCGCGGATGAACATTGTACGGAATCGGTGTCAACAGCAAACGGGGAGAAGGCGAATCGACAAGCACAAAAGCGCGGGCCGAAAGCCGATTACCAATACGCCGCGCGGCTGGCTGAAATTGTCGCGCGTGTGGCTCCAAACGGAGACTGGCGTTCGAGGTTGGATGAAATCTGCGATGCACTGGACGCGGCCAGGGATGACGAAGGGGAACGTTGCATTCCTTGCCCAAAGATGTGGCGCAAAAGGGATAAGGCCTGCAAACTATGGTCAGATCAACTTGATCGACCGAAGCTGATCAAAGTCATCGAGTACCGGCTTGAGACAGCAAATCAGCGAAAGAAAGCCGTTCCCGAAACTTTCTCCTAATTTCCGCAAACATCCGTGGCCATCGGTTGCCCGCCAGGAACCCCGGTTTTTATGGATTTCGTGCGCGGAAGTTTCCAAAACAATTTTAGGTTCCTATGCTTCAGGGCAGGTGGAATGCAATCCACCCGAAAGGACCGAAATGACAATACAAAACACCCTCGAAGAACTGTTGACAGAGCACGATGTCGCCCGTATTACTGGGTTATCGGTGGCCTCGTGCCGCCGGTGGCGACTTCTACGCCTCGGCCCGAAGTATCTGAAGATCGGCGCGGCAGTCCGCTACCGACCGGAGGATATTGCGGCCTGGCTCGAATCACGTCCGTCCGGCGGCGGGACACCAGCGGAGGTGCAGTAATTCTATGCCTCAAGAAAAAAGGGCCGCCGGTCATCACACCGACAAGGCCCCGAAACACACAAAAGTTCTACCTTCGATTTTCGCAAATATCCCCGACCTGAGGCAAGCCGTTCTGCGGGCGGCCCGGATCGAAGACCACGCGGAGCGAGCAGGCTTCAGACGCGGGCGCTATGGCAAATGGCACTGCGGCAATCACGCCGACAGACACCCGAGTTGCACGATCCGAGACGGGCGAATTTGTTGCTGGGTCTGCGGAGAAGCGTGGAATGTCATCGACCTGGAAATGCTCGCCACGGGCGAACCGTTTCTTCGTGCGCTGCGGGCGCTGGCGGGCGAATACGGGCTTCGCATCGACTCGGAAGCCTATGACCCTCGGGCGGCGAAGCGTGCAGCACTGGAACGGCAAGGAACGCGGGAACAAGCGTTTAACTGGCGGGCCGGATTCCTGGAACAAATCGATGAAATGCTCACAACCGAAAAAGCCAGACTGTTCGATCCGATAGGCGGGGCAGCAAACGAATCCCTGATTTTAGTCTTGACACGGTGGGAGCGGATCGCCCGTGAAGCACGCGGCGAACGTGACCTTATCGCCGTATACAGGGCCATTAGCCAGTGTATGCCCGAACTCTCGGACCGACTTTCCGATTACGGTGAGCGGCGGAGGTACGAACGGCAAGCCGCATTGCTGGCATTCATCGACCTGATGGCCGAGTCGGTGGATCGATGGTGAACGAACCCATTCACCCCGATATCGGGCGCAAGTTGCAGGCGGATGCGCCCGCGTCACCAGCTAAGTTGGACGGTTATTCAATCTATCGGACGAACTATCCTCCACCGGTCTTCTTGTTCGACGGATTACTGGCCAATGGCCTAACAATTCTTGCGGGCCGTCCGAAATCCGGCAAGAGTTGGCTTACATTGCAAATGGCAGTCGATGCGGCGATGCAGCGCCCGTTTCTCGGAAAGTTCGCCGTGAAGACGGCGGCGAGAGTGTTGTACTGCGGACTGGAAGAAGGTCCAGGGCGCACGCATAACAGGCTTCGGAAGCTGTTGGCGAAGGCCGATATCCAGCTTCAGAACATAGAGTTCCGCTATACCCTGACAGCGCTTGCGGATGGCGGGGCGGCGGAGCTTGACGAACTCCTGAAGGCTGACCGGTACGAACTGGTTGTAATCGACACGTTCCTGAAAGTGGCGAAGTCTGGCGGCGGCAATCGCGACGTGATGCGGAGCGAATACGCGGAAATCGCGCTGCTTCAGGAATTGGCTCAGCGTTACAAGCTTGCCATCGTTTTGGTTCATCATACGCGCAAAATGGGCGCGGAAAGCGGGCTGGACACGGTGGCAGGCACCACCGGCATAACGGCGGCGTGCGATGCGGTCTGGACACTGCGGAAGCAAGCCAACGGCGATTCGGTGCTGGATGCTGTCGGGCGGGAGATGGAGGAGCAAACCCTCGGGCTTCGGCTTGAAACCGGGGAATCTTTCGGTTGGCAATTAATCGGCGAAGGCGCGGAAGTCGGCATGAGCGAAGCAAGGCAGGAAATTGTCGAACTGCTGAAAGACGACGCCCCGCTATCGCCCGGGAGAATCGCGGGCCTTCTGCGGAAGAATGCCGTCACGATCCGGCGGCTACTTCAGAAGCTGGCCATGGATGACGTAGTGCGGAAGGACGGCAGTGGTAAATACTACCTCACACACCGTGAA
>CAIKAS010000260.1 GCA_903825445.1 uncultured Acidobacteriia bacterium
AATTAGTCGAAAAAGTCGCACTTTGAATCCCCTCGGGAATCCAACGGCGGATGCCCTTAAACTCAGTTTAGCGGGAGTCACGGTGTGACGGCGAACGTCAACGCTCAGGAGGCGGCGGCGAAGGTTTCCACTTCCTGCGGACTCATGAACTGGTAGCGATCCATGGTCACCGCCACTTCGAACGGTGCCTGACCATTGCCAAGTCTATGGCTGCGAAGTACCTTGCCCAGGCAACGAATACGAACCGGAGGGTTGCTCCCGGAGAGCGTGATTAGATACTCAATCCGACCGCCAACTTCAACGTCTTCGCGTGAAGAAAAGCTCACGCCTCCAGAACTGATGTCCCGGGTCTGTTCCGTTCGGTTTACTTTGTCGGCACCCAGCTGCAGGATCTGCAGGGGGAGTTCCATTCGATACCGTTGTGCGCGTCTCTGCTCCAAATCGATCTTCTTCCTCTTTTAAGGTTACGCCCTATGCGCACTCAATGCAATCAAGACTGGTACTAGTCATATGACGCCGAACCACTCCACCCGCCGCTTGCGCCAGATGACGCTGCCGTGGACATTTCCCTAAATAAAATGCGCGCCGAAAGGGCGGGATTCACCCTCTTCGGCGCGCAAAAACTACACAGGTAAGTTAAAAACTACTTGAACATCAGAATGATCACGAGCGTGTAAAGCGCCAGTGATTCGATCAGAGCAAGACCAAGAATCAGTGCGAAACGGATCGCATTTGTGGCACCGGGGTTGCGCGCCATACCCTCAGCGGCTCCGGC
This sequence comes from uncultured Acidobacteriia bacterium, assembly GCA_903825445.1. Classification (GTDB taxonomy): domain Bacteria; phylum Acidobacteriota; class Terriglobia; order Bryobacterales; family Bryobacteraceae; genus BOG-234. The sequence continues at coordinate 776 of CAIKAS010000260.1, forward strand.
GACTGCCTTACCCTGGCCGAGCGCGCACAAACCGGACGCGATGGCCATCCCGATGGCCGCGAATGGACCAATCCAACTGGTACCGCCCGTAGAGGCCGCAGCCGTGGAATCGGCGGCGAACATGGGAACCGACGAAAGCATCATCGCCAACGCCAGAAACGTTATCTTATTTTTCATTTGTAGTACTCCTTACGGTTAAACTCGCAGCCCGGAGGTGGTTGCGTTCCTCGCCTGGGGGCGGGAGGCCTCACGCGGAATGCGGTGTTTTCGCCCTTTACGGGCAAAGTCTTTTAATGCTCTTCGGCGACCGCGCCGCCCACATAGATCATGGTCAACAGCACGAAGATGTAGGCCTGGAGAAACGCCACAAATACGTGCAGCCCCATGAAGACGGACGGGATGACCAAATACGTGAGGCCGAGAAACGCGAGCATAACCTTTTCGCCGGCATACATGTTGGCGAATAAACGGATGGTCAGCGAAAGCGGCCGCGCCAAATGGCTCACGATTTCGATGGGCAGCATCAGTGGGGCCAGCCACCAGACTGGTCCCATAAAATGCTTCGTGTACTTCCACAGGCCGTTCTTTCTGAGGCCCGCGATGTTGTAGTAGAGAAATGCGAGAAACGCGCAGCCAGCCGTGACGTAATGGCACTGGGTCGGGCTCACAAAGCCAGGGATGATGCCGATTAAATTAGCCGTGAGGATGAAGATAAACAGGGTCGTGAAAATCAGTGTATGGCGGCCGCTGTCGTGCCCAACCTGATCGTGAGCCTGTTCATTGATGAACTCGCGGATCACTTCAAATATGTGCTGGATCTTGCCTGGCTTATCGACAGACAATCCACGCCGCAACACGACGAGCAAAGCCACGATCAGGAGCGCGACCAGAACCTGCATGACGATGAAATCGGCCCATGGTTCTTTCGGGTTCTCCGCCGTCTGATGGAACAACGCCAAAAGCGCATTTCCGGGACCTGCCAAATAGGCATTAAAAAGTTTTGTCAGCCAGGCTTCACGAGTGACCATAGGTGAATAGTTCGTAGACGATTTCGACCAGAGCGGCGGCCGGACACACGAGGAACCCGAGCAGCGCGGCCATCAGATTGAAACCGGTAAACCTGAGTATAACAAAGCCAATTGCAGCGAAAATCGCGAACTGCGCGAAGATTCTGACGCCCCCTCCGGTTCGCGCCTTTCCGGGTTCGGCGGCGACCATGCGAATGAGCCGGTCCACACCTCGCTCGATCAGTCTGAGATTGAGCCAGGCCGCCATCGCCCCGAGCAGGAAGCCTGCCGCGCCGGATATGCCCGACAGCCGAAATGCAACGCCGATTCCAATGACCCCCAATGCGGCCATCCAGTTCGGCAATCGCCTCAGTGCACGTTCGTAATCGACCGCCGTCATTGATCCCCACCCGCCTCTTTCACCAGATCGATGAATCCCGCCACCGTGCCAAACCCCATGAATAACCACCGCAGCCATGTCGTATGGAACAGCGCGTCGAGGCCGTAGCCCAAACCATATCCGACGCCCGTCGAGATTGGCAGCATTAGCGCCAGACCGAGGTATTTACCTATACCGCCAGTCGAATTGGGGTCCGAGGCCATATTTTTAGGCCTCGACCGCAGCTCCCGCCAGTCCGGTGCGGAACGGGCTGTCCTCCGCCAATGATCCACGAATCACTCTGTCCAGTTCCAGAAACTCCTGAATGTCGGGGTCCTGTGATCGGTGCAGCTCCGCAGGAGTCCCGAAGAATGCCACCCGGCCTTTGCTCAGGAAGACCACCTTGTCTGCTACCCGATGCATTAGATCCAGGTCGTGAGTCACTACTACGCTGGTCAGTTGCAACTGCTTCTTGAGGCGCAGCATCAGGAGCGTCAAATGGTCGCTCATGATCGGGTCGACCATGGTAGTTGGTTCATCGTAGAGGACGCACTGAGGTTGAGCGGCTAACGCGCGCGCGATGGCCACCGCTCGCCGATACCCAGTGGATAAATCGCTCGGATACGAATCCCGGGCATCCCAGATGTCGACCATTTTCAGCAGTCCTTCCACTACGTCTTCTTTATTCTGTGCGTCATAGTCTTCTCGGGATTCGAGGGAGAACAGAATATTCTCTGCGACCGTAAGCGAGTCAAACAGGGCGCCAGACTGGAAAACCATCGTGACCTTGCGACGAATCCGGTTCATTTCGGTGTCGCTGAAGGCCGTAACGTCCTCATTTGCCACAATTACCTGACCCTTGTCCGGCTTCAGGAATCCCATGATATGACCGAGGGTGACCGACTTGCCCACGCCCGAGCGCCCGATGATAGCGACCGTCTGCCCGGCGTCGACAAAAAAATTAGAATCGACTAAAACGGGCTTCTCGAACGTCTTATAAACATGACGGAATTCGATGTAGTGCGGATATTCTTCAGCCACGGTGATACCTGTGCCAGTCTTCCGGGGTATTCAAATTCTCAAATGAGGTCGGATCGGACACCCGAACGTATCGTACCGCGAAACCATTCGCTTCGAGCAGCGGAAGGATGTCGGTGACTTTGCGGACTCCGGTTTGGATGGCTCTGAGGACTACAGGATGGCAGTGCCGGTGGTACACAGCGCATAGCGGTTCCAGGCGACCGCCTTCGTGCCTTGGCACGACGCAGTCGGCTTTTTCTGCCGCCAGGAAAAGCTCCGCAGGCAAGTTCTCGCTGATAGATGGCATGTCGCAGGCAACAATGAGGTTATTGTCTGACGTGGACGCGGCAAGTGCCGCTTCGATGCCAGCCAAAGGACCTTGGCCGGGGAAGCTGTCGGCAACTACTGGCAGCCCGAGTTGCGAATATATCAAGGGATCTCCCACCAGGGAAACCTGTCCGCAGGCCCCGGCGATCCGGTCCGCGACGCGCAGGGCTAACGCCCGGCCATCCGAATCAGCGGTGGCCTTATCGACGCCCATGCGGCTGCTTCTTCCGCCTACCAGCACCCAGCCGGCTCGCCCTTTTCGGATTCGTGCCACGTCGCCCTCGTCAGCCAAAATGTTAGCATCGAATTTCGGGAGTATGTTTAAGATCCTTGTCAGACCGGACGGGAAAGGGCGGCAGAGTTCGACCGCCATACCGATGCGCCCTGACATGGCGGCTGCGAGATTCCTGCCAGTCCACACAACCGGAATTCGAAACGTTTTAACCCAATTTTGGTTTATACTGATACTGGCTATGCCAATTGCCGTTCAGACCAGCGCCGCCACGGTCGCGATCACGTCCACTCCGGTGAAAACGGTGGTGCGCCCGGATGCTAAAACCGGTCGTCTGATCCGCGCAGTGGTTGCGCCGGCGATTCCTCGCATCCCACCCGCCCAGATCAATGAAATGGTGGATCGGATCGCGGGTAAAGAAGGCGTGGAGGCACCGCTCGTCCACTCGGTGATCCTGGCAGAGAGTAATTACAACCCGGGAGCCGTTTCGCCCAAAGGCGCGCAGGGCATCATGCAGTTGATCCCATCGACTGCCCGGCGCTTTGGCGTCAGCAACGTCTTCGACCCTGAAGACAACATCCGGGGTGGTGTGCGATACCTCCGCTTCCTGATCGATTACTATAACGGCGACTATACGAAATCCATCGCGGCGTATAACGCTGGTGAAGCTGCTGTCGATAAGTTCAACGGCGTCCCTCCGTATGCCGAAACCCTGGGTTACGTTCGAACCGTTGCGAAGCATCTCACCGCCGAGCGTCAGAACCAGGCGACGCAGCCCTCAACTTTGAAACCGACCCTGCAACCTGCCGCCGATGAACCTCATCACATCCAGGCGCAGGTTGGCGCTGACGGCCTGATCTACTACAAGACACCCTGAATACTATGATTCGGCACTTCCACTGGGCGGCGGCGGTTGTTTTACTCCTGCCCTCGGTTGCTGTGTCAAATTCCGGCATAATTCAGGTGACAGGACTTCGTTCCTGGTCGCATCCCGGGTCCACTCGGGTAGTCGTGGAAACCAGCGGTCTCGCGGAATTCCACGCTGACCGCGCCACTAACCCAGAGCGCCTTTTCTTCGACGTCTTGCACGCGCGTCCTCTGATCGATGGACGAAGGGTTGCGACTCGCCAGATCAACGATCGTCTGGTTAAACGAATTCGAATTGCCGAGACAACGCCTGGCACTACGCGTGTTGTATTTGATCTTTCAGATTCCGTCGATTACAAAGTATCGCGGCTGGATACGCCTGACCGGATTGTGATTGAGCTGACCCCGGGCAACGCGAGAAAGCAGATTACTGCGACACCGGTCGTCACACCCACCTATGCCCCCGCCGCTCGCCCCCGATTAGCACTGGGGGTTCCGGCTTTAGTCACTACTTCGAGCCGACCTGGCCACAAGGTTTTCGTCCCGCCGGTTTTGCCCTCGGTCCCCTGGCCAATTGTTCCCCAGCCGGCCCCAGTTCAGCCCATTGAGGTTGCCGCACTGACGCCTCTTCAGCTTCAGGAATCGTGGATGTCGCTTGCGTATGTAAGGATGCCGCGCAAACCCTCTGGTTCATCGGCGAGTTCAACCTCCGCGTCCGCGCCTTTTGTCAATACGACAACTCGGGTATTGCCGCCCACCCGCCCTGCCGTGGTGAACGCGGCCGCTAAAGCGTCCACTGACGCCTCCCTCTCACTCACGCGGGCGCTCGGCCTGAAGATCAACCGGGTGGTCATCGATGCCGGGCACGGCGGACATGACGATGGCACGATCGGACCAAACGGCGTGCTTGAAAAGGATGTGGTGTTGGATGTTGCGCTCCGGCTGGCTAAACTGGTTCAGACAGGGTTGGGCGCGGAAGTTGTACTCACGCGTTCCGACGACACATTTGTTCCGCTGACCGAACGTACCGCGATTGCCAACGAGCACAAAGCCGACTTGTTTCTCTCGATTCACGCCAACTCTTCCCCAACACCGGCTGTAGCGGGAACCGAGACGTTCTTGCTCAACCTCAATAGCTCACCCGGAGCTATTACCGTGGCCGCGAGAGAGAATGCCGGGTCGGATAAATCAGTGAGCGAGTTACGAGACCTGGTGCAGTCGATCGCGCTCAACGACAAGATCGCGGAGTCGCAGAGCTTTGCCGCGAATATTCAGTCGTCGATTTTCACGCAGGCAGCGAAGGCAAATACGGCAGCCCATGATCGGGGCGTGAAGAAGGCGCCGTTTGTGGTACTGATTGGTGCACGCATGCCGTCGGTACTGGCCGAGATCGGCTTTCTCAGCAACCCGCGTGATGAAAGTAATCTCAGCAAGCCGGAGTATCGCCAGAAAATTGCTGAATCGCTCTATCGGGGAATAGAACATTATTCGCTGTCGCTCAGCCACTTTGAGGTTGCGGGCATCAAGTAGCTTGGGGCGCGCGCGCACCTGTTCACCTGAGCGAGCGCAGGACCGTGACTACGAATACGCCATCGCTCGAATCGAACCCCAGTGTGTGGTGAACCGCGTAATCAGGCGCTCGGGAGGCGTAATCCTCGTCGACAACGAGCGGCATCGACATCGTCAGCCCAAGGTCCAGAACGCTTTTTACGTTGCCTCCGATCATATTGGCGATCTCCCCGAGAACATCGCGGACTACTTCGTTCGTTTCTCCGGACTCGCCGATACGATCGACCGCAGTTGCGTTTTTCTGAAGAAGAAGCACGCGCGAGGTGCAGTTGGCGTTACCCATGCAGAGATAGCGGTCGGCCATTCGAACGGCCTGTCTGACCGTGCACTCGATCGCCAGGATACCGTCCCAATTACCTTTGAGATGGACAACCGCCGTTAACCTGGATGGCACAGGTCGAAGCTGATCCGTTGGCAAGCCGCAATAAGATACATCCAGGCCCATCATGGTCTGGAAAACCGAAGTGACAATCTGGGCTAAGTCATCGATCGCTATGTCGATTCTGGTGTCAACGGGCATAAGTTTCCTTTGTCGATGTGTTCTCAGCGGGCTACGTACACTACGGCATTCCCAGTGAGTCGTTTCTCAAACCATTTCTCGTAGCCAAATGCGGTCTCGGCCCCTCCCAGCAGCAGCCACCCGCCGCGAAATAGTGTGCCGTGGATTTGCTCGAGAATCTGTAACTTGGTCGTTGCGTCGAAATAGATCAGAACGTTACGGCAGAAGACCAGGTCGAAAGGCCCGAGCGCGCGCAGGCTCTTGCGCAGATCGATAGTCTCAAAATGGGCCATATTCCTCACCTGGTCGCTCAATTGCCAGTTAACGCCCGCGCGCCGGAAATGTTTGATCAACAGAGGTGCGGAAAGACCCCGGTTGACTTCGATCTGTTGATAGGTGCCCGCCGAAGCGCGTTCTACCATCCGGGAGGAAAAGTCCGTGCCCAGGATATTGAGATTCCAACTGGCAAGACCCTGGTCGAGCAACATCATTGCGAGACTGTAGGCCTCCTGTCCCGTCGACGAAGCGGCGGACCAGAAACGCATCTTTCTTGTATCCGCTCGTTCCTGCTTCAGTCGTGGTAGCAAGTCGTTGCGAATAGCCTCATAGTGACCCGGATCGCGAAAGAAATACGTCTCGTTGGTCGTCATCGCCTCGACAATGCGGCGGCTTAATGTTGTTTCCCGGGTTGCTCGCAGAAGAGCGCATAAGTCGTTGACCGAACTTAGGCCGAGCTGACTGGCGATAGGAGACAGACGGCTTTCAAAGAGATAATGCTTGTCTCCCTCGATCACAATGCCGACCTGCGAGTGGACGTGCTCCTGCAAGAAACGATAGTTTTCCGAAAGTATGTCAGTAGGCGTCTGAGTTTGCATCGAGGTCTGGTCCTGCACTGCATTTGTTTTAAACACGGGCTGCGAGGCGAATGATCTCGCCGGCGATTTGATCCAGTGGCAGGACCTTGTCCGCAAGGCCGGCATTGACAACGGCGCCGGGCATTCCCCACACGACGCTGGACGCCTCATCCTGAGCGATTACACTCGCGCCCCGGGTCTTGAGAATTTCCACGCCGCGCAACCCGTCTTGACCCATTCCGGTAAGAATAACCGCGATGACTGCGCCTCCGTATACCTCTCCAATGGAACTGAACAAGGCATCCACCGAGGGCCGGCAGGAATTCTGGTGGGCGGATTGGTCCAGGAATGCACGCGCACCATTCGGACCCGACGCGACCTTCATATGAAAATCGCCCGGGGCAATCAGTATTTTGCCTTTCTGTGGGATGGCGCCCTGGCTGGCTTCCTCAACGGACAATGCACAGTTCTGGTTGAGGCGCTCGGCCAATAATCGGGTAAACATCGGAGGCATGTGTTGTACAAGAAAAACGGGCAGCGGGAAGTCAGCCGGGAGTTTCGGGAGAAGTGCGCCAAGGGCTGTCGGCCCTCCGGTAGAGACACCAATTGCCAGGACCTTGGGCGCCAGGGTTGCGGCTTGCGAACTGCCCCCCGTCTTGGTGGGTTGTGGAATGGACGGCACGGCTGAGCGGTTTTCGGCAGTTTTGTTACCCGGTATGGCGGAGGTTTGCCCTGGCAATTTGAAGAACTGTTTGATCTTGGGAATGAGTTCTTGTCGCAGCCGTGCCATGGATTGATCGAGAGAGCCCTCGTTCGAAACCTTGGCAACGTAGTCATCCGCGCCCAATGCCAGCGCTTCCAGTGTGATGGCGGCTCCACGTTCGGTGAGAGTGCTGAACATGATGACCCGCACCTGAGGAAAGTCTTTTTGCAGATGCTTCAGAGTTGCCAGACCATCCATCTCGGGCATTTCGATGTCCAGCGTCAGAACGTCCGGGCTTAGCTGAACAATACGTTGTAATGCGATTGAGCCGTTCGAGGCGGCGCCGACGACCTCAATAAGCGGATCCTGCTCAAGCGCATGGGCGACGAGCCTCCGGATGACGACGGAATCGTCGACAATGAGCACGCGGATGCGTTCGCCCGGTTGGAGTTGCCGTTTGTTTATGTGCGCCACAGTTGGTCCCCGTTCAAAACCGTACGCCCGCAAGCTGAAGCTTTTCGACGAGGATGTCCTGAGTAAACGGCTTCATGACGTATTCATTTGCCCCGGCATCGAGAGCTGCCATCATGTGGTCAAGCTCACTCTCCGTCGTTACCATGACGACGACAGTTGAGTCCAACTCCGGCTTTTGACGAAGCCGCTTGAGCAACTCAAGCCCATCCATCTCCGGCATATTCCAGTCCGCAAGGATTAAGGTCACCGGCGCCGGTGCCGCGTCGATCAACTCCATTGCCTCGCGTCCGTTGGATGCCTGACTCACCTCGAACCCAAGCCCCCGCAGAATTCTTGACAGAATCATGCGAACGGCTTTGGAATCATCCACTACTAATGCTTTGGCCATCGTCTCCTCATGTGACTTTCGATTTGGACAGTTCGCGTGAGGGCGGATTCTTGTATCAGCCCTCACGCGAGGCCACTACCGACTCAGAACGTAAATCTCGATATCATCGATTGCAGTCGGGCCGCCATCTGGCTAAGCTCCTTAGAAGCTTTCTGCGTATCGTTGGCGCCCATTGTCGTGTTTTCCGCCGCAGTCGCCACACCGCCGATGTTCCGGGCAATATCCCCGACGCCTTTGGCCGCTTCGGTGACGCTGCGTCCAATTTCGTTAGTGGTCACCGTCTGTTCCTCGACAGCGGAAGCAATGCTGGTAGAAATGTCGCTGATCTGGTTGATAATTGTCCCGATCTCTTCGATCGCCTTAACAGCACCCTTCGTGTCACCCTGAATCGCCTCAATCTTCCGGCCGATATCTTCGGTGGCTTTCGCGGTTTGCTTTGCGAGTTCTTTGACCTCATTAGCGACCACCGCAAACCCCTTGCCTGCTTCTCCGGCACGTGCGGCTTCGATGGTTGCGTTAAGCGCCAGAAGGTTGGTCTGTTGCGCGATTGAGGTAATCACTTTGATGACGTTGCCAATCTCCTGGCTTGACTCGCCCAGCTTCTTGACTGTCTCGTTAGTTGTATGCGCGACGCTTACGGCATTTTTTGCGACCCGGGCTGATTCGTTGACGTTCTTCGAAATCTCACGGATGGAGGCCTGCATCTCTTCGGAAGCCGAGGCTACGGAAGCGACGTTTCTCGACACTTGTTCGGAGGCCGCGGACACAACATTCGCCTGGGTAGCGGTCTCTTCCGCGTTGCCTGCCATTTGTTGGCTAACCGCTGTCAGTTCCTCGGAAGACGAGGCCAGGGCCGTAGCGCTCTGTGCCGTGACTTTTAGAGGCTCTACGACGGTATCGAGGGTGGCGTTGATCCCTTCGACAATCTTGCCGAAATCGCCCGCGTGCTTTGAAGCATCGGCACGCGTCCCCAGTTTGCCTTGCGCCGCAGCACTGACCAGGGCGTCCGTATCCACGATCAGCGACTTCAGGTTTGCGCGCATCTGCTCGATCGTGTCGTTGATGAACGCTTTCTTGCCAGGGAATTTATCGAGCGGTGCTTCAAAATTGCCTTTGCCGAACTCGGCAATGCA
>CAIKAS010000261.1 GCA_903825445.1 uncultured Acidobacteriia bacterium
CTGTCTGCCTGAATCGGTATAGACCACTGCCCAATCGCTGAGGTGTGCCGCACGCGGGCGGAACCGAAACAAAGGTTCGGCTCCCTTTACCCACTCCGAGTAGCCGTCGACCGCAATCCTTATTTGCGCCAGCAAGGCCCTCACTGCAACCGAGTCAGGCTGCTCCAGATGCTCCGTTTGGAAACCGTTCCGCGTCGTCAGTCCACGCGGGTCCGGGCGGAGGGTTGGATTACGAAGGATTTCATCCTTGATTGCACCTCGAAAGCCGTCGGCGTCCTGATAATTCGAGGGATGCGGCAGATCACCGGTCCAGACAAATTTCGCAAGATCCATGCTCGCGGCAGCCCCAGCGCGGCCAAGCTTGGCCAAGGCGAGCGAGCGATAGTAGGTTGCACTGGTGTGTGCAGGAGACTCTTTCAGCTTTATTTCACACGCACGGAGCAAATCGTGCCATCGACCGTCCTTCAGTGCCAAGCCAGACTCACACAGGAAAAGAGCAGGATTGCCTGGATCTAACTGTTCGATTGAAGCCGCCAGACCAGCAGCGATATCCCACTTTGCCGCGCCAACAGAAGCCTCAAAATGCCTGATCTTTACGCGTTGGTCGGCAGGATTGTCCAGCAAGTAAAGTTGCAGGATCTCCAGCGCTGGTTGATAATTGCGCGATCGTTCATAGGCGGACGCCAGCAGCAGCAGCACTTCCTGATTCTGTGGCAGTAAACGCAACGCCTCCCGGAAGCTCGCGATCGCCGCCTCAAGCGCCCCCACCCTAAGCTGCGCCTCCCCAAGACGCTGCCATAATAGTGCGTCGGTCGGCCGCCGCTCCGTTGCCTGCCGTGCAAGCTGAACGACAGCAAACAAGATCCGCTGATCGACGTTTCGAGACCAAGTCATCTTAGCTTTAATATTAAACCAGCGCGTATTTAGCCCTTCTGGTATCAGGGCGGCAAATTGTTCCTGCCCGGCGAAGAACTGAATTCTGTCATTGCGACGCGGATTTACCGCCCGATGACGAAGCAGGCGAGCCCTTCACGCACACCGGCAAGCATCGCGATGCTGCGCGTCTCATCCGCTCTATAAATCGCACTATGGATCCTTCCCAAATCCGATAACTGCCTGTGCCGAGTCTTCTCACTATTGCGTGGCAGCGCAGCCCATTCCGAATGAGCCTGGATGTAAACTTCCTTCAACGCCGACAGTGCGGCGGGCTCGGACTTAGCCTCACTCCAGTCACCGCCACCCGGAAGCAACCCCTGGACTGCTCCAGAAAACAACACTTGCTCCCTGCCGATTCCGCCTACCGCGAATTCCACGAGGCGTCGGTCCAGCATCGGATAGCGATATACCAGTCCATGCCGGGCTCCGCTCACCGCCCAGTGCTCCAACCGCCGCGTGAGATGTCCGTATTCCAGCCGGTTGCACATGTTCACCCGGAAATCCGGATGCAGACGCCATGCCGGTCCACGCAATTCCTTGACCTCACGCCGATACTTTTCCGCGATTTCCTCGCGGATGCAGGGACTCTCAAATTCCAGCCAGATGTTTCCACCACCCAAGGCATAGAGTGCATCCGGCAAGCGTCGGCGAAGCATCCCGATGCGTTTCCGCAAACTCGCTCCCGATCCGAAATCACCGGGCAGTTCCAGATCATAGGCTGAAGAGCGCGCCGACACAGCCTCGTCGCCACCCCAACCGGAAAGCATCACGCGCAGCCCCAACTCCTTCGCCCGCGTCTGCACCCTTCCTTCTCGCGCCAGCATCTCGGTCGGCTCAGTGGTGATGTCCTGCTGAAAGGATTCGAAGTAGTCTTCCTTCCGCACGGGCAGGAATTCGCACGCGAGGCCTTCCTGTTGGCAGACGGCAGCTATTCTGGAATGCTCACTGGCGGGATCGGCAATGGCCCCGGATTCCGGTGCCGGCGACCACGAAAATGTCGAGAGTCGTTTCCCTTGCGTTCGCAGGGCGCGCGCGGTCACCACGGCGATCGCGGACGAATCCAGCCCTCCGCTCAAATGAGCGCCGACCGGAAACGCCGACCGTACCCGGCATTCAACGGCTTGCTGAAACAGCGCACACAGTTGTACCGTGTAATCGCCGCTGCTCGCCAGCCGGATCGTCGGCGCATCCTCTGGTCTCCAGTAACGGGACAACTGCGCACCTGAAGCAGTCACCGTAAGAGTATGGGCGGGCGGCAATTTCACGATTCCCTCAAAGAATGTGAAGCGCTTCTCCGCGTGGTACGTTCGCATCTGGAGGTAAGCTGCCAGCATCGGCTCATTGAGCTTGGGTGATTCCAGATATGCCAGCACGCCCTTGACGTCCGAAGCGAAAACGAACCGCTTCCCGTCGTGGTGATAAACAAACGGCATAC
>CAIKAS010000262.1 GCA_903825445.1 uncultured Acidobacteriia bacterium
GCGAAAGCGCCTGCCCCACAGTCGTATCGTAAAATTGGGCATCGTTGCCATGCTTCAGTCTCGCGTTCCGTTTCTACTCCTTTCCGTTGCTTCCATTGCCTGGCTGCTTCCTGCCCAGACCGCGGAAATGACGTCCACGGATGCTCCGCTCACCTTCAAAACGGGCGTGAACCTGGTGCCGGTGCCCGTGGTGGTACGTGACAGTAAGGGCCACGCAGTCGGCAATCTGACAATCGACGATTTCCAGTTGTTCGATAACGGCAAGCCGCAGATGATCTCGAAATTCACGGTCGAGAAACTGGCGGACGCTCCGGTAGTTTCCAGCGCAACTCCGGCCCCGGCGACGCCGACGAGTATCCCCACCTCCGCACTGACAGACGCGAAACCCGAAGGCATCGCCGATCGCTTCGTAGCCTATCTCTTTGACGATTTGCACATGAGCCTGGGCGATCTGGCCTCCACCCGCGATGCCGCACGGCGACAGATCGATTCGGCGTCGCACGCGCAGGAGCGGGCCGCGATCTACACGACGTCTGGCCAATCGATGCAGGAGTTCACGAGCGATAAGGATAAGCTTCACGCGGCGCTGGCAGCCATAGGCACGGGCCACGCCTCATCCACGAAGACACGCCTCCAGAACGGGTGTCCGCCGATGACTTACTACATGGGCGACCTCATCTACAACAAGAACGATCAGAACGCACTAAACCTGGCCGTGGCCGACGCAATACGTTGCGCCAATCTCACACCGCAGCAGCGGGAAATGGCCGTCAAGCTCTCGCAGGTTGCGGCTCACGACGCCGTCCTGAGCGGCGATCAGGACACTGAGCTTTCCATTGAGGCTCTTCGCTCCATTGTCAGCCGTATGGCCTCCATGCCTGGTCAGCGGAACGTCGTGCTGATTTCTCCCGGTTTTCTGGTCCTGGAAGACCGGCGCGAAGAGCAAACGGGACTCATTGAACGGGCCATTCGCGCCAACGTGGTGATAGGGGCACTCGATGCTCGCGGCCTGTTTTCCTCCAGCGGCATCAGTGATGCCAGCGGAAACGTGAACCCAAATACGGTGGCACAAAAAGCGCAGTTCCAAAACACCGAATCCATCGTACAGGCGGAAGTCATGGCGACAGTCGCGTACGGCACGGGCGGCACTTTCTACCACGGCACGAACGATTTTGACGAGGGCATCTCACGCACGGCTGCAGCGCCGGAATACTTATACGTCCTGGCTTTCTCGCCACTCGACCTGAAACTGGATGGCAGATTTCACGCCCTCAAAGTCACGCTGAAGAGCAGTTCCGGCGGCGCAAGAGGTGCCGATCTTCAGGTGCGCACCGGGTACTACGCGCCGAAGCATGCGACGAGCCCGGCCGAGCAATCGAAGCAGGACGTGGAAGAAGCCTTCTTTTCGAGTGAAGAGGTTCACGATCTGGCCGCGACATTGCAGACACAGTATTTCAAGGCCGATAACGGCGATGCCACCCTGGCGGCAGTGGCCAAGGTGGATGTAAAGAAGCTCAGCTTCCGCAAAGAGGGCGGGCGCAATCTAAATACCCTGACGATAGTGGAGGGGCTGTTTGACAACGATGGTAATTACGTCACGGGTCAGCAGAAAACGATTGAACTGCGGCTGCTGGACGATACTTTGGCCAAGCGCCTGGGTTCGGGGATTGCGGTTAAGAACACTTTTTCGGTTCAGCCGGGGAAGTACGTCGTGCGAATGGTAGTGCGGGATTCTGAAGGGCAGCTCATGACGGCCCAGAGCAGCCTTGTGGATATCCCATAGCAAGAGGACAAGCCGAAGCACGTCCTACGCCTTGTCCGGTGCAACTATTCTGTTGCCTTTGCCGTAGAATGGAACAGCAGCCGAATGCACAGCCGACAACCAATCCTCGCCGCCACTATCTTTTGGGTCGGCGCAGCTTCGATATTCGCGCAGACTGCTGAGGTCACGACAAAAGAATCGGCGGTTACTTTTAAATCCGGCGTGAACCTGGTGCCTGTGCCGGTGGTTGTTCGCGACAGCACGGGCCGCGCCATCGGTAATCTTACCGTCGACGATTTTCAGTTGTTCGACAACGGCAAGCCGCAGATGATTTCCAGGTTTTCGGTGGAAACTGTGGGGACGGACACGTCGTCCGCGTCACCTGCGTCCCCTTCACAGCCCGTTGCGCAGCCCGCCCTGACGCCGTCAGCTTCAGGCGAAACGCTGAAGGACGCCACAGCTTCCGGCGCACCCGACCGCTTCGTCGCGTACCTTTTCGACGATCTGCATATGGGTGTTGCCGACCTCGTTTACACTCGGGATGCCACCATTCGCCAGATCGATGGGCCTACACACGCACTGGAACGCGCGGCGATCTATACGACGTCGGGCGAACATACCCAGGAATTCACCAGCGATAAAGACAAACTGCACGTCGCTCTGGCTGGGATCGGCACTGGCCACGCGGCGATGGAGCAGAACCTGCAGCAGACTGCCTGCCCACCCATGAGCTATTACATGGGCTATCTGATTTACGAGAAGAACGACCCGCAGGCCCGAACCGTGGCAACGGCGGACGCCAATCAATGCAGCAACGGCGCCCCACCGGACGCGATCCAGGCGTTGGTCAACCGGGCCGCTCAGCAGGCGGTAATCACCGGCGATCGTGATGCCGAGTTGTCGCTGAACGCGCTCCGCGCAGTGGTGGCGCGCATGGCGTCGACGCCGGGCCGCCGAACTCTGGTTTTGATCTCTTCAGGGTTTCTCATCACCGACGACCACCGCGACGAGCAAACGGCCCTCATCGAGCGCGCCATCAAAGCTAATGTTGTGATCGGTGCGCTCGACGCGCGCGGCCTCTACACAACTGCCACCTACAGTGCCAGTTCCAGGGCCAACCCCGCAACCATTGCTCTGAAATCGATCATCAACACCACGGAATCGATGGCACAAGCCGACATCATGGCGACGCTGGCGGACGGCACCGGCGGTAACTTTTATCACGGCAAGAACGATTATGACGAGGGCATGGCGCTCACGGCCGCTGCGCCGCAGTTCCTCTATCTGCTCGGATTTTCACCTCAAAATCTGAAACTCGATGGCAGTTATCACAACCTGAAGGTCTCGCTCAAGAGCAAGAAAGGTATGGAATTGCAGTCGCGCAAGGGCTACTACGCGCCGAAGTTCGGCGTCACTCCCGCCGAGCAGTCGAAGCAGCAGATCGAAGAAGCCTTCTTTTCTCGCGACGAAATGCATGAGTTGCCTGCCGTGTTGCAGACGCAGTACTTCAAAGCACCAGGCGGCGACGTTACGCTCTCGACCGTTGCGAAGATCGACGCGAAACAACTCGCCTTCCACAAGGAGGCCGATCGTAACCGCAACGATGTCACCGTTGTGACGGGGCTGTTCGATAACGACGGAAACTATATGACGGGGACACAGAAGGTTGTGGAGATGCGACTGCTCGATGAGACGCTGCAAAAACGCCTCGATAACGGTATTTCCATCAAGAATAGTTTTCAGGTGCATCCGGGGCGATATCTGGTTCGGATGGTGGTGCGCGATTCCGAAGGCCAGACTATGTCGGCGCAGAGCGGAGTGGTGGATATCCCATGAACATGAAGCGCAGTGTATTGTCTTTCGTCCTGTGCGTAACGATCAGCCATACGCTCTTTGTCTCAATGGTGATCGCACAGGCGCCCGCGGAGACAATCATCCGTTCAGAATCCCGCGTCGTGCTGGTGGATGCCGTGGCGGTAGATAAGAAGGGAAAATTTGCGCGTGATCTGGCGCAAAAGGATTTCCGGATCTGGGAGGACGGCAAGGAACAGGTGCTCACCAGCTTTTCGCTGGAAAGCTCGGCCGCAATTGCCGAACGCCCGGGTAAGCATTACATCGCCATGTTTTTCGACACCACTGCCGGCGGGCAAATATCGGTGCGCCAGCAGGCGGGCCAGTTTGTTCAGAGTTTCGCCAGCCCGGACCGCTACATGGCGGTTCTGACATATAACTACCTCAACGGCGTGCGAATTCCCCAGAATTTTACGACTGACCCGGCCTTGCTATCGCGCGCGATTGGAGC
>CAIKAS010000263.1 GCA_903825445.1 uncultured Acidobacteriia bacterium
ACAAAACGAACGTTCGGCATTGTCCGCAACTGGTCCTGGTCGAATTAGAGCACGACAGCACGAGGGGTTATGTGCATGTTATTGAAAGTACACGACAGAATCGACGTGACCGAAGTTTTCGATGCGCAACGGCGCTATGATGGAGTAGTGAAGCTGACCATTGAACTGGAACGAGAGGAAGATGGTCGCTGGATTGCGGGCACCCTCGAGTTGCCCGGCGTCATGAGTTACGGGCAGAACCGGGAAGAAGCGATCAGCAACACAGAACGTCTCGCGATCGAAGTGATTGCCGACCGTATCGCACACTGGGAATTACCGTCCTCAGCTTTCAACGTCTCATTTGCAATTCCCGATGAGCAACTGGCCTCCCAGTAAGCCGAGACGAGTTCTTGCAGCGCTCGAAAAGAATCGGATGGCGTGTGAAACGCCAGCGTGGATCTCATAGACTACTGCGGTTGCCGCGAAACCTGACAGCTGCAGATCATGAGGTGAAAGATGTTGATGACGAAACGTAAGCCGGCGAGTGTTGGCGAGATTCTGAGCGAGGAGTTCATGGAGCCGCTGGGTCTGACACAAGGCGCTTTGGCCGAGGCAATGGGCGTGCAGCGCAAGCACGTGAACGAGTTGTGCAACGGTCGTCGCAGCGTGACTGCGACGACCGCGCTCATCCTCGCCACAGTCTTTGGCAATAGTCCCGATTTCTGGCTGAATGTGCAACGGCGCAGCGATCTTTGGGAAGCGATGAACTCGCCGCGGGAGCGTGAGCGTATCCGTCGGGCGCGGCCACTGCAGGCGGCGTAGTCAGTTCGGCGTCGGCACTCGGTTCACATGGTCGGCGATCAACATCCTGGTCGGGAGCGTCTTCCTTTTCTACTTTGAGGCCCAATTGCGTTTCCAGTGCACTGAAGAAAACGTCATCGCTCCATAATTTGGTGAAGCAGCCCTCGGGATCGCAGGGAACGCGGAGATCGAAGTCGTAATAGCCGACAAGGCCGGTTGGGTCCACGAGCGGGCGATCCTCGAACTGTGCGCGAAGCAGTGCGGCGGTGACTCCGGCGATCAACAACGCGGCTGTCGCGATTCGAATCGCCAGAACCCGCATACAGAGCATAATGGGGCGTCAGTTCTCTTCCGGAATTCGGTTCATCGAGTCGATCACCAGCGTTGGCACGGGCGCTTTTCGCCGATCCAGGATCAGGCCCAGCTTGCGGATCGATGCCACGACTGAGACTTCACCGCCGGGATCGGCAGGTGCCGACTGCGCCGAAGAGGGCGAGGCCACGGTCGTAGCGCGTTTCTTATAGTTGGTCCCGCCCGGTACTTCCAGGGTGACCTCGTAGGATTCCTGAAGGCCCGTCATATCCATGACAGGGTCATCGACATAGAACATCAGAAAATGGGCCAATTCCCCCATGGTGATCTTCGCCGTCTCGAAGGTGATGCGGCCCGGTTCGCGGAGAATAAACTGCTGGCCGCTCGACGAGGCTATACGCTGGAGAACTTGCCGGCTGCCGAAATCTGGTTTCTCTGGATTCTCGGCTGCGACCTTCATCTTTGGACCTTCCTTCCCGGCTACAAGTGCATACACGACGGACTCTTTGGACTCGATGTGCGATTTCAGGCCGAAACGTTCCGCCAGGAGCGCCCGCAACATCATCGGCACCTGCTCACGGGTGGCGCCTGAGGGCGCTTGTGCGCGAATGTCGAATCGGGCGTCCTGAAACCAGGGAAGCCCCCGAATCTGCCAAGACTCTAACCCGTAGGCTGTCTCCACAATTGTTTCCATCGAGATATTGCCAAAGTCCACGCCATGCTGGTCGATCGTGAAGGCAAAGTGAGTTGGTGGCACGGGACTGGGCCTGACGGACGCCACTTCGAAGTGAACGTTGGCTGTCCCGCTGCCCTGCGCAAAAGCGGACGGCGCGGTCGCAATCAAAAAGAGGAGCACGGATTTGATCGACAAGTCTAAATACCTCCGAAAACCGTCGCTACAGGAGACTGAAACTCACGTTTACCGCAGCCGAGGTTGCGACTGGCTGTCCGTCTTTGCTGGCGGGTCTAAATTTCCAGCGTGCTACGGCCTCCATGGCCTTTTCATCGAGTCCCATGCCGAGTTTGCGGACTACTTTGACGCTGGTGGCCTGGCCGGATGCGTTGATTTCCACGACGAGTGTGACCGTGCCCGAAAACCTGGCCTTGCGCGCTTCTTCGGAGTATTCAGGGTCGTATTTCATCATGAGGGCCGGGGGGATGATTTTCGATCCAGCATCGAGATCGGTCACGCCTTCAACGGTAAGGGCGTCAATATTGCCGGAGGTGAATGCGCTGGGGGCGTAGTAGCCGGCGCGGAAATCAAGCTTTGCGGTGGGGTTGCTTCTTAGGGTGATTCCGATTCGGCGGAATGCGCCGTCAACCTTTGAGTTCGTGCTGTAATAGCCGAGAACGTAGTAGCTGCCCAAGTCGAGCCGCTGGAATTCTGCGAGCATCACTCGCTGCGGCTTGTCGTCTTCGGTAATAGCGAAATCATCGGGAGACAGTCCTTCGATAGCCTTTCCCGATTGATCTTTAACGCTGACGTCTTCGATCACCAGCGATGTTCGCGCCACGAAAGTTGGGAGCGGATACGGCACTGCTCTGGGGGAGGCGGTTGCGGGTGGTGGAGTTTGCGCTGCCGGGAGGGCCTGGGCCAGCAGCGTGGGTGCTGGTATCGAGGGCGCTGGCGAGGGCAGCGCCACGTGCGATCGGACTTGCGGGGGCAACTCGGGAAGCGTGAATGTTCTGTAAGTGCGCACGGTGGGCGGAGCGAGTTGGGAATCCGGCGTTGGGGGAGTGAAGCTGAGCGCGGCGAGAGGAAATGCTGTTGCGAGCGCGACTACCCACGTCGCGAACACTACGGCGCCGGCGGCGCGGTCACGGCGCACGTCCTGATTGAGGAGGGCGTGAAGTCTGCGCTTCAGTGACGATTGCTGCGCCATGCCCACGGCGAAGAGCGAGGCCATACTGGGGCGGACGTCCCAATCGAGGAGCAATTTCGCGTAGGCGGATGGCTTGCCACCCGCTGCGAGGACCAGATCGTCGCAGGCAAGCTCCTGCTCCTCTCTCAATTGTTTGCGCACTATCCAGATCAGGGGCTGGACCCAGATCAGAGCGCGTGTGATGTCTGCCAGGGAACGAACGAGGAAATCATGACTTTGAATGTGAGCGGTTTCGTGGCAGATGACGGCGTTGCGGGATTCAGCTGGTAAAGTTTCGAAGCCCGTGGGAACCAGAACGACGGGGCGAAAGATTCCCCAGGTGACCGGGGCGGGCACGGCGTCGTTTTGCAGCAGGGTGATGTTGCGGCGCGGTTGGATGGCGCGAAGGTAAGCGATGACGTCGGGATTGTGCAGTTGTTTGGAAGCTCGGCCAAGGCGGCGGAGGCCGAATAATCCGAGGACAAAACGGGCGAGCAGCAGAACTGTACCGGTGAGCCAGAGGATGGGAGTCGACGACAGGATTCGTTGTGCGATCGGGAGGGAGGGAGTGACCGACGCGCTGAGGTCGGGTGTTACGGCCTGGACTGGCGCAGGCGGAGTCGCGAATGCTACGGGCGTTGAGCGCACTTCATTTGCATTGGGCAGCGGTTGTTCGGAGTGGAACCAGGCGGGCGATGTCGCGGTCCAGCGGGGCAGGGCAGGTGATGCAATTGCCGCAGCCAGCAGGACGACGAGAGTGGCGGAGAGCACGAGCCTCCGCAAGTCGGCCGATTTCCGGCGCAGCAGACTGTTGACGCACAGCGCGATGCCGAGTGCTGCGCCGGATTTCCAGAATACTTCTAACAACACGGGGAGAGTGGCGAGCGACGAGATCATTTTCCTTCTCCTTCATTGCGGGCGATCAGGGCGGACAGTTGCTTTCTTTCGGCGGGGGATAGTTTGGCGTCCGACATTTCGAGCAACGCGGCGGCGGCGGCCAGGGTAGAGCCTTCGAAGAATGTGGAGACGAGATGCCGGAGAGCCGATTGGCGGGCCTTGACGGGGGCGATGACGGGCGCGTAAAGGTATTTCATGCCGTCGCGCTGATGGCCGACGTGGCCCTTTTGTTCGAGGAGACCTAACATGCCGCGAACGGCTGAGTAAGTGGGCGGGTCCGGCAGGCTGGCGCGGACTTCGGCCACGCTGGCTTTGCCGAGACGATAGAGAACTTCCAGGATTTGCCGCTCACGGCGGCCGAGTTGATTACGGGGGTCGTTGGTCATTGTCTCGCCTGTAATATGCTAGTGTATTAGCACATGCCAGTACATTAGCATTCGGGGGCGAGGGTGTCAACGGTTAATTTGCGGTTGTGTCGTTAGTCTGTGATTTGTCCGGTCGAAAGAATTAGTGATCTGTCCGATCAACCGGCGAAGGCGATTCTGAGGATCGATAAATGTTGGCAACCGAGTCGGCGTACATCACTAATCCTCCAGCCTGTGTGATAGCCTTCAACACCGTATTAGCAGATCCGCTGGCTGGCCCGCCGATCAATTAGGAGTCGGATCCTTGTCCACCCGGTCAATAACAATCTTCTCGACCGGCACCTGCATGCGCTCGAGTCCAAGACCCAGGCGGTTGAGGGAAGCGATGAGCGACGGAAGGCGTGTCTCGGCCCCCATTTCCTGGTCGATGATGATGCGCCACTGTCCCTCCAGCCCCGTCCGGTCAACGACCGTCGTCATGGGCCCTGGGCCCGCCTCCGGCCCATTAATTGCACCGGCCGGAGAGGAGCCAATACGGGTACTGGCAAGACCGGCCAGCTGCTGCATAGTGATCCGGTAAAACTCGTCGTGCCATTCCATGCCATGCATCTGCCTTGTGTTTGGGCCGAACACGGAATTCTGCCAAATTACAGTCTGAACCCGTTCGTCGCCAAGCGTATCAAGCCTTCTGCACGATTGGTAACTGTCCGCAGCGTCACCGTAACTCTGCCACTCCGGACAAGCGGACGGGTCGATGCTGCCCGGTGGCCTTAGCTTCAGTTCGCCCTTCGACCGAACCAGAGCGTAACCGAGTTGGGGAACCGTTTCCCGGTGGAAGCCCAAATGAAATCTCCCTGCAAGAAGAGATTGGAACATTGCTGGCAACTGGCCTTCCGTCACACCGTCCGGCATGAGGGCGTCCACTTCGTACGTAATATCGCCGTCGGTTACCCAGGACGGCCCCGCGATTAGCCTGGTATCGATTCCGTAGGCCTCGCTGATCAACCCCTTCATTGAGATGCCCTCGACGTGGACCCGGCGTCCTGAAACCTTGATACCCCACGGCGCCTGGACAGTCCCCATGTGCCGAATTCGCGCAACCCATTCCGAATAACTGATCCCTTGTTTTACAGACGCCACCTCGAAATCGACCGGCACAGGTGCTACTCCGAATTCGATGTTCGGAGCGGATTTGGCGGGCGTCTGCGGAGCGCCGGACGTTGGAGCTTGTTGCGGCCGCACCTGAGCAAGTGTTACTGGCGGCGTTGGCTCGATAGTCCCTGCTATATCTCGCCCTGGCGCCAATGGCGCGGACGTGGTGGCCAGAGTTGCTTGCCTCACCTGTGCTACCTGTGACTGGGCGCGGGTAGCGTGCGCATTACTCACGCCGACCGCCATACCGATCACCACAGGCCCCGCCAGAGCTGCGAGTCCGGCGCCGGCGAGCAGCAGCTTCTTTGAGCGGTTCAGCCCTTCTGTGCCCGGGTTGATCATGATGCTCTCAATTCTTCGCCTGATGCTGGCGCCCGTAACACCCGACACACATGCCAGGGGCGTTTCCACGTACAGCTTACAGACGGTGAGTATCGCGTCGGCATATACATCTGGCTGATTTCCCAGACTCAACACTTCTTCGTCGCACGCGCTTTCCCTCTCCGCGACAAGCCGCGATCCGATCCACCATACAAGCGGGTAGAACCAGAAGACTGTCTCAACGATCATGTGAATGGCGGCCAACAGGTTATCGCGTCGCCGCACGTGGCAGAGTTCGTGGGCGAGAATTGCTTTCAGTTCGGCAGGGGTCAGGCGTTGTGTGATGCCTTCCGGCAACAGAATGACCGGATGCATCCCGATAACACCGCCAAAGACCCCTGGCTCCAGAAGCCCCGAAGGTCCTGATGACACGCGTACCTCGACAGGCGTGGACGTGGAAAGTTCGCTAGAGTTGCTTGCTCGCACGGCCGCCCTTATGCGGAGCCAGCTTCGAAATCGGATTAGTGCGATTGACAGGAATCCGCATAGCCACGTGACTGCTATCGCACCGGTCATCCAATGGATCTCGCTGGGCGCGGCCGGGGCTGGCTGCAGGGTGTCGGTGAATGTGGGCCGGCTGAATTGCTCCAGTGTGTAGGAAACAGCCGGAGCCGCAATTTGCGTCGCAATCCGCTGCGCGGCCGAAGCCCACTTCAAATGGCTCCCAAGGTCCATGAGCAGGGCAAAGGGGACCAGGAACTTGAGCGACGCACTCAGCCAGAGCCAGTAGCGGACGTGGGCTCCGTTCTTGCGGAACGCTATCGTAAGCAGACCGGCCGCGACTGCGAAATACGTCGATTGCAACAGATGCGCCGCCAGCAGAGGTATCATTTCGATTCACTCGTCCTTTCCGCTTTATATTGGGCCTTCAGCTTCTTAATCGTCTTTTCCAGTTCGCGGACGTCATCTGGCGTCAGTTTCCCCGCGTCGGCTAGCTGTGCCATCATGGGCGCGGCTTGACCTCCGAAGAAACTGAGGATCTCGTCAAGCACGCGGTTTCGCGTTACATCGCGGGCCGCGATTGGCTCGAAGATATCGGCGTTACCGATCTTCAGTACGCGGCGCAGTGCATGCTTCGCTTCCATCCGATAAACAATCGTCTGAATGGTGGTGTACGCGGGGCGCGGCTCCGGAAAAGAGTCATGTATCTCCCGGATCGATGCCTTCCCCTGAGCCCAGAGGGCTTCCAGAATTCGGAGTTCAAGTTTACTGAGTTTTGGCTGGAACATTTTTTCGTTCTACTACTCTGTAGGCTTATACTACTACTGTGTAGGTTGGGGGTCAACAGGAAACATGGCAATGTGCGTGACATCCTTCTGGCGTTATGATGGATTAGTGAAGCTGACCATTGAGCTAGAACGAGAGGAAGACGGCCGCTGGATTGCGGCCGCCCTTGAGTTGCCCGGCGTAATGAGCTATGGGCAGACCCGCGAAGAAGCGATCAGCAACACAGAACGTCTCGCTATTGAAGTGATAGCCGACCGTATCACACCGTGAACTACCTTCCTCAGCCCTCAACGTCTCATTTACAATTCCCGATGAGCAACTGGCCAGCCAGTAAGGCGAGACGAGTTCTCGCTGCGCTCGAAAGAATCGGGTGGCGTGTGAAACGCCAGCGTGGATCTCATCGACTACTGTCTCGTCCGGGCTGGCCGGATTAGGCTTTCACTGGCGCGGGCCCGATATACGATAACTTCGCGGTGACTTGGAAGAGGCCGCTGGCTGCTACGCGAGCGGGATATTCGGATGCGCCATTTCGGTGAGTGGTGCGAATTCGCCGCGTCCGTATTTCGCCCATGCCGCGGCGGCGATCATGACCGCATTGTCGGTGGAGAGCGCCGGGGTGGGGAAATAGACTGGCAGGCCGGCCCACTGTGATCCAGCCGCAAGGCGCAAGCCGGCGTTGCATGCTACGCCGCCCGTTATTATCAGCGACCGTACATCTTCCATCTGGCTGGCGGCGGAGGCGGCGTGGCCCAGCAATTCGTCAATCACCGTTTGCTGGAAACTGGCCAGCAGGTCGAGTGTGGCTTTCGGAGTTACGGCGAGCCAGGCGTCGGTGGAGGGTTGAGGGTCTTGCCGCAGGAGCTGGCGGCGGGCTTCGAGTTCGGTTGTGAGGTCGTGACTCTCGGTCCAGCGCAGGACTGCCGTCTTGAGACCGCTGAAGCTGAAATCGAGCGTGTTGCCTTTCATGCGCGCGTGGGAGAAAGCTACGGCGCGGGGATTGCCGTGCGGCGCGAGGCGATCGATGACGGGTCCACCGGGGTAGCCGAAGCCGAGCAGTTTGCCGACTTTGTCGAAGGCCTCGCCGGCGGCGTCGTCGCGGGTTTTACCGAGCAGTTTGTAGCCAGTTTCTCGGACTTCATAGAGGTGGGTGTGTCCACCGCTGGCCACGAGAGCGAGGGCGGGGAGTTCCACGGGGTTGCCGCGCTGGCGGGCTTCGAGCATGACGGCCTGAATGTGACCTTCAATATGATGCACCGCAATCAGGGGAATGCCGGCGGCGAAGGAGATGGCCTTTGCATAGGTGAGGCCGACCAGCAACGCGCCTGCGAGGCCCGGGCCTGAAGTGGCGGCAACGGCGCTGAGATCCTTCCAGGCGATGCCCGGCCCGGCGTTGCGAAGCGCCTCCCGAACCACAGGAACTACGGATCGCAGATGCTCGCGGGAAGCCAGTTCGGGGACTACTCCGCCGTATTTCGCATGCAGTTCGAGTTGGCTCGCAACGACGCTCGAAAGGACACGGGAACCGTCTTCGAGGACAGCGGCGGCAGTCTCATCGCACGAACTTTCAATCGCAAGAATTCGCACCAAGTACCAATGTAGCGGTGCGGTGGTGGTGGGGGCATAGCCTGCGGTCTGGCGAGCGAAACCAGTGTGCTAATTTAGGTGTTTCCAACCCCTATGGCATACGTAATTGCGGAACCCTGTATCGGAACGAAGGATGCGGCCTGTGTCGACGCTTGTCCTGTGGATTGCATCCACCCCAAGAAGGACGAGCCGGATTTTGCCAGCGTCGAAATGATTTATATCGACCCGGTGGAATGCATCGATTGCGGCGCCTGCGTTCCCGTTTGCCCGGTATCGGCGATCTTCGCAGTGGACGATTTGCCCGAGAAGTGGTCTAACTTCACGCAGATCAACGCGGATTATTTCAAGCGGTAGATTTAAGCTTCGAGGCGGCTCAGCGATTTGGTGATTGAAAACGAGTCCGGAGTTCCCTCGACCGTATATCACGTTGCGAGAAGGTCGGCTGGAAAGCCGGCTGCGGGCAGGATTGCCCGCCCTCCGCAAGCAACACTTTAGCGGGCCTGCACTCGTCTTGCCATTACAAACAGAAAGACGAAACCGACCAACAGGCCGGTAGATGTGCCCAATCCGAGCAGAAACGGATCGGTCAGTTCTCCGCGTAATTGCAGGACTCCCAGGAAAGCTATGTTCACGGTCACCGGAATGAAGGCGGCGACAAGCGGCAATCGGGGCTGATCGAGAGCGAAGCAACAGCGGGAGATCAGATCCATCAGGGTCCAGCCGATCAGGCAGGGAGCGAGGCCAGCAAACACGCTGGCTACCATCGCCGTCGATTCCGCGGTGAAACTTCCACGTTGAAATAATAGAGCAATGGCCTGCGTGCGGAGAAGCAATCCGATTCCACAGGAAACCACGGACGCCACAGCCATTAGTCCGACACTCCGCGTCATCAGACGATAGGCGTGCGCGGTCTCATTGAGAGCCCGCAGGCGTGCGATTTCCGGCATGAGGGAATTGGCGACGGGATAAACCAGATAGGCTATGACGACATTGACGCAGCGCATGGAGTAATCGAGCGATGCCGCCATCCCCGAGCCGGCATGCGTGGCGAAAGCGCGCGCGACGACGATGTTGGCTGACATCAGGCCCGCGTATAACAAGTACATTCCTGGCTTTGCCAGAATTGTGCCAGAGGGGAGGGAGATGCGATCGGCGCGTGCGGCACGCAGGTCACGGCTGGCGTACCATGTGACGCCGAGCTGGACACCAGCTCCCAGCGTGTATCCGACGGCAAATCCATATTCGCCAAGCGTCTTCCAAAATGCAACCGCGATCAGAAGGGTGGATCCGTTCAGGCAGAGCTGGTAAGTGGCAGGGGCGAGGAAGCGGCGTTCGGTATAGAGCAGGGAGGCGTAGATTCCGGAGGCGCCGGAGAACAGGATGCCAGGCGCGAGAATCAGGAGCAGCACGGCCGCAGTATGTTTTTGCTCCGGCGCCATGCCGGGCCCGAGCATCGATATCAGTTGCGGCGCGGAAAGGGCGACCAGGGCGCTCAGGCCCGTGAGTATCCATGCGAAGAGGCGTCCCGCACGCGCGAAAACAGCATGGCGCTCGTGTGCGGGCCGAAGCATGAGCATAGGCACAAACGCCACCAGCAAAGTATTGATGACGATGTTATTGAGCGTGTCGGCGAGGCCGGTAGAGATGGCCAGAGCGTCTGCGCGCGCGTGCGTACCGAGAAGATAGGCCGTCACTGCCACGCGGGCAAAGCCCGTTATGTTGCCAACGAGAATTCCCGCGCCGATCACGAGACCACCGCGCACCAGGGCGCTGCGGCGCAGTCTCGCGATCGTGCTGGAAACTGAGGCTGTCAGAATTATTCCTTCCCGAATTCCGGCAGCCCGGTTTCCGGCAGGCGTTGGGGCCTGTGAATGCAAAACGCTAGCTGGTAACCGCGGCGAGAACAGCCTCGTAGTTCGGGTGGCTGCCCACTTCGGGTACGTATTCCACGTACTTGATTTTGTTATCCGGACCCACCACAAAAATGGCGCGGCTGTGGATGCGGAGTTCCTTGATGAGCGTGCCGTAAGCCTGGCCGAACGAGCCGTCTTTGTGGTCGGAAAGCATCTTGATGTGATCCACCGCGAAGGAGGTGCAGAAGCGCTTTTGAGCGAACGGCAGATCCATGCTGACGGTGTAGATATCGACGCCGGGCAGCTTGACGGATTCTTCGTTGAAGCGCTTGGTCTGGGCGTCGCACACGGGCGTGTCGAGAGACGGGACGACGCTGAAGATGCGTGTGGTGCCGCCGGTTCCGGCCAGCGTCACTTCTTTCAGCGAGCCGTCGACGACCGAGAAATCCGGCGCGGTATCGCCGACCTTGAGTTCGGGTCCGATGAGCGTCATCGGGTTACCTTTGAGTGTTGTCGCTCCTGGGCGTTCCATGTTTTATCTCCTGATTGATGGTGAAATTGCCTGCACAGACAGTTGGCCGGCAGTGCTCGGTTCTGACTGGGAAAACCCCTATTCTAGCAGCCGAGCGAGATCTGCCGCACTGGTAGCGGGAGCCTGACAGGTGAAGTTTTCGCACAGGCAGACTGCGGCAGGGCCTTTTGCCAGTTCGAGAACCGTCGGGTGAAACTGCGCGATGTTGGCGTCAGCATGCAGC
Organism: uncultured Acidobacteriia bacterium; assembly: GCA_903825445.1. GTDB lineage: Bacteria > Acidobacteriota > Terriglobia > Bryobacterales > Bryobacteraceae > BOG-234. The sequence goes on from CAIKAS010000263.1 coordinate 11,169, forward strand.
AGGATACGGTGGGGGTCGAAACGGTTCCAGAGCTGGCGGATCATGGCGGGATCGGGCTCACCGGCAATGACGATTTCGCGCTGCGGGGCCAAATCGTATTCGCAAGCGACCAGCATCTGCGGCATGCCGAAAGGCGAGGCTGCGAGGCGTGTGGAGAAGGCACGGATAAGATTCCGCGCTGACTGCAACAGGTCTTCGCGGCCAGTGATGCGATGCAGACGCAACAGATTCATGAGTGCGACGGAATTGCCGGATGGCTCCGCGCCATCGTAATCGTCCTTGATTCGGTTGAGGCGTGAAGCGTCTTCCTGCGCCGAAGCGAAGAAGCCGCCGTGTTGGTGATCTTCGAAAAGCGCCCTCTGCTGGTCGGTGATGGCGATTGCCTGGCCGAGATAGCGGTATTCGAAGGTAGCTTCGTAGAGGTCTATCAGGCCCTGGACGAAGAACGCGTAGTCGTCGAGCATGCCGCCGATGCCTGCCTCACCCGACCGATATCGACGCAGGAGCTTGCCGTCTGAGTCGCGCATGGTGGCGAGGAGAAAGTCGGCGGCGTGGCGCGCGGCTGCTGTGTACATTGGTTCGTCGAGAATCGCCCCGGCGCGGGCCATGGCCGAGATCATGAGGCCGTTCCATGCGGTGAGAATTTTGTCGTCGAGGTGTGGCCGAACGCGTTTCGCCCGGGCGGTGAACAGAGTCTGTTGCGCGCCGGCGATGGCGGCGATCACTTCATCGGGGTTGCGATCGAAATGATGCGCGGTTTCTTCGAGGGTGTGCGACTGGAACAGAATATTGCGGCCGGTAAATTCGTGATGCGGGTCGTTCACGACGTTTCCGCCGGGTTCCATGCCGAAGCGGAAGGCGAAC
>CAIKAS010000264.1 GCA_903825445.1 uncultured Acidobacteriia bacterium
AGGGAACGGGTGAGGGTGGTCAGGATTTCGTTATCGTGCCAGATCTGGAACATTGGAGCGCTGCTGCGGCCGGTCTGGCGAACTTGCGCGCGAGTCGTGGCTGCTAACTGGAGGATCTGTGGCGCGGTGAGCCGGGCGAAGCAGTATTGCGCGGAGGCGATGGAACCAGGGTCGAACGGCTTGACCATGGCCTGCACGCTTTCGGAGGCACAACGAACGCCGCCTTCAAAAGCTTCATTGAGCCAAATAATGACGTCGAAGGTCTGATCCGGCGGCGTGGTGGCAGATGAGATTAGCGTCGCCAGCGGCTCCATGACGATCGAACGCAGCATATTGCTCCGCAGGTTGTCACGCGGGTCGTTCTTGTGCAGGGTTTGCAAGGTATTCTCCTGACCTATTGATAGCGTTCGCGAGGGAAGTGAAAATGCCATTCGGGCGCTAACTTATTGAAACGGAAGCGCCGATAGTTTGCGAATCGCCGTGATCGGAAACCGCGCTCTGGCCGTTTGTTCCAGCGCGCTAAGTATAATAAGGTTTCCCGAAATGAATCCTCTAAACGTGGACCTGAAGCAGACGATCAATCTGCCTCGCACGAATTTTTCCATGAAGGCCAACCTGCCGCAGGCGGAGCCGAAGATGCTCGCCCGGTGGGCGGAAGAAGACCTGTACGGTCAGATTCGAAAGTCGCGCGCCGGAAAGCCTGTCTGGATTTTGCACGATGGCCCGCCGTACGCGAATGGCCGTATCCATCTGGGGACGGCGTTTAACAAGATCATTAAGGACTTCATTGTGAAGTCAAAGACGATGGCAGGCTATGATTCGCCCTACGTGCCCGGGTGGGATTGCCACGGGTTGCCGATCGAGCACAAAGTGGATCAGGAACTGGGCGGCAAAAAGGCGCAGATGTCGGCCGTCAGCCTGCGCAAGGCCTGCCGGAAGTACGCGGAAAAGTTCGTTAATTTGCAGCGCGAGGATTTCAAACGGCTGGGTGTACTTGGCCGCTGGGATGAGCCTTATCTCACGATGGCGCCGAAGTACCAGTCGGTGATCGCGGGCGCGTTCGTCGATTTTCTCGATAAGGGCTATGTTTACAAAGGCCTGAAGCCTGTCAACTGGTGCATGAGTTGTCGGACGGCGCTGGCGGAAGCCGAGGTGGAATACGCCGATCACAAGAGCCCCTCGGTTTGGGTTCGTTTTGCGCTGACCTCGGATCCGGCACTGGTGCATCCGGAACTGGCAGGGAAGTCTGTGTTCGGGCTCATCTGGACGACCACGCCGTGGACTCTTCCCGCCAATCTGGCGATCGCCTATCACCCGAAGTACGAATATGTCGCCGTGGATGTGGACGGCGCCGTTTATATAGTGGCGGCGGATCTGTTGGAAGCCACTGCGGCGGAATGCGGCTGGAGTGGCGGCAAGATTCTCGCGCGCTTTCGTGGCGACAAGCTCGACGGCGCGACGTTTCAGCATCCGTTTATGGAACGGACTTCCATCGGAATTCTGGGCGACCATGTGACGCTGGAGCAGGGGGTTGGCGCGGTTCATACTGCGCCTGGGCATGGGCAGGAAGATTATGTGGTCGGCATGCAGTATGGGCTCGAGGTTTATTGCCCGGTGGACGGCGCTGGCAGGATGTTCGACCCTGGGACCAACGCCGTCGTTCCGGCGCAGCTACTGGGCAAGACAGTCTGGGAAGCGAATCCGCTGGTGATCGAGATGCTGCAGGCGCGCGGGGCGCTGCTGGCGCAGGAAGACATCAGCCACTCTTATCCTCATTGCTGGCGTTGCCATAATCCCACCATTTTCCGGGCTACGGAACAGTGGTTCATCGGGATGGACAACAACGAGTTGCGCGCGAAGGCACTCGATTCCATCAAAGGCGTGAAGTGGATGCCGGAATGGGGCGAGGGCCGCATTTCCAACATGGTGAGCAGCCGGCCCGACTGGTGTATCTCACGGCAGCGCGTTTGGGGCGTGCCGATCGTCGTCTTCTATTGCGATAAGTGCAGGCATCCGCTGACCGATCGCAAGATCCTGGATAGCGTGGTTGATTTATTCGCTACGCATTCGGCGGATATCTGGTTTGAGCGCACGGCGGCTGAACTGGTGCCGCAGGGTACGGCATGTACGAAGTGCGGGGGGACAGAATTCTCGAAAGAGAACGACATTCTCGATGTTTGGTTCGACTCCGGTTCGAGCCAACTCGCGGCGCTGAACGAAGCGTACGGGCTTCGCTGGCCGGCTGACTTTTATATGGAAGGCGGCGACCAGTATCGCGGCTGGTTCCAAAGTTCATTGCTGGTTGGTGTGGGACTGCGCGGGGGCGCTCCGTTCAAGGGCTGTGCGACACACGGGTGGGCGCTCGATGGCGATGGCAGAGCGATGCACAAGTCGCTGGGCAATGCGATTGAGCCGGAATCGGTGATCAAGGACTCAGGGGCTGAGATTATCCGGCTTTGGTCCGGTTCGGTGGATTTTATGGAGGATGTGCGGCTTTCGCCGACGATCCTTACGCGGCTCTCCGAGGCGTACCGAAAACTGCGCAATACGTTCCGTTACGCTTTGGGCAATCTTCACGATTTTGATCCCGTGCGCGACGCAGTGCCCGGAGAGGAACTGCACGAGCTGGATCAGTGGGTGCTGGTACGGGCCGAAGATCTGGTGGCGCGTTGCCGTATCTGGTACGACGAGTTTGCGTTTCACAAGGTTTATCGCGCCATTTATGATTTCACGACCGTGGACTTGAGTAACGTTTATTTCGACGTCTTGAAAGACCGGTTGTACACATCGTCTGCGAAGGCGAAAGCGCGGCGTAGTGCGCAGACCGCGCTCTATCGGTTGGCGCAGGCGCTGGTGCGTTTGCTTGCCCCGATTCTCAGCTTCACAACGGAAGAAGTCTGGGGGCATTTGCGCGGGCAAGGCAGCGTACATGCGGCGTACTTTCCGGAGCCCGGCGATCTGACGCAGGGTATGGGGGCCGAGCATCGTGCACGCGTGGAGAACTGGAACAAGCTGATGCCGTTGCGCGAGGAAGTGCTTAAGAGCTTGGAGGCCGCGCGGCAGGAGAAAGCAATTGGCGCTCCGCTGGAGGCATTAGTGCGGCTATCGGCGGACGAATCGCTGTATCCGCTGCTTTCGGAATATGCCGCGGAATTGCCGGGGCTGTTCATTGTGTCGCAGGTCGTTTTGAGCCGGCAAGCGGAAGGCGGCATCAGCGCAAAGATTGAACGCGCGTCGGGCGTCAAGTGCGAACGCTGCTGGAAGTACACGGAAGACGTGGGTTCGGACGCTGACTTGCCAACTGTGTGCGCGAGTTGCGCGTCCGCGGTGCGTGAGACGCTGCGTGACCAGGGTGCGTAAACGGTGAGGGCGTTCAGCAGAGTTGCCGCCGCAGGCATCGCTATCGGCGTGTTCACCCTGGACCGCTGGTCTAAGTGGATGATTCTCACGCATCTGGGGCCGGACACGGTGAAAACGGTCATTCCAGGATTCTTTAATCTGGTGCGTTCGGAAAATCCGGGTGTAGCATTCGGAATGTTTGCCGAAGATGCGGGCCGCTGGCACACGCCGGTTTTGGCCCTGTTCTCAATTGTGGCAATCCTGATTTTGGCAGCGATGCTCTGGAAGATCGACAGGCTGGATCGTTTGACCGCCATTGGCTTGTCATTGATTTTCGGCGGCGCGGTGGGGAACGTGTACGACCGCGTGCATGTAGGATCAGTGACGGATTTTCTGGACTTTTATATGCAGAGCTACCACTGGTATACCTTTAATCTGGCCGATTCCGCGATTTGCGTGGGTGCGGCGCTGCTGCTTTTGAGTATGTTTTTCACACCGAGCCCCAGGGAGGCGAAGGCCTGATATGTTTCCGCGATTATTTCAGATCGGAAGTTTCTCGCTGCCCACCTATGGGGCGTTGGTGGCTGTCGCATTCCTGACGGCGCTTTGGCTCACTTCCCGGTTCGCGAAGGAACGCGGCGTGAGTTCGGAGAAAGTGGTGAACCTGGGGGTCTATTGCGCGCTGGTGGGGATGCTTGGGGCGAAGGTTTTGATGATTGCGCTCGATTCCGAGTATCGTCTGCATCCGGCTCAGATTTTCACGCGCGAGACGCTTCAAAGCGCGGGAATTTTCTACGGGGGATTCATAGCGGCGCTGGCGTTTGCGTTTTTCTACATGCGGAGCCAGCAACTGCCCGTGCTTTCTACCGCGGATCTGTTCGCGCCTGGCGTGGCGCTTGGACACGGTATCGGACGCCTGGGATGTTTTGCGGCCGGATGCTGCTGGGGTAAACCAACCACGCTGCCCTGGGCTGTGACATTTACGGATAAGGACAATACGACGGGTGTGCCGCTGGGTATCCCGCTGCATCCGACGCAGCTCTACGAAGCGCTCGCGGAAGGGATCATTTGCCTGATTCTGGTTTGGCGGCTCAAGCGCGGGCATCAGGAAGGCAGCGTGATCGGCTTGTACCTGCTGTTGTACGGTCTCGTGCGATTCGCAGTGGAGTTTCTGCGGGAGCACGATGGGTCGAATCCGCTGGGGGGGCCGTTTGTGCTCGAACAGTGGATTTCGCTCGCCGTAGCAGTGGGTGGGGCTTATTTGTTGTCGCGGGGTGGAGAGAGGGCCGTCCCGGCCTCCGCCTGATGTTCTTGCCGGATGTCTGGCGGGATCCATTTCGCGCGTGCCTCGCGTGATTTCACGACATCGAAAGTATAGCAATACCGGAAAACATCTCGCTTTTGGGCGAATTCGGTTACTGCCGCGCGGACAACTGTCAGGCGGTCGAGTCCTTCCGGTAGGCTGCGGATAAAATCCCGGATCAGGTTGTGCCAGAAAACGGTCAGAGTTTCGTGATAACCGGCGTCCTCCGTATTGGCTCCGCCCTGACTGACGTTGTAGTTCGGAATGTTACCGCGCAACCTGTCCAGGGCATTCGTGCCATCAAGAATATAACTGGCTCCCAGCGCGAGATGCGCGGCATGCGTCCACTGCGCGATTGGCCACGTGCCTTTCTCAAAACCGGCGATGAGCGCGGCGAGAGCGTCGTCGCTTTCAAGGAAGTCGGGCAAGGCTGTCACGGACGTTTATACACCCGAACGTAATCGACGAGCATTTCTTGCGGGAATACGGTATCCGTTCCAACTGGTCCGGCGAAATTACCGCCTACCGCAACATTGAACAGCAAGAAAAACGGTTGGTTGTAAACCCATTGCGCTCCCGACGGAATGTCGGTATCGTGGACAGTCTCGTACGCGACATCGTCCACGTAGAACGTCACGACGGCGGGTGACCAGTCGATGGCGAATGTGTGGAAATCGTCGGCGAACTTCTTGCCTTCTGGCAGCGTGTAGATTGCCGTCATTGGCTTACCGCCGGAATAGCCAGGGCCGTGCAGGCTGCCGTGATTCTTCGAGGGCTCCCGACCGATGCTCTCCATGATGTCGATTTCGCCACACTGGGGCCAGTTCCGGTTGTTGAACGTGTTGCCGAGCATCCAGAAAGCGGGCCACATGCCGGTACCGGCGGGGACTTTGATGCGAGCTTCGACACGTCCACCCGGTCCGGCGGAGAACAGGCCCTGGGTCTTGATTCGCGCGGAAGTGTAGGCGGGCGTGCCGGACAGAATAGGCGTTTCCGATTTGATGGGTTCTGCGTGGATCACCAGATTGCCCTTGCCATCCATGTGAGCGTTGGCAAGGTCTTTTGTGTAATTCTCCAATTCGCGGTTGCCCCAACCGTTGTTATTGCCGAGATCGTAGGTCCATTTGGCCGGGTCGGGGGGAGCGTTGGCCGGGCCGTTGAATTCGTCGCTCCAAACGAGTTGCCATGGTTGCTGGCCGATAGACACCGCCGTTGGCAGCAAGGCGAACGCAAAGGGTAGCCACCATTTCATGTTGCGAGTTTATCAGCCGGAGTGGGCGGATTGCGCGACGATGCAGGTCATCGTATCCCGCGCGATGAGCAGTTGTTCTTCGGTCGGCACGACCCACACAGGAATTTGTGAACTGCCAACGCAGCGCGCAACGGTCGACTTCAGATCATTCAGCGCAGGATCGACGGAGATACCAAGCTGATCAAGACCGGTGGCGATCCCAGCGCGGATCGCCGCCGAGTTTTCTCCAATGCCCGCCGTGAAAATCAGCGCATCCGCGCCGTTCATTGCTGCCATGTACGCGCCGATGAATTTCTTTGCACGGTAGCAGAAGGCGTCGACGGCGAATCGTGCCCGGGCGTTACCCGAATCGGCGGCGCTGAGAATGTCCCGCATGTCATTTGATAAACCGGAAATCGCTTTCATGCCGCTTTCGTTGTTCAGCATGGTGAGCAGCGCGGCAGGATCCTCGTGCTCGTGGGTGATGAGATAGAGCAAAGCGCTGGCGTCCATATCGCCGCTGCGAGCGCCCATGACGAGACCTTCAAGCGGGGTGAATCCCATGGACGTGTCAATGGAATGCCCGCGATCCACGGCGCAAACTGAACATCCGTTGCCCAAATGACAACTGATGATTCGTAACGCCTCCACCGGTTTGCGCTGGAGCCTCGCGAAACGCAGCGCCACCGAGCGATGCGAAATTCCATGGAAGCCATAACGGCGGACCTTCTTATCATCGAGATAACGAGGCGGAATCGCGTAGGCGTACGCGTGCCGGGGCAACGTCTGGTGGAAAGCCGTATCGAAAACCGCGACGTGGGTAGCGTTCGGCTCATGCTCACGCGCTGCCCGATATGCGGCCAGGCTGCGTGGATTATGCAACGGGGCCAGCGCGCTCAGTTCATCGATGGCGCGTTCCACCGCGGCGTCTATGACCATGGCGCCCGGAAACGTGCCGCCATGCACGACGCGATGGCCGACGCCGGCAATGATCTCACCCTGAAGAAGGGGCCGAAGATCTTTGAAAGCGGTCTTGAGCGCACCGGTCATGGTCGTGACGCGCTCGACCATGCCTTCGCCGAGCAGTTTGTCCGTGTCCGCTTTGGCGGCTTCGGGCGAGGTTTCGTAAAGTGCGTACTTCAGCGACGAACTGCCTGCGTTCAAAACCAGAATTTTCATGCCGTAGCTAATTCTGACATGCAGCCTGCCTGGTCAGATGGTCATGCTCTGTCATTCCTGGGTTATAGCTGCGGATGTGAGCAGGCGACGCGGCCCGTATGCTCACGCAGAGAGGGGGTCAAATATATGCGATTGCGTCGATCTCAATCAGGGAGCTCGCCGGAATCCATGCCGCCGCAATTGTGCTGCGCGTCGGTGGATCGTCACCGAATTTTCCGGTGTAGATCTCGTTCATTGCGGCAAAGTCTTTCATGTCTGCCAGGAAGATAGTGCAGCGCAGCACTTTCTCCATGGAGGAGCCCGCAGCTTCCAGTTGCTTCTTCATCTCGCCCAGAACGAAATCTGTGTGAGCCTTGATATCACCTGGCGTGCGGCAGATGATGCCGGACAAGAACAGCAGATTGCCCAGCGAAATTCCAGTCGAATACGCGGGCGGTGTAGCGGGCCTGGGCCCGGTCCGATAGACCTTCTTCTGTGCCGCTGCGTCAGCCGCCTTTGCTGCTACGGCACTCGCAGCGGCAATAGCGGCGGCGCCGGTGAGCAAGCTCCGCCGGTTAGTTTTTCCGTTAGTCATATTATCTCCTTTCTCCCGCCGATCGGGTCATTTGATCTGCTTACAAATTATGATCGCCTGGCAGGGTGCGCGGCGCCCTGTTAGATATCCCGCGCGCACCGAAAGCCCAGATTTGTGGTCGCCGAATCCGGCGTATTTGAAGTGCGCGCCGCCACGCGGTAGCGGTTACAGTAAGACGCGTGGCAAAGATAAGATCCGCCGCGCATCGCGCGCGTCGTTCCTCGCTCCGGTCCCACAGGATTCAGGCGTGTTGCGTACAAGTGATGATCCGGCGAAAACCAGTCTGCACACCATTCCCAGGCATTGCCAGTGATTGTATGAAGTCCGTAGCCATTCGGCGGATAAGCATCTACCGGGGCCGGCGCGGAATAGCCGTCTTCGGCAGTATCATGGTCCGGGAATTCACCCTGAAATACGTTGCACAAGTGCACTCCGCCTGGAGTGAGCTCGTCGCCCCATGGAAAGCGCTTTCCCTCCAGCCCGCCGCGTGCCGCAAACTCCCACTCGGCTTCCGTTGGCAAGCGCTTACCCGACCACCCGCAGTAAGCCACTGCGTCGTTCCAGGAAACCTGAACCACCGGATAGTTCCCGCGTTGCTCTACAGACGAATCCGGTCCCTCAGGATGACACCAGTCCGCGCCCTCCACTTTGCGCCACCAGCGGAGGCCCTCGGGGTGCTGTAATTCCGTGCCGCGTTCCCGCAAATGTCCGATGAATACGAACGACCAGCCGAAAACTTCCGCCTCGGTCTTGTACTTCGTTGCCCAAATGAATTCGGCGAACTGAGCGTTGGTAACCGGATACGTATCCAGGTAAAACGGATCAATCGTCACGGGACGAATCGGTCCCTCGCCATCGGCGGGAATAGAATCAGCGTCCTCGCTGCCCATCAAAAAGCGGCCACCGTTCAGCCGGATCATGCCCTCCGTCGAACTGCCGACAGCATGTACACGCGCAGCTGACTCGAGCCGCGACGTTTCCAGGACTTGCGCGCGGGCCTTCGTAGGCGCGCAACAGGGCAGCAGCGGCAGAGGATTCGAACTCATGCGCTCACCTGCACAACGGCCTTTCGGCGCAGCGCTTCCAGTTGTCTGCCCACTTCCTGGTCCTGCTTTCCCCGATGCAGAGCTTCGGCAATGTTTCCACCAACTTCATTCAGTTCCATGATCCCTTCCGGGCGACGAGCGTGAACAAAAGCTACGTGCAGTCCGAAACGTGTTTCGAATACCGGGGTCAGTTCACGAAGTGGCGCGGCAAAGACGACGGTATCGAATTCCTCTACCATCACGCCACGAGCAAAGAAGCCGAGATCACCGCCGTTCTCAGGGCAATCGGAACAAGTCGCCGCGAGCGTCGCGAGGTCTTCGCCAGCCAGCACACGTTGTCGCGCGCTCTCCATCTCGGTCCGGACCTCCATTACATCCCGACCTTCCTTGTTTCGCACCAGATGCGCAGCATGCACAGTTTCCGGTCGGCGGAACTGCTCCTGATGTCGGCGATAGTAGTCCCGCACTTCAGTTGATTTCGGCGGACGGATATTGCGACACCAGTATTCGATCATGCGTTCGACCGTTAGTCTTCTTTCCGCCTCGCCCCTGACGACGGCGATGTCGGTTCCCGCTCTGCATCCGGATACGCCGTCTGCGCGCGGACCCAGCTTATTTAGGAGGTTTTCAATTGCGGATGATGAAGGCGCGAGTCCGAGCCGTCGGCACTCCTGAAAAATCAGATGCCGTTCGATTAACTGCTCTGTGGCCCGGTCCCACAGCCTCAGCCTTTGATCCAGACTCAACTCGAAGCCGCGGCTCTCCAATTCCCTGCGAAGCGCGGCAACCTCTGCGCGGATTTCCGCGCCCTGAATGGCCTCCCCGTTTACGATCACGCGGGTGTCAGTCATTGGTCTGGGCCGGTGGCATCCGGTGCTTCTTGGTTGGGCTGGCGCTTTCGCGCTGCTTCACAAATCCGTCGTCTAGTTTCTGCCACTGATTCGCCATCGCGCGCACAGTGTCCGCTTTTGCGTTGGCCAGATTATGCTGTTCGCTCCGATCGGTCGCCATATCGTACAATTCCCAGGCGCCAGTCTTACCGGTCGCCAGCAGTTTCCGGTTACCAATGCGCAAGGCTCGGTTATCGTTGTGGTTGAAATAAAGGAAGTTGTGCGGTGCTGCGCCATCCTTTTGAAACGCAGGGGCCAGACTCCGGCCAGCTACGCCACGAGGCGCGCTGCCTCCGGCAAGGTCCACCATGGTTGGCAGGATATCCACGAAGTGGCACGGATCGTGACGTAGTTTGCTCTGATCTTTGATGCCGACAGGCCAGCGAACGATCATGGGCGACGAAATGCCACCTTCATTCAGCCACGATTTATGCAGCCGGAACGGCGCATTCGAATTACTCGCCCAACCGGGTCCGAGTCCCAAAAAAGACCCAGCAGACCCCAACGGTGAACTGCTGTCATGCCCGTCTCCGCGGATCAGTTGCTCCGAGCTCGCGCCGTTGTCCGAGAGAAAGATTACCACCGTATCGCGCTCCGCATCCATCGCGCGCAACTGATCGAGCAGTCGGCCGATCTCTGTATCCATGCGAGTAATCATCGCCGCGTGGATCGCCATCTTAGTTCTCTGCAAAGCCTTTTGCTCCGCGTTGAGTGACGACCACGGCAGCGCGCGAGAAATCTCACCCGGTCCAATCTTCGCGAATAACTCCGCATCGGGCGTATTCCAGGTTGTCCACATGTTGGGTTCGAGCGGTGCCAGACTGCAGTTCACCAGACCCATGCGCTTCATGCGAGCCAGTTTGACCTCTCGCGCCGTGTCCCAGCCTTCGGCGAACTTATCTTTATACTTTTCGATGTCTTCTGCAGGCGCCTGCAACGGGAAGTGCGGGGAGTGCGGCGCGAAGTACAGGAAGAATGGATCGTCTTTGTGATCTCTCGCGTGTTCCTTCAGAAAGCCAATCGCGTAATCCGCAATTGCGGTGGTGGAGTAGTAGTGGTCTTCGATCTTCGGCTGCGGCAGTCTTTCGCCATCCAGCAGCAGTGCCTTTGGCGTGAAGTACCGGTCTTCGTCCATTAGCGTGTAGGAATGATCGAAGCCCGCACCGTTCTCGCCGGTGACAAATCTCAAATGCCACTTGCCTGAATGGTAACTGCGATAGCCCAGCGGCTTCAGGTACTCCGGCGCAAAGCGAGTGTAGTCCGGCACGTTGCCGGGAGTCATGACGTCGGCTGCAGTCTGCTGAGCGTAATAACCCGTCATTAGGCAATTGCGCGAAGGCCCGCAGCGAGCTGTCGAATACATCTGCGTGAATCTCACGCCCTGCGAGGCGAGTCGATTCAGGTTCGGCGTTTCGATCTCCCCGCCGTAACACCCGGCGTCCGAAAAGCCCATATCGTCGGCCAGAAGCAGGAGAAAATTGGGTCTGCGCGGTGGGGGGCCAGCAGCAACTACAACCCCGCCCATTCCCGCGACTGCCGCGCTGCCCACTATCTTTCCAAACTCTCTTCTGTTGTGCATAGCGTTCTATAGAATCTATCAGCCATCAGCATACAGAACGCCCCAACTCCTGCACGGACTGGCCAGCTCGCCAGAGCCAACGAGCTAGCTCATGTTGGGTGTTTTTTAGTACCATTTCAAGCCGGCTTCAATTCCGTCAGGTACTGTGCTTCGTAGCACGATTCGTGCTTGTCTGATTTAAGTTTTCGTTTGACTCCGATTTGAGGCCGACTTATTCTGCAAAAAGATACCTTAACGCGGGAGCTCGACGGCACAGTGTTCCCAGCCAGACTTCGGAGAGGAATGAAATGAAACTAACACGCTTTTTATTATTCGCGGCGGCCTTAGTGATCTCGGCCGTTGCTGCCAGCGCGGACAGCGTTTACGTTGATGACAGCCAGGGCAATCTATATGTAGGTGATCCGACTACCGGTGCTTTTAGCCTGGTGGGAAACAGCGCTGCGGCTAGCGCTTTCGGCGGGCTTACAGACATAGACTTTGCATCCAACGGTACGTTGTACGGCCTCGATCCAAGCGGCAATCTTTATACGGTTAGCACCGTGGATGGGTCCATCGCACCCGTCGGGGCAACTGGCATAAGCGATTACCTCGCTGGGATGGCCGGGGACAATGCTGGTAATCTTTACGCCGGTGGCACTGGACAGATCTTCCAAATCAACCCGTCGAATGCAGCGGCTAGCGGCTCGATTGGTGGCGGCGCCGGGGGGTACGTCGTCTCCGGCGATCTTGAGTTTATCGGCAGCGCATTGTATGCGACATCAGTTACCGGTTCGACTGTGAATGGCGGCGAGTTCTGGTCCATAGACCCGAGTACCGGCGTTGGCACGGATATTGGAAATACTGGTTTTAGCAACGTCTTCGGTATGGCCTACGACACGAACAATTCGACTCTGTATGGCTACACCAACATTGGGACCGAGTTTACCATCGATCCGACTACAGGTATAGGCACTTTGGCTTATGCACAAATCACTGGTACAAACATTGGTATAGACGGCGACCAATTGTTTGGTGCGGCGTACGAAAGCAGCGCCCCGGAACCCTCCACCTTCGGTTTGATCCTGGCGGGTGCGGCGATGTCGCTGTACGTCGTCAACCGTCGGCGTAAGGCGATCAACAGGGCCTGACCGGCGCGTTTCACAAGAATCGTCACACGTGGCAACTGCCGCCCTGCGAAGGGCGGCAGTTTCTTTTTGGAGTGCCGCACTCCGTGTTCAAACGACGACGGTGAACCGCGTGGGCCACTTCGGAGCCACCCAGATTGTCCTAAAATCGAAGTGGAGAAGAGATTGCCGCGAAAAATAAGCTAAACCTCGTTCTCGCTCTGGCTGCTGGACTATTCGGCGGAATGCTAACCCGGTACGTCGCGCCATCTCCCGTCTTCCCACAAACTCCGCCGCCCTCCGCTCAATACGCACAGGAAGTTCGTGCACAGAGTTTCATTCTATTGGACTCGTCCAACAATGCGGTGGGAACTTTCACGTCTGAACCGCTTTCTGGACGTGGTCTAAGACAACCGCACCCATCGCCAGGTCTGCAGCCACCGATGCCCTCACGGATCGTCTTGCGTGACGCCACGGGCCGCGAAATCTGGAGCGCCGGCGGAAGTGTCGGGCGCCTGCCCGCTCGCCGCGATCAAATTAGCCCGAGGGCTACTTACGGCCTACTCCCTTCTCAAAACAGAGGTATTGGCAGATACATCTCTTTCTGCCACAATGACAGCTCGTGCAGTCGGATTCCGGCCTGCGAAGCGTCGTTGAGCGCTTCATAGCCGCAGCGGCGCAGCCCGCTGTACTTGATCCCGGTGAAGAACCGCTCGCGCTCACAGGCAATAACTGGGAGATCTCAGAGTGGAATGGTCGCCTGACCCTTCAGGCCTGGGATACGCGCCGTAACCTCGTCCGCAAGATCGTCTCGCTCAAGGATCAGCGGAGAGATCACATCTCGCTGGTCACCGAACGTTTTCCCAGAACTGTCGGTGAACTCCGGATTGCGGATCTTGCCGCCCCATCCGGTGTTGAGGTACGACGGAAGTCCACCCGCGTCGCATTTCGTGACCGTTTCCGCCTGATGCTCGCCCGCGAGTTTCCAGATTGGCGAACCGCGGATGTCAGCAGCGACCCGAACCTGGAACAGAGTCTTTCGCCATCCTATGTGCGAGCGTCTCTCGGACGCGGGTCAGGAGCCAGTTCGTTAGGGATTGCCGTCATAGCTGCTCCTCCCGATGCTTCCGACTGTTCAGCGATTGTCCCTTTTGGGCTGATTTGGCTCGACTATCTGCGACGCCGCGACAAGGGCCTCACCATAAACCGGCTCCTGCTCTACGTACCGTTACATCACGAGCGGGATACCGCCCTTCGCGCGGCGCTCATCGACCCAACCAACATTGCCTGCGAGCTCCACGTCTATGACCCCCGCGATTCCACCGGCTCTGTCGACTTCACCGACGCCGGAAATATCGATTCCACCCTGCCGCCTTGCCACCGGCCGCCGCAGCCCAATCTCGAATCGGTCGAAGTCCCTGGGCTTCCTTCTGCCGTGGACCGGGTAGAGCAGAGTGACGGCTCGGTCAGTCTGCGGGTTCACGGCCTCGAATTTGGCCGTTTGACAGGAAATCACCTATCCTGCGGTATCGGCAAGAAAAGGCCTTGTTCCGCCGCGACTCTGGTTCGCATGGGCGATGAGATTGCGCGGCTCCGTCGCAGCGTGGCGGAAGACCGCCAGCATCCCCTCTATTTGCAACACCCTGAAGGTTGGCTCGAATCACAGGTGCGGACCCACCTGCAGGTTGTCGATCCGTCGCTGCGGTCGGCGCCGATCTACGGACAGGTGCCTGTCTTCTCAGGCCCGGAGCGGGGAGTGATCGACCTGCTGGGCATCGACGACACCGGCCGCTTAACGGTGATCGAAATCAAGACTGCGGCCGACCTGCAGCTTCCCTTCCAGGCGCTCGATTACTGGATCCGCGTGCGAAAGCACCTTGTAGCTGGCGATCTTGAACGCCTCGGCTACTTTCCTGGGATAGCAATCCGACGTGATTCTCCGCGGATACTGCTTGTCGCTCCATCACTTGAGTTCCACTCGACGACAGAAGCCATAATCGGATCTGTCCTCCCGCAAATTGATTTCACGCGCGTAGGTCTGGCGGCAAACTGGCGCGAGGAACTGCGGGTCATGTTCCGTCTGCGGGGTGCCGAGCACCCGTAGTGCCAAGATGGCATCGTCGGCTGTCATCTTCCCCCGTATAATAAACGCTTGCAAGACCGCACCATATGGCGATTTTTCGCGGCGTTATTTGCTGTTACCCTGCTTCTGCGCCTGTGCCACTCGCACCTGCTCTGGCCAGACGAAGACTACCATCTTGCAGCTGCCGATCAGCTCCTTCACGGCAAAATGCTCTACCGCGACGTTTGGTATGACAAGCCACCTCTCAGTGCCCTGATCTACGCTCTTATCGGCGCTCCCACCGGTTGGCCTTTGCGCCTCTTCGATTCGTTCTGGATCGTCGTTATCTGCGCCATAGCGTTCCATTTCGTTCGCGAGATGCTGAGTGTTACTGAAGCACTTGTATCGGCTGCCTTCATAGCGTTTTTTCTGAGTTTCGACCTGCCGGGCGGCGTGATTCCCATTGCACCAGACTTCTTCATGGTGTTGCCGCATTTGCTCGCCCTTTGGTGCGCGTGGCGTTCGAAGCCGTTCGCCGCCGGCGGGTGGTGCGGCATTGCGTTCCTGTTCAATCCCAAAGGCGCGTTTGTGCTGACTGCGTGCGGCATCCTGCTGTGGCGCAATCTGCCACTGCTGCTCGCGGGCTTTCTGATTCCCAACGCGATTGCGATGGTGATTCTATTCGCCCAGGGAGCGCTGACACCCTACATCGAACAGGTCTGGAAATGGGGAATGATCTACGCGAAAACGCCGCCTGCCGCGTCTACCCTGAGCGATGGCCTTCGCCGAACAGTGGGTTGGTTAGGCTTCCACGCCGCGCTGGTGATTGGCTGCATCTGGTGTTGGGGCAAGCAGCGCACCCGCGCCACAAAGTTCCTCGCGATTTGGGCTGCCGTTTCATTCCTCGCAGTCGCCTCGGGTGGGCGGTTTTCGAATCGATACTTCCTGCAACTCCTGCCGGTTCTCGCGATAGCTGCCGCTTATGGGGGCACTCTTGCTTTCTCGGACGCCCACCGTCGCCGAGCCGCCGCCGCTTTCGCCGCCATTGCGCTCCTGGTACCCCTGATCCGTTTCGGGCCGCGTTATATTGTTCTGGCCACCGGCATCGTCACCTCGCGCGATAGCAAATGGAGCGACGCCGCATTGGATCGTGACAGCCGGGCAGTTAGCGTCTGGCTCGCCGCCCATCGGCACCCTGGCGAGACCCTGTTCGTATGGGGCTACCGGCCGGACATCTTCGCTTACACACGAATGCCCTTCGCCGGACGCTTCGGGGATTCACAACCTCTCACCGGTGTCCCAGCCGACCGCCACTTGACAGAAAGTGTCTCCCTGTTTCCGGAATGGGCGGCCCGCAACCGGAAGGAAATGATCTCGTCAACGCCATCCTTCATCGTGGACGGTCTCAGCCTGCTCAATCCAAAGCTCGCCATGAGTGAGTTTTCGGAAACCCGTGACTGGCTCCGCGCATACGAACTGGTTCAGAGGACGGAACTGAGCCTGATCTACTCCCGCAGCCCTGACGGGGTCCGCCGGCCATAATCGCAGCGCTTTCGCGGTGTTATCATTGCCATTCCGCGCCGAAATATTATGAACTCGCTTCAGGGCAAGGTTGTGATCGTTACCGGCGCTTCTGAGGGCATCGGCGCAGCACTGGTAACCGCCCTTCGTAAGCGCGGGGCGCTGCTGACGCTAGTCGCGCGCACCGAGGCGAAACTGCGGGCATTGGCGGGTCCGGACGACCTCGTTATCCCGTTCGACCTCACCCAGGACGTGGACCGGGCTTCGATCGTTGAGAAGACGGTTGCCGCCCGCGGACGTCTGGACGTTGTAATCAACAACGCGGGCCGGGGTTCGTATTACAGCCCCACTGACTCCCCGCTGGACGATTCCCGCAGCATGTTTGACCTGAATTTTTTCGCGCCGCTCCATCTTGCGCAAGTGGCCACGCCATGGCTGAAAAAGACGCGCGGGACCATCGTGAACGTCAGTTCCATTGCCGGCCAGATCAGCCTTCCCTGGTTGCCGGTGTATTCGGCAACAAAGTTCGCCCTGGCATCGATCACTTCTACGCAACGAATTGAACTCAAGCGCCACGGAGTGAACGTCATGGCTGTTTTCCCCGGTTACGTCGAAACTGATTTTCAGGCGCATGCGGTCGGGTCGGCCCCTCCTGCGGTAGTGGTGAAGGGCAAGGTTTTTGCGGTCACGGCGGACGAGTGTGCGGCAGCCATCGTGAGCGGCATCGAACACCGCAAGCGCATTGTCGTGACGCCGAGGATCGGGTGGGTGCTTGTTTTCCTGAACAGATTGTTTCCTTCGCTTGTGGAATCCCGCCTGGGCTAGAGAAAATGAGCCGGATCTATTAACATGGAGACGTTTGAGTTATGCATCTGAAGCTGAAGCGTACCCCGGGCATCTACATCACCGGCTTCATGGGATCGGGCAAGACAACGATCGGTCGCCTCGTCGCTGATCAGTTGGGCTGGGAATTCGTTGACCTCGACAGGGATATTGAAGAGCGGGAGCATGACACCGTCGCTAATATCTTCGCCAAGCGTGGTGAGACGGAGTTCAGGCGCATTGAAACGGAAGCAATTCGCCGCTGGCTCAACAAGATCGAGCGCGGTCAGCCCACAGTGATTTCACTCGGTGGCGGCGCCTTTGTGCAGCAGGCAAACTACGAAATGCTGGGCAACAACGGGATCTCTGTGTGGCTCGATTGCTCTCTCGAGGTTGTGGAGTCACGGATCGCCGATACCGCCGAAAGACCACTGGCGCGCGACAAGGAAGCGTTCCGTAAACTTTATGCCGAACGAAAGGTCCTCTATGGGCGTGCCGACTTTCGGGTGAATGGCGACCTGGATTCGGCGCAGGCCGCAGAAGCCATCGTCAACCTTCCGCTATGGAAGTAAATGACACGAAAACTCAACCTCCGTCGTGATGCGCTCGCCATCTTCAAGTCCGCCGTCGCCGCAGCGAACCCCGCAGCTATGGTGGAAGCCGCACTTCGCGGCAGACGCGACCTGAACAACTTTGATCGCATCTTTGTTCTAGGCGCGGGTAAGGCTAGCGGCACCATGGGCCGCGCGGCCGAACGCGTGCTCGGCCGGCGGATCACGGCAGGCTGCATTGCGGTGAAGGACGGCGACCCGTCGAAATCCAGGCGCATCGAACTGCGCCCTTCCGGGCATCCTGTTCCTGATGAACGGGGTGTTGCGGCCGCCGAACGCATTACCGAACTTTGTTCGAATGCCGGCGC
>CAIKAS010000265.1 GCA_903825445.1 uncultured Acidobacteriia bacterium
GCACCGTTGAAGCGCTTGCTTCCATGATGGACGTCTTCCCCACCGTCGCGAAACTCTGCAACGGCAAACTCCCCGCCAAGCCGCTCGATGGACTCGACATGTGGCCGCTACTCAGCGGTGCAACTAAATCCATTCAGCGCGATCCTCTGCTCTACTTCGATAACTGGGATCTCCAATGCGCCCGCTGGATGAACTGGAAGCTGCACATCGCGCGCCATAACACCGGGGCGTACATGCCAGCGCCAACTATCGGACGTCATAGTTACACGCTGCCAAAACCGGAACTCTATAATCTCGGCGCAGATCCGGATGAGAGCTATGACGTCGCTCCGGAGAATCCGCAGGTCGTCGCGCAGATGCTGGCGAAAATCGGGGAGATGCTGAAGACGTTTCCGGAACCTGTACAAAAGGCCTGGGCGGAACAGAGTGCGCGAAAAGCGGCTCCGGCAACGCCAACGGGCGCGTATCCGCAACCCGCGCCAGCGCAATAGGCTTCAGGCGCGGGACTTCGCGACGTTCTGCTTTACCCTGTGCTTCACTATCCGCTCAATCAAGCCGTAAGGAATCGGCTGATCCAGCGGAAACTGCAGATTGCCTTTTGGCCCCGCATAGGGAGCGATGGCCTTCTCAATGCGTGCGTTTCCACGGAACGGCGGAAAGAGCCCGATGTGCTTTTTGAAAGCCGCAAAGTAAACCAGCGGGCCGTTCAGCTGAAATGTGGGTATCCGGTAGCTGATCGTCTCGGTGGCGTTGGGCGCAGCACGCCTTACTGTCTGCCGTATCTTTTCGAGAATCACCCGCACGTCGGGCGCGAAAGATGCGATGTACTCGTCGATATCCGCGGGAGCTTTTCTGACCCCTGCCATGACCTGCCGCGTTAGTACTTCGCCAACTCCGTCACCAGTGCCGTCAGACCCTGCTTGGCGTAGATGTCCAGCAGCCGCTGTTCTTCCGCCGAAGGCGACATCGTACGCAGCATTGGCGACGAATCCAAATCCTTGCGCGACGGCACCCAAACCTTGCCATCGGCAAACTCCACCCGGCTCACGAATCCCGTCATTCCGGCGATTCCAATCGGCCTCCCGGCGTGCGAAAACTTCAGCGTGGCATCCGGCTCCAAGCGTCCGCGCATTCCCGGCTGCACCACGGCTCCGGGCCCCGCGCCCGACGTGTTCAGCGCCGTCACACCCGAACCCGGCACCGAGCCGGCCAAATACTCGTTGCCTTCTTTATCCTTCACCACCCAGCCGATCTCCACGTAACGCACCGACTTCTTCTTATCCAGGTTCTGCACTTCGATCCACGGCGAACTTGCTTCGTTGCCGGAAATCGCCGCCTGCCCCTGCACCGCGAGTACGGGCGCATCCGGCAAACTCAGAAACGCGAAGTGCACAGCATCGGTGCCGCCTGACAGGGCGTTGCTCGCCACTGCGGATCCCACTGCGGAGCCGTTGTGCGTCAGTGCCACGTCCAGTTGCCGACGCTCACCAGCCTTCGCCATGCTGGTCAGCACTTCCTTGCGCAACCCGTCTTCGCCCTTGGCCTGCAACACCTGCTTGTAGTAAGCGCGATCCCTCTGCGCTTCCACTTCCATAATCGTCAGATCCCGTTGCGAGGATTTCAGCCGGTTTGGCCCATAGAAACTCAGATCGTCGAAAAGCACGCCATCCAGTTGCACATGCACCAGCGGGCCATTCGCCTGCTGCACTGGCCGCACCAGCCGTATATCCACCGGCACGCTGAAATTCTGCCCCACCGCTACATCGATGCATGGCCGCGCGACTGATCCCTTGCCGCCTGGCGTCGCTTCCTGGGTCGTAATCAACAGAGTCACGCCACGCACGCGCCGTGCGCCAGAATTGCGCAGCGTCAGCGACATATGCAGATCCAACACCAGCATGCCGCCCCGCGCCGTTACGCGCGATTGATCCGTGCCTGCAGAAATCAGCGTGACCGGCGAATCGGCAGGCAGATCGATCTTTACTGAACTCGATGCATCGCTTCCCGCACTAAGCGTCTGCTGCTGGGCGTACATCATGCCCGGCATAACTGACAGCATCGAAATAGCGGAAATCGCGACCAGATTTCTATTCCACATAAACACTCGTTACCGTCACCGCTCCCGCATCCACATAACTCGCTGAAATCGCGCCCTGCGATGTCACGGTCTGATCCGGTACCGCGTCGCCATGATTCAACAGGGTCATACTGCTCCCCGAATCGTTTCGGACCTGCACACCCGCGCCGGTCGATTCCACAACTGCCGCATGCGCCACGCCAGCCACGTTATCGTGTGGGAGCAAACCGTGCAGGAAGACTCCCGCGCCCGCCAGCAACAACACACTTGCCATCCCGATCGCCCATTGCGGTCTAAAACCGGACGCTTTCACAGGAGTCTCGCGAACGCATTCGCCCGCTGCCAGCCCAACCCGTATATTCCCGCGCATCTCACCAGTCAGGCGATCCCAGTCCACCGCAGGCTCAGGATAGTTAAGCAGCGCCGACCGCACATCGCCGAACGCCGCCACCGTATCCCGGCAATCGCCGCAGCGCGCCACATGCCGATTCAGGAAGAACCCGCGCACACGGCCACAATCACCGCCAGCCAGCAAAGCAAGGTCGGCTTCAGATGGATGTTTTTCTGTCATCGCGCACCTCCTGCCTTCCGGGTTTCCGCATACTTCCGAATCTTGATTCGCGCATTTGCAATATGAGACCGCACCGTGGCACGCGAACAACCGAGCCGCCGGGCGACTTCCTCCGCCGGCAAATCTTCCACGTCGCGTAACACCAGCGCCGCGCGTTCCCGTGGAGTCAAACGTTCCAGGCCCGCCGCCAGCCAATCGCGCTGCTCGCCGCGCAGCAGGGCATCCTCGGCCGATTCTACATCCTGCTCTTCCAGATACCGGGTCGGCGCATCGCCCAACTCCACAAACGAAATCCGCTTGCCGCGACGCAGAAAATCGAGAGCCGTGTTCGTCGCAATCCGCGACAGCCAGTGCGCCGCCTTCAGTTCATCTTTGAGTTGATCCTGCCGCTGCAGTGCTTTGATGAACGCTTCCTGGGTCAGATCCTGCGCGTCGTGAACGCTACCCACCATGCGGTAAATCTGCAGGAAAACCCGACGCAGGTGCTCAGTGACGAAGCCTTCGCGCAGTCCACTGATGGCATCCACCACAACGCCCGCGGCGCGTGGCTCCCCAGATTCCGGCATTCGATAGTGTTCCGTCATCACCGCCGTACGCGTCAACGCAAAGACTCCCTTAAACAAAGATGACGCTCAGGAGCGCCAAACGTGCAAAGGGAATCTGTGTGCTGCTTTTAGTATATGCGAAATCCTGAATTTACAATGACTTGCCGGTGTCTGAGCGCGCCGCTGGCCGGCCCCAACTCCGCCAAAACGATTCCACCACGTCTTCCGGGAAATTCGGGGGGACCTGGCCCCCGGTCATTTTCCGGTGCATGATCGGCCCCACCAGAAGGTCCGCTGCAAAATCCGGGTCGATCCCCTCCTGCAACTCGCCGCGCTCGGTGGCCTCGCCTAAGATCCGCTCAATCTGCGCCCTTCTTGGGCCGAAAGAATGTTCCTGGAGCGCGTGGGCAAACTCGGGATTTGCCACCGCATAGCCAATGATCCTCGGCCAGATCTTCATCAGCTTGTCCGGCTTGTTCGCCAGGGAAAGGTGATGCAGCAGCCCGATCAGATCCTGCCTGGCATCGCCCGACCGAAACTCCGGCGGCAGGGTCCGCAGTTTGCCGATTACGTCGATGCACAGCGCTTCCTTATCCGCCCAGTGCTTATAAACGGTCGCCTTGCTCACGCCCGAGCGTTGGGCAATCGCGTCCATGCTGGTGCCTTCAATGCCGCGCTCGCCGATCAACTCAATCGCCGCCTCCAGCACTTTCTCATGCGCTGCGGCACTGGGAGTTCGCGCCACCGTTACTCTATGCCTCGATCCGCGAAAATTGCCGGGCACCCAGCGCCATGAATGCCAGAGCAATCCCGCCCAGCACCACCAGATCGAATCCCATCCCGAAATTCGACATGCCGTTCATTGCGCCGCGCAACCCGTCCACGCCGTAGGTGAGGGGGTCGATCCGCGTCAGAATCTGCATGGCTATCGGCAGACCCTTGAGCGGAAACAGCGCGCCCGAAAGGAAGAAGATCGGCATGATCAGAAAGCCCATCACCATCTGGAATCCCTGCATGTCCGTCAGTGCGCAGGCAATCGCCGTCCCCAGGGCCGTAAACAGGATCGCCACCAGCACCATGAACAGAAACGCCAGTGGCAAGGCCGCGAAATTATTCGGCCGGAAGCCCGCAATCACGCAAATCACAATCACGATGGTTCCCTGAAAAATCGCCGTCGTCGCCCCGCCCAGCGTCCGCCCGATCATGAGCAGCAACCTCGGCTGCGGCGCCACCAGCATCTCTTTCAGAAAGCCGAATTGCCGGTCGAACATC
The DNA here is from genome assembly GCA_903825445.1 of uncultured Acidobacteriia bacterium. Taxonomy (GTDB): domain Bacteria; phylum Acidobacteriota; class Terriglobia; order Bryobacterales; family Bryobacteraceae; genus BOG-234. The sequence goes on from CAIKAS010000265.1 coordinate 4,466, forward strand.
AGTTCAATCCCGGAGAAGATCGACGTGAACAAAATCGTCATCCCGATCATCCCCGGCGCCAAAAACTGAATGTAGTTCCCCTGCCCGGCCTTCTGGAATACCGGCCCAAATCCAAAACCGAATCCAAACAAATACAGCAACGGCTGCCCCAGCGACGCAATGATGCGAGGCTTCGACCGGATGTACCGCTTCAACTGCCGCAGCCACAGAATGTAGATCGTCGTCATGCTTACCGCCTCCCCCGCCACATTTGGGCCATATTCTTCAAATCCCGGTTGGCTTCCGCGCCTTCTTCCCGGATCGACGATCCTGTCAGCGCCAAAAACGCTTCCTCCAGCGTGGAAGAATTCGTCTGCTGTTTCAGTTCCGCCGAGGTGCCAAGCGCGGCAATTTTGCCGTGATCGATGATGGCGATTCGGTGCGCCACGCGATCCGCCTCTTCCATGTAATGCGTGGTGAGGAACACCGTGACGCGCTCTTCTTCATTGAGCTTCTTCACCTGCGCCCAAAGCTGATTGCGGGTTTGCGGATCGAGGCCAAGGGTCGGCTCATCGAGGAAGATGACTTTCGGAGTATGCAGCAGGCCGCGCGCAATCTCCAGCCGGCGCCGCATGCCGCCCGAAAACTGCTTCACCGGATCGTTGCGCCGGTCC
>CAIKAS010000266.1 GCA_903825445.1 uncultured Acidobacteriia bacterium
AGGACATCCGGGCCGGACAGTGGCACGTTGTAAAGGTCAGCTTCCGCGGTCCTAAAATTCAGGTGTTTTTCGGCAATCGCAGCTTGTTCACGGCGCAGGATTCGGGCATCCTGACTTCCGGAAAAACCGGCTTGTGGGCAAAAGGACCGGAAGGCGCGTCATTCGACGACTTCCGTATTGATAAGAAGAGCTGATTCCCCCTGCTTTTGATTCTGGTGGCGCCACCTCGTGTTCGCGCTTCCGACGCGTGTGAGAGCGCCAGGATTTGAGCTTCCGATTGTATCGTGTTGCGTTTTACACACCCCCCTGAAACTGGGTTAAACTTGCGTCATGAGTCTGGCAGGTGTGTCGTGAGTTTAGAGGTCAGGCCCCTCGGAGTCCGCTGCAATATCGGCTGCGAATATTGCTACCAGGAACCGCAGCGGGATGCCGGCAATTTCGGCGGAACCTACGATCTGGAAGCGATGAAACGAGCCATCGTGAAGCACAACGATTCGTTCACTCTGTTTGGCGGTGAACCACTCATGCTTCCGCTTGCCGATCTGGAAGATCTGCTGGCATTTGGCTTCGCCCGCCACGGAGAGAATGGCATCCAGACGAATGGCTCGCTCATTGAAGACGTCCATATTGAGTTGTTCAGGAAGTACCATGCGCGCGTCGGTGTTTCCATCGACGGTCCGGGCGAACTCAATGAAGCGCGTTGGGCTGGTTCAAAACGCCGAACCGAGCAGACCACCCGGCGCACGGAAGAAGCGATTCGCAAACTTTGCGCCGCGGGTCTTGCACCGGGCCTGATCGTCACGCTGCACCGCGGAAATGCCACCTCCGACAAGCTTCCGCGCATGAATTCCTGGATTCGTTCGCTGGAGAGCGATGGCATCCGTACCGTTCGCCTTCACATTCTTGAAGTGGATAACGCTGACGTCAGGGCGAAATTCGCGCTGACGGACGACGAAAATACAGAGGCGTTTCTGAATTTTGCCCGTCTGGAAGATCAACTGGAACACTTGCGGTTCGACATATTCGCCGACCTCAAAAAGATGCTGCTCGGGCGTGACGACCAGACCTCCTGCGTCTGGCGTTCCTGTGACCCTTACACTACAGCCGCCGTTCAGGGAATCGAAGGCCAGGGGCAAAGCAGTAACTGTGGGCGTACCAACAAGGACGGCGTCGATTTCATTAAGACGGACGCGCCTGGCTGGGAACGCTACCTGGCGCTCTACCGAACCCCGCAGGAGGCGAACGGGTGTAGCGGTTGTCGCTTCTTCCTGATGTGCCGGGGGCAGTGTCCGGGCACGGCGGTCGATGGCGACTGGCGAAACCGTACCGAGCATTGCGAAGTCTGGAAGCGGCTGTTCCGGTTTTTCGAAGATAAGTTTCTGGATCAGGGGATCGTCCCGGTCTCGGCGAAGCCGGAACGCCGCGCACTGGAGATGAAGGCGATTGGACTATGGAGCCAGGGCCAAAACGTCTCTTTGAGAAATCTTTTGCTTCGGATGTCCGCGGAGAATGCTCGGGAAACTGGTGGCGTTCAGTTGTGAACGACATCCTCCAGTTCGAATTGCCGTTTTTCAGACGCCAATCCTGGGTAAGCGAAGATGCTCGGCGCGTTTGGGAGCCGCGGTTTCAGCGCATCCAGGCCGCATGGCGTCAAGCTGAATGGCAATCTGTAAAGGCCGGTATCCGGCGCTGCGCTGCCCTGATAGTGAGTGCGGAGGCGATGGCGGATGTTCAGGCCACCTGTGCATCGAACGGGTTGACGGTGGTTACTGTTCTGAACCTCCAGGACTCGGACGGTTTTCAGCTGGCTATCGGGAATCAGGGTGATTGTGCCCGGTTTGCCGAGGCGTCGGCATGTCGCGACGCCGGGGCGCAGGGCGATCTCCTCGGCTATCCGCGCTGCTGCGTTGCATCCTATACAGAATCTCTTCGAAACGAATCCGCCTCTGACTCCGTCTGGCTCGCAGCGCTACAGACGCGCGCTCCAGAAGACGACGACCGCACCGTACTGATCCCGTGCGATTTCACGTTCAACATACTCGACCTGCTTTGCCACGCGCTGGGATTGTGGCGCACGTTCCATCTTCCCTGCCGCTTCGACTGCAAGCCGAGTTTGGAACTGGCGGAGAAAATTCGCGGGATTTGTATCGGCCTTGGCTATCAGGAAGAAATGCGCTGGCTTGAAGAGATTCATAGCTGGCCGGTGGAATGGTCCGCGTTGCATGGCATCGCCGAAATCAAAACGCCGGTGTTGCGCTGCGCCACCCGAACCGTAGCCACGGCATCACGCTATACGGTTCGTTTCATGGGGACGCAATTCCCCGGCGAAGGCGTCAAAGGCCTCACCTTTCCGTTCCGCGCACCCCGGCGGTCGGGCTTGGTCCGGCTAACCGGCGGGAACCCGATCTGACAATGGGACGTCTGCTGGAAGCGGCATTGGAGCGCATACCGCGCAGCGCCTTTCGCGAACGGCGAATCGCGCGTATCCGGCTGGGTCCGGTCTTCACCATAGTTGAACTTGACGACCGCGCCACGGGTGCGGCGATGAACTACTCAGGGCTTTCGGCTGCCGAACGTGAAGCTCTGCGGCTGCGACTGGAGAGTTCGCTGGCGGGTGATCCGTTGCTGTTGCGCGCAACGGCTTCCGCCGGTGCCGGTCTTGCTGAACTTTCACTGAGAGTCGCGGTCGCCAGCGCACTCGCACTACCCGCAATCCGTGCCGGCGGAGACTCGGTTTTTCGTGTATCCCGTCAGGCTCCGTTCGCGTTCTTTGACGACGTGCGCGTTGCCGTGGTGGTTGGCTTCGGTGGCTACATGCGCATGCTCGCCCGAAGGCCCGGCGTCACGGAACTGCATGTAGTGGATCTGGGTTATAAGCGGCGTCGTGTAGAAATGGACAGCACGGCGGCGAAATACCGGGAGGCCAGACCGGACCTGAGCATCACGATCTCCGGAGATACCGAAAGCCTGAACCGATTGATGCCCGTCGCTGACGTGGTTTGCCTGACCGGTTCGGCGCTGTGCAACGGAACGATGGAAACGTTGCTCGCTTCCGCCGCCGGCTGTAAGCGAATCATCGTTCAGGGACAAAGTGCGGCACTGCATCCCGACGGATTGTTTCGGAGCCGAGTGGCTGCGGTAACCACCACGATCAAGCCTTCGAATCTGATCGACCTCGCAGATTTGGACCTTCTGGATTCCGTTCTGGAATCCGATGCATCCGGCGTCTATTTGTGGCCCACCGGGACAGCGGACAGCTAACCAAGGTGGCCGGGGTCTGGGAGAGGCTCGGGATCAGGATCCTTTTTTCCCTCGTCCTGATGCCCCACAAACTCGTCGACATGGTAGGTCGTCGGGGGCGCCATATAGTCCCAGTGCGGCGACCCCAGGAAGTCCATGTGATCGCCAACGTTGCGGTCGTAGTGACTTGGTGGCACGTCAAAGTGACCGCGTGTAATGTCCGTATGCGGCCCGTCTTTCTTGGGCTGAGCAGGTTTCGGCCCGGGGCCGACCCCCGAACTATCCCAATGCGGAATGGTTGTATCGACGTGTTGCTTATAAAGTTCGTCTGTATGCGGCCAGGCAGGCATATCGACGTGGCGCTGGGGCAAGTCCACGTGATAGTCCCGGTGTACCCATTCGCCGTCGTCGGCGAGCGTTGTGCCTCGAAACATGGCCATGGCGATCTCAATTTCGAGCGCCGGGTCCCGCGGAGTGGCAGTGGATGGCGTTGTGCCAGACAGAGGAACAACGGTTTCTACGACTGGCGGCTTCGCTTCAGGCGCCGGTCCGTCGCCTTTTGCTTTAGGGTCGACGGGTTTTTTGGGGGACATGTTTCTGCCTCCTTTTATTGAAAGCTACTATAGCATTATTTTCGGCCGTTATTAGCGCGTCCGGCGGCGCGTTTGAATCCGATGCCTCGGCGATCTGTCTGCCACCGTGGCGCACTAACCCCTAAGTATCGATGCGGCCCGGATCGGGGGTGGGAGTTGGCTCAGGATCTTTCGTGCCTTCGTCCTGATGGCCGACAAACTGGTCGACATGGGAACTGCTTGGCTCCGCCATGTAGTCCCCATGCGCCTCTTCCGCGTAATCCTGATGATCGCCCACGTTGTGATCGACGTGACGCGGAGGGCTATCGAGATGACCGCGCGTTATGTCCGTATGAGGCCCCACTCTTTTGGGCCTCGGCGGCCTGGGTCCGGGCCCCACGCCCAGGCTGTCATGATGCGGGAAAGTTACATCCAAATGTTGCGTATAAAGGCGGTCCGTATGAGGGACTGCGGGAGCGTCAACGTGGCGTTTGGATAAGTCAAAATGTGCGTCCTGGTGGATCCACTCGCCATCGTCGGCAAGTGTGGTGGCGCGCCACAGTTCGATGGCTATTTCCGCTGCAAGCGCCGGGTCCCGCAGTGCGGCGTTTGGCTTCGTCTCAGGTGCGGATTCCTCGCCCTTCTTCTGCGCATCCACGGGCTTTTGGGGGGACATGACGCTGCCTCCTTGTAATATTGAGAGCTACTATAGCATTATTTTTCGCCGCTATTAGCGCGCCCGGCGGCCAACATTGCACCCAAAATCTGGTCGCCGATTTCAGTGACAGTGCCCGGAGAATGCGACAGGAAGAGTGTACTGTTCTTATCGCTTTCGCCAATGGCTTTGAGCGTATCGAAATACTGCGTCACCATCACAAGCTGCATCACTTCTTTGGCCGAAGCGCCCTCCACCACCTTCTGAAACTGTTCGATGGAGACCTGCAGACCTTCCACGATGGCCTTCCGCTGATTCGCAATTCCCTGGCCCTGTAGCGCCTTGCTCTCGGCTTCGGCTTCCGCCTTCTTCACAACAAGGATCTTCTCCGCCTCGCCTCTTGCCGTGGCGGCTACCTGTTCCCGCTGCGCCGCATTGATGTCGTTCATCGCCGACTTGACCTTTTGGTCCGGAATGATGTCCGTCACCAGTACATTAACGATTTCATAGCCGAAGCCCGCCATATCGGTGTCCAGTTCCTTCTTTACAGCGGCGGCAATGCTGGACTGGCTCGCGAATACATCGTCCAGCGTCATGCCAGGCACATGGCCCAGGATGACCTGCTCCACATAGGACTTAATCTGCGCGGTGGGATCGGACAGCTTATAAAAAGCGTCGTAAACTTTCTCTGGCCGAATGTGGTTCTGCACCGAAATCGGTATCGTCACGAATACGTTGTCTTTAGTCTTCGTCTCCACGGTCAGCGTGATCTGATTGACGCGCAGACTCATCATCGCGGCCACCGAATCGATGTAAGGCACCTTCCAGTTCAGGCCTGCTTCGGCGACCCGCAGGAAGCGGCCAAAACGCGTCACAATGGCCGCCTGCGCGGTGTTGACCGTGAAAAAGCTGCCGAGTATCGTGCCTGCGGCGATGACAAACAGGAAGCCGAAGACGATTACGTAGAGAGTATCCATGGATTCCTATTGTATGGGAGACGCGGGATTACACCTGAGCGCATAATGAAATGGAGAAATCTCCATGAAATCCGCCAATCTTCGCCAACCGATCAGCCGCCGTGCGCTCTTGTTGTCAGGCGCAGCGCTCCCGCTCGCGCTCGACAACCGCCTCGCCGCCGCCCCCGTTCCCCCGCCGCCGCCGTATACCGTGTCCATCAACATCGAAATCATGTTCCCGCGCGAAATGGGACGTGCCGAGCGGATTCAGCGCGTGGCCGATCAGGGCTTCAAGGCCTATAGCTTTTGGTCCGCCACCGACGCGGAGCAGGACGCCATGCTGAAGGTCCAGCAGGCCACCGGCATCAAGTGCGCCAGTATTTCCGGCACAGGCACGGCAGGCAGTTCCACCGGACTCACCAAGGCAGGGCAGGAGCAAGCGTACTTCGCCGAGATCACCGCGCGCGCGAAGATCGCCGCGAAGTTCGGCGGCGCGCAGCCGATCATCTTCGCGGGACGCACGCAGCCCGATGTTCCGTGGGAAGCGCAGCGCGCGCAGATTGTGACAGGCCTGAAGCATGCTGGCGACATCGCAAAAGAGTTTGGCGTGCAACTGGTTATGGAGCCCCTCAGCACCACGGCAGGACAGGTCCGCATGGCGCTCGATACCGCGTCTGTAGCCTTTCCCGTTATTGATGAAGTCGCGCACCCCAACGTGAAAATCTGCTTTGACATGTACCACCTGCAACTCATGGAAGGAAACATCGCGACGCATCTGAGGCAGGGTCTGGCCAAAGGCTGGATCGCACTGGTGCAGATCGGCGAAGTTCCCGGCCGAAAAGAACCCGGGACCGGCGAGATCGATTTTGCCTACATCTTCCGCGTGCTGCGCGAGGCGGATTACAAGGGTTACGTCGATACCGAAATGGGTACGACAACCACGCCGGAAGCAGCCATGCAGTTAACGCGAAAGATGTCGCTCGAAAACTAAGCCGGCACTCATCCCCGGTCTATCTGTTCCAGCAGTTCTTTTGGATAGATGGCTCTTAGTTTCGGCCACGCTTCTGCGAGCCGAATCAGATCCAGTTCGTCTTTCTTTCTCTTACTGAAACGCCGCTTCGGATCGCCATATGCCCACAGTTTCCCCTGCGTGGTGTCCTCCAGGGGCGCCACTTTTACCGGAACCCCCAGAACGATGGCCTCCACCACCCGCGCCGAAAACGGTTGGTACCTCGCGTCGGTAGTGAACTGAATCCGAAGTTCGCTGCCCTCGCACTGATGGCCACCAGATCGGCGTCGAGTGTGTATACGGGCTCCACATATGTATTCACTGCCAGGTCGCCGAGAAGACACCACGGTCCGGACGCTTCGCAGATTGCGACAACCCTCGCGAAATCCGTTGCGCCACCTTGGGTAGTCAATTCGCAGGCCTCCGTTGCGGTTATGACTTTACCCAGGTTGCAGGTCACGCGTAACGGAGGCAGAGGCTTAATTCTCCGATGGCTGTTCCACGCGGTCAATCACCACCGTATCGACAGGCCCTTTTGTCGACTCGATCGCCAATCCCAACTGCTCCCGAAGCGCCGTCAGAATAGAAGGACTATTGGAAGCGGCCCCAGCGCCATCGGGCCCCGGTGGAGGCGGCGGCAGGTTGGGCGTGGCCAGATCCGGCAGAAATTCCAACCGCGCATCAAAGAGTTCCGTGAACCCGGTCTTGTCGATCACCACCCGACCCAGCGCCATCGAAAGTATCCTGGTGAGTTCCGCCATGGGAATCTTTCCCCCCTGAATGCGTGCGCCGGAGGGCGCCAACACAATGCTGGCCATGCCGCAACGCGCGAGCGGTGCTGGACCCTGCCCCGGTGGTGGCATCCTGCCTCCGTCGCCCGCCCAGTTGGGTTGGCCCGTGGCAGCGGTAACACAGGAGCCTTCCTGAGGATGGGGTAATTTGATCCCGCTCTTCGCCGCCACCAGAGCATAGACCGGCCGTTCCGCCGTTTCGTGATGGATAGTCAGCTTGAAGCGGTCCTCCAGCAGCGACCGCAGCATCAGCAGCACCTGGTCACGATTAGCAGCGCCATCGGCCCTTGCCTCGATCACATACCTGTCGGAACTGATCCACGCGGGTCCACCCGTAATTTGAAATGGCTGAAGTCCATACGCGTTTTCCATAAGCAGCAGCAGGGACGCCGTCGCGTTGAGTCGCCCCGGCATTGGAGTCACTCGCATGAAGCCTTGCTCCGTCGAGAGTTTGATGGAAGCAGCTTCGAATTGAGAGCTGACAGACGGTTGCGCGAAAATAGCAATCGCCGTGACGGCCACAATGAATACCAATGCAACCACGGGTCCGGACTGTCTGCGTGCATTAGGTCTGGGCTGATCCACTAGCCTTGCGACACGGTCAACAAGCGATCCACCGTTGGCTGCCAGAGCGGGAGTGATATGTGCCGGCCGATAGGATTCCAGACCAGCTAATGCGCGGGCATAGACAAGCGCGTCGCCGCTGACAGCCACAGCAATGTCATCGCAGCAGAGTTCGCGTTCCTCGCGGACATGTTTAGAAACCCACCAAACCGCCGGATGGTAAAACAGCAACGCCTCGGCGATGCTTTGCAGGATGCTGGCCAGGTAATCGTGTCGTCTGATATGCGCCAGTTCGTGCGCCAGCAGCGCTTCCACATGCTCGGCCGGAAGTCCCGCCAGTGCGCCGACCGGCATCAACACGACAGGTCGCAGCCAGCCGACCACGGTCGGAACCTGTACAATCGCCGAAACCAACAGCCGTACCGGGCGCGAAATCCGAATGCGAGTTCTTAGTTCGTCCAGCTTGCGCTGCCATTCTGATGCGGCAGAGCGAACGTGCATGGATCTCATCCGCGCGGCGACCATCCAGCCACCGACAAGCCGCGCCCAGAAAACGATAGCGCCGAAAAACCAAGCCATCACAAGCCACGGCATCACGTCGTCGTGCCACGCGTCTGCCGCGAAAACAGGCAGCACTGCGGACAACGTTGCTCCGGTGTGGACTGGCGTAGTGGAAAAGGGAACAGTCCCGACCGGTGGATTGCTCCCAGACGATCCAGATGGACCGCTAAGACTGAATGTGACGACAGGTGCAGCCAGCATGACGATCAAAGCAGCACAGGCCAGCAAATATCGAGTCTGCGGGCCGCGAGCCTGGCCCATTCGCCATCGCGCGACAGCATATAAAGTCGCGATCACCACTCCCTGCCACAAAAACTGAATCAGCGTCGAGCCCAACCGCTCCACCCAGGCTTGCGACGAAAGAAACTGAATCGGACTCATGCGGGCTTGCCTCTCTTTTTCGCGAATGTATCGATCATCCGCTTGATCTCATCGAGATCTTCTGACGATGCCGGTTGGGCCGCGAGCGCGCCCAGCACGAGCCCCCGGGCCGAGCCTTCAAACGCCCGGGTTAGCAGATCGCCGACGATCTGTTTTTGCGTTTGCTCCTTGGGAATGCCCGCTTCGTAGACATGCGCGCCGAAGCGCTCAGTGCGCAGGAGCAGCCCTTTGCCCAGCATGAGTTGCATCTGCTTCAGCGTGGTGGTGTAGCCGCTGTCCTTAGCCAGTTCGTCATGCACTTCGCGGACGGTGGCGGGGCCCAGACGCCAGAGAACAGCCAAAATGTCGAGTTCCGCGGCGGTAGGGAGTGGCAGGTTGGGATCAGCGTTTAAAGGCTTCGGAGGCATCTGAAGATACGATATTACGATTTAAGTCGTAAGTCAACGAAAAAACTCTCACGCGAAACCTGTCGGTCGCTTTTCTCTGCGTCCGTCTGCGAGAACTCTGCGGCATCTGCGTGAAACGCGTAAAAAAAAGACGGCGGGCGAAAGCCGAAAATACTCCGACAGCTTCCGCGCGGAAATAAGAGGGAGACCGAAGCCCGGCCTCTCGTCAGTCGGCAAGAAAATAATCGGTCGATGCAACCATGGGCGGAACCCTCGTGGTCAAAATCCCGAGCAATACATCCTGGCGCTCCGTCAAATACTTGCCGCTCGCGATGACCACCGCGGGCCGCACTTTTGTCTGGATAGCGCCCTGAAGCGTTCCTGCCACGACATCGCCGGGCTTCAATGCGATTCGTCCGGCTCTTCCGCGTTAATCCGACTCGCCGAAACCGCTGTGAATTCCTGCAAGTCTTCGTCCGACCAGGAATCGGACCAATCGATATGGGTGTTCGGACGAAGTGCGGCCAAACGCTCAGAAAGGGCCGTCAGTTCGGTGGCGGCATCCGGCGGAAGACGGCGAAAAGCCTGTAACAGCGTCGCTTCGCGTGCGTTGAGAAGCACTTCCATGAACTCAGGTCCATTATACGGCCATTGGCGAACCTGGCACGATGGCGGCTGGCATGTATTCCCGCAGTCGGCGTACCAACTAGAGGCGTTTTAACCGCTGGCGGTGTTTGTGATCTGCGTAACGAGGACGTGCGTGGGAGGAAGCCGGGGGAATAGGGATCTGATCTGCACATAAGGTGGCGTTTGTGGCGCTCAGCTGGTCAGCTCCCAATTCGTGTACAATTGCGTACCATGCAGTTGAGGTTAAACCCGATTCTCGCAGGTGCTGTGTTGATATGGGCATTTTCTGCCCCGGCGCAAGTAGGCTCGCCTGCTAAAACGACCGCCAGACGTGTCTCGCCGAAGCTCATTCCGGCATCGACATCCCCGGCGCATGCCTACAAGGTCAAGGCGACACTGCTGCGGCAATCGGTAGATATCGCGACGCTCTTGTTCAGCGGCGACGGACGCCACTTCGCTTTCGCCACAGGTAAGGATAAGCAGCAGTCAGTGATAGTGGACGGACAGCCGGGTCCGGCGTACGACAGAATTATTAAAGGTTCCATCACCTTTAGCCCCAACGGCAAACGCGTGGCCTATGTGGCCGCCAGGGGTTACAAGAAACTAACGGTGGTTGACGGGGAGGGGGGGCCCGCTAGCAGGCCCCAGTCGGTACCAGACCAGGGTTACAAGAGAATAACGTTGGTCGACTGGGATGGGGGCGTAGGATTCGACGCAGTCAGCCTCACGATCTTCAGTCCCGATGGGAAGCGCACGGCGTATACTGCCCAGGACGGTCAGGATAAGTTGCTGGTCCTGGACGGTCTGATCGTCACCGCCTACGACGGACTGCTTAGCGGCTTCCCGATTTTCAGCCCCGACAGCACACGCGTGGGATATATCGCGGTAAACGGCCGAAAGCGGTTGGTTTGGGTCGATGGCGTGCCAGGCAGCGATTACGACCGACTTGCTGCCCTGACCTTCAGCCCCGACGGTAAGCGTGTGGCATACGCGGCGCAGAGCGGCGATAAATCGGTTGCTATGGTGGACGGCGATGCGAGCCCGGAGTACAACGGAATCGTTGACGGCACACTGATCTTCAGCCCAGACAGCAAACACGTGGCATATGCGGCCCAAAAGGGCGAAAAAGTCGTGGTGGTTGTGGACGACCAGGCCAGCGCAGAGTACGACGCGATAGACAGAGGATCGCTGACTTTCAGCCCTGACAGCAAGCGCGTCGGGTATGTAGTTGAAAAGGGGGGACAATGGCTTGTTGCGGTGGACGGTCACGAAAGCGCAGGGTGTGGCACAGTCAGCAGAGGCTCGCCAATCTTCAGCCCCGATAGCATGCATGTCGCGTATGAATGCCTGAAAGGTGGGAAGTGGTCGGTGGCCGTAGACGATCAATTCGGAGCGGAATACGAAAGGGTCTCTCCCACCGTATTCAGCCCCGAGGGAGTTCTGGAATATATTGCGCTAAACACAGAAGGCTCGCTATACCGTATTAAAAATACTCCCCGTCAGCATTGAAGTCACGGTGTGGAAGTTTAGGGGTTGACCAGGTCCAGTCGCCATTGCCCGCCTAAGCAATAAATCGAAAAAAGGGCAGACCGACAGGATGCGGGGACCCATGGCAAAATCTACACCGCACGGTGCAAAGCGAATGATCGGTCGCTACATAGTAGCTGCCCCGGCGATCTGTCATGGCTAGCGAACGTTCCACGGAACGTGGATTCTGGTAGCACGTCCTCGAGCAGGTCGCCGCGGGGTCTCGAATGGGAGAGCATCGTTGGAGCTTGGCGTGGCAGTCTGAATTACGAGGCCATCACTCGAGCGACCAAATTCGCGGTCGGGCGCTTCGCTGAGATTTTTGACGGAACGCCGGTTATCGGAAGTGGAGCTGGCGATGCGGGGCTGTAGTACCCAGTACTCGTGTTTGTGGCTCTCAGCGCCAGTCTGCCGTAGTAAACTCAAAGTCTCTTCGCGGGTGGCCATTTCACTTTCGAATTGAGAGGAGGGAACGGCCATGCGTATTTATCTCAGACCCCTCGCGCTCGTTCTTGGTATTATGTCGGCCTTTGCGGTTTGTGTCGCAACAGCGAACGCCAGCATAATAACGGGAACGCTAACCGGCACGATCGGCACCAGCGGAGGCCCGAGTAACGTCACTAGCGACCCTTATGGCATATTCGGCCCCGCAGGCGCCAATTATGCAGGGGACCAGATTACCCTGTCGTTCAGTTACAACACCGGTCTTCTAGTCTATGTCGATAACGGCGGCCAGGACGATGATTACCAAGCATCCCCAAGCTTTGTAGATGGTGCAATCGCCGTGGGGGTCTCCATCGGTTCTTCTACCTACGCTTACCCTACTCCCGGACCATCGGTTTTATACGCTGGCGAAGATGTGGCGGACTCCGGTCCGGGCAGCAGCGTACTTGGGTTCGCCTTGTCGGCCACGTATAACGTCGGTGGCTACCTCCAAGGGTACGACGCCGATTTCGAACTCTACGGCACTTCAAGCCTTCCCATCGGTTCGCTCGCGGATCAGGCGGCCATCAGCAGCTTTCTGGGCACGGTCACCACCGCCACCCTGTTCATCGATAACGGGGAGGGCGGCGAAAATATATACTTCACGCCGGACGCGTCCAGCACCAGCGCGCCGGAACCAACGGCGTGGTTGTTACTGGCGGCGGGGCTTTGCGGCCTGGCATTGCTCCGGCGGCTACAACCATCAAGTTTTCAATCAGCAAGAGCCCGGTAGAGCGTCGAGCGGCCAACGTTCAGGAGGTCGGACACGTACTGGCGGGCTTCGCCTTTGCAAACTTTACGCCTCGCCGCTGCGCCGCGTTGACCCCGGCGCGGGTGCGTTCTACGAAAACGTCCTCTCCCTGAAATCGGAAAACAATGCGCCAGTTTGCCCGCACCGTCATCGATTCTCGATTCCGTTGCCGCGTATCTTAACACTCATGGGTCGATCAAGTCCATTCAGACGTCTTTCTTATGGAGTGAACCCGTAAACTGAGACACAGCGAATGAACGCACTTTCCGTCGAAAGGAGAGGGAAGAGATGGGAAAGTGGCAGCGACATAGCCGGGAGTTCAAGAAGCAGGTAG
>CAIKAS010000267.1 GCA_903825445.1 uncultured Acidobacteriia bacterium
GTTCGATCCAAGTCGCGGCGTTACGCTTACCGCCAGCACTTCTCGGTTGCACCATGGACCAATTACATGGAGATCTATTGGGGCGACGGCTGCCAGGTGTACGTGACCCCGGTTGGAGCTCACGAGGTTTGCGTGGCGCTGGTATCCCGCACGCATGATCTGCGGTTGGGCGAAGCGTTACAGAAGTACTTTCCGGTGCTTCGCGAACGGTTGGGCGCCGGGAATGAAAACAGTCGCGAACGTGGAGCCGTAACGGGCAATGTCACGCTGCGAACGGTTGCCCACGGCAATGTGGCATTGATCGGCGATGCCTCGGGCTCAGTGGACGCGATTGCGGGCGAAGGGATTTGCCTGAGTTTTCGGCAGGCCGAGGTGTTGGCCGATGCGATGGCGAAGGGCGATCTCGCGATGTACAACCGTCGGCATCGATGGCTGGGAATGCGGTCCCGGTTGATGGCGCGGGCGATGTTGCAACTGGATCGCGGGGAACTGGTGCAGCACTGCGCCATGAGCGTGCTCAACGCGCAGCCATGGATATTTCGAAAACTACTGGAGGTGCACGTCGCATGAGAATGGCAAACGTGTTGTTGACGCTGATCGCTTTGGCAGTATCGGCGCTGGCGGCCGATTACAGCCTGGACCTGAAGCCGGAAGCCACCAAAGTACATTTTTCCGTCGACAGCACATTACACACAGTCCACGGCACATTTGCTCTCAAACGCGGACGCATCGACTTCAATTCGGAGACCGGCAAGGCCACGGGCCAGGTGGTTGTCGATGTGGCCAGCGGTAACAGCGACAGCGATGCGCGCGATTCGCGTATGCACTCGGTTGTGCTCGAATCTAAGAAATTTCCGGACGCCGTGTTCGCGCCGGACCACATCGATGGCGCGGTGTCATTGACTGGCTCATCCACCGTGAAAATCCACGGTGCCTTTACGATTCACGGCGTGCCGCATGACGTTGTGATGGACGCGCTGACGTCGGTGACGGGCGACGAGATCCATGCGACGCTGACCTTTGATATCCCTTACGTCGCATGGGGCATGAAGGATCCAGGCAACTTCATGCTCAAAGTGAATAAAACGGTCAAGATGACGATCGAGACGGCAGCGCCTTTGCAGAAGCATTGATTGCGTCAGGCATGACCGCTTCGATACAATTGGCGGTTCGTCATGCTCGACAACCTGGTCATCATCACATATTTCCTGATCGTCTTTGGGATTGGCATTTATTATTCCCGTCGGCCCAAAGAAACGACCAACGAATATTTCCTCGCGGGTCACAGCATCGGCTGGTTTGCGGTGGGCGCGTCGCTGTTTTCCACCAACATCTCAAGCGAGCACTTCATTGGACTGGCAGGCTCCGGCGCCAGTAGCGGCCTCGCAGTCGGTTGTTACGAGTGGTCGGCGAGCTTCTGCCTTTTCATCCTCGGATGGCTCTTCGTTCCGTACTATCTGAAATCGAAAGTCTTCACGATGCCGGAGTTTCTGGAACGCCGGTTCGATTCTCGCTGCCGCTGGTATCTGACGGTGGTCTCGCTGATCGCGTACGTATTCACCAAAATTTCGGTGCATCTGTTTGCGGGCGCGATTCTGATGCGTTCGGTGCTGGGCTGGGATTATCTGACTACATCCATCCTGCTGGTGGTTGCGACCGGCATCTACACCATCACGGGCGGATTGAAGGCCGTTATCTACACCGATCTCTTTCAGTCCTTCGTACTGATTACCGGCGCGGTCGTGCTGAGCGGTGCAGGTCTTTATCACGTGGGCGGCTTCAGTGGGCTGCGCGCCGCGCTGCCTCCCGACTTCTTCCACATGATCAAGCCAGCCAGCGACCCCGTCTACCCATGGGTGGGCACCATCTTCGGCACTATGATTCTCGGTGTCTGGTATTGGTGCACCGACCAATCCATCGTACAGAAAACACTGAGTGCGAAAGATCTGGAAAATGCCCGCAAAGGCACTTTTCTCTGTGCGACCCTGAAGATCCTGCCGGTCTTTATTCTGGTACTGCCGGGGCTGATTGCCAAGGCGTTGTATCCCACGATCGTTACGGGTGACAATGCTTATCCGACGCTGGTGCTTCGGTTGCTGCCCCGCGGACTCGTCGGTCTGATGGTGGCGGCCCTTCTGGCCGCGCTGATGTCAGCCATGAGTTCGGTGCTGAATTCCTGCTCGACGCTGATCACGATGGATATCTTCCGCAAGACGCATCCACACGCCAGTGAAAAACGACTGGTGAACGTGGGTCGGCTGGCGACGGGAGTTATTGTCGTGATCAGCATCCTGTGGGTACCGCTGATTAAATACCTGAGCAACGAGATTTATCAATATCTGCAAAGCGTTCAGGCCTATATCGGCGCACCGATCACTGCGACGTTTCTGACGGGCGTGTTGTGGAAACGGGCGACAGCCAGAGCAGCATTCACGACGCTCATCACCGGCGGCTTACTCGGTGCGGGACGCTTTGTCCTCGACGTGATGCACGACGCGTTTCAGGTGGATCTCGGAGTGTGGAACGCGCTGGTGAAGTTCAGTTTTCTGAACTACAGCGTGATCGTGTTTCTGTTTTGCGTGATGCTGATGGTGGTGATTAGCCTGCTCGAACCGCAGCGCAGCGCGGCTGCGGAAGAGAAACTGACCGTGCAGTGGGGTGGCGGCGGAAAGCGCGTATTTGATCGGGCGGACCTGGCCTGGACGGGGATGGTGGGGACGTTTATTGTGGGGCTGTGGGTGCACTTCAGCTAAGCGGGGCCCTTGAATGCATCTTCCAGCGCGCGTTGCAGGTTGGGCAGGGCAAAAGTTGCGGTCGCCCAAACTATCGACAGGTGTTCCAAACTATCGACAGGTCGACTTCCGCGTAATCGTGTAGTAATCTGTTGTCGGGGATCGGGGTGAATTGGATGGGTAGAGTGCACACAATAGCAGAAATCTTTGGGCGGGAGAGCGTGCGCGACGTCCTGTATGTTGTGTAGTCAGGCCCTCAGGCTGTCTATGTCGGAATGGCGGGTGTTCAGTGCGTGGCCGACCGCATGGCTCGCCATATCGGCGATATGTTTGCCAGGCCCAACCCGTCACAGTTCTCTCGGCTGCTTCATAAAAGCCATCCGTGTTATTTTATTTGGACCGTTCACGTTTACTCGCTCGAAGCCGCAGGGCGCTTCTCGGAAAGCTCCAGTTCCATGCCAACCATGTCAAACAGAGTGGGAGTTTGTTCGGGTTCAAATTCGACAAGAATATCGATATCGCTTTCGGGCTTAAACCGGGAGGTGAGGACGGAGCCGAACAGCGATAGCTTGCGAATGTGGTTCTGAACGCAGAGCTTTTCGATTTCGGGTTGCGGCAAGTTGAGGGTCGTTCCTGCCATGTAGTTCCAGTATTCCACAAAAAACAGTGGATACAAATCGTCGCGTCGGCACCCGCGCGCAATCTTCTGATGTGGGGGACGTTTATTGTGGGAATGTGCGTACACTTCAGCTACGAGTTTCGGCAGAGCGTACGGAGGGGATGATCTGATCCATGCCATTGAAAGTTCGCGAGGTAATCCGGGATCTCAGCGACGCTGGCTGGCTCCATGTTCGGACAAAGGGCGATCACCGCGTGTTTCAGCATCCCGACGGTCGAACGACTGTTATTTCCGGCCAACTCGGAGACGACGTGCGGCCGGGTACCTACAAGGCGATTCTTAAGCAGACTAGAATGAAAGGAGAGTCAAAATGACGCGGACTTATTCACTTGTGATCGAAGGCGATGAATCAGGGTTCAGCGCGCACGTTCCAGAGTTGCCGACAGTTCTGGTAACCGGGAAGTCCGTTGAAGAGGTAACCCGCAGGGCGAATGAGGCAATCCAGTTATGGTGGGAATTTGCGAAACCTGCGCCCTCGCCGACGGCGTTCCTCAGAGAAATTGAAGTGGAACTCCCCGCGTAGCATTTCTTGGCGCGAATCTTCACCCCACCAAAAATACAGCCGTCTGCGCCCGCAAATTCGGCAGCCAGCCCACCCGCTTCGAGCCCGACAGAAAATACCGCCGCTCAATCGGAAAACCACTCTTCCGGCACAGATCCTCAAAATCGTTGATCGAAAGAAAGTGTATATTCGGCGAATCGTACCAATCGTAAGGAAACAGGTCCGTTTTCGGGGCCTGCCCGCTGAATACCATCGCCGCGCGAACACTCCAATGCCCAAAGTTCGGGAATGAAATGATCGCCTTCCGTCCAACCCTCAGCATCTCGGTTAACACTTGCAGGGGTGCGCGCGTTTCCTGGAGCGTTTGGCTCAGAATCACGTAGTCGAAAGCTTTATCCGGGTAGTCCGCAAGACCGTCGTCGATATCGCCCTGATAAGCCGAGACACCCCGCGCGATGGCCTTACGCACATTGGTGGCTTCTATCTCCACGCCTCGCGCCAGTACCTTTTTATTGCTAGCCAGCCACGCCAGCAGCAATCCTTCGCCGCAGCCAAGATCCAGTACGCGGGTGCCAGGCTGAATAATCTCAGCGATGATCTTGAAGTCCGGCCGCATTTCGAGCGACGACGACGGGTTCACGCAGCCTCCGTCGCACGCGCGGTGCTGTCCAGAAAGCCGCGCACCAGTTCCGTCTGCTCGGCAACATCCACCAGAAAGGCATCGTGGCCGTAGTTCGATTGCAGATCGCAATACGCCACATCGCCATTAATCCGCCGCAGTACCCGCACAATCTCCTGCGACTGGTAACTGGGATAAAGCCAGTCCGACGTAAAGCTGATTACCAGGAAACGCGTATCCACGGAGCTGAAGGCATCCACCAAACGCCCGGTGCCGTTCGTCAGATCGAAATAATCCTCAGCCTTGGTGATGTAGAGGTACGAATTCGCATCGAACCGCGACACAAACTGGTTGCCACGATAACGCAAGTAGCTCTCCACTTCGAAATCCACGCCAAAATCGAACCCAAATTTTTCTTTCTCGCGCAAACGACGGCCGAATTTCTCGCGCATTGATTCGTCGCTCATGTACGTGATGTGGCCCACCATGCGCGCGACGGAAAGTCCGCGCGCCGGCGGCTTGGTGTCGTAATAGTCGCCTTGAGACCAGTCCGGATCAGCCATAATGGCCTGTCTGCCGACTTCGTTGAAGGCAATTTGCTGGGCGCTGTGACGCCATGTCGTTGCGATAGGGATCGCCGACCGCACCATCTCCGGGTAGCTAACGGCCCATTCGAGCGCCTGCATGCCCCCCATGGATCCACCCGCCACGCTCAACAGCCGCTTAATGCCGAGCGAATCCACCAGCAGTTTCTGCAGTCGCACCATATCGCGAATCGTGATGACCGGAAAGCTCATGGCGTAAGGCTTGCCTGTAGCCGGATTCACCGAACCTGGTCCGCTGGTCCCCTGGCAACCACCCAGCACGTTGCTGCAGATGATGAAGTAGCGGTCCGTATCGAAGGCCTTGCCCGGGCCGATCATGTTGTCCCACCAGCCGGGTTTGCCCTCGTGGCTGACGCCTGCGGCGTGTGCGTCGCCGGTAAAGGCATGGCCAACCAGGATGGCATTGCTGCCGGTGTGATTCAACTTGCCGTACGTTTCGTAAGCGATTTCAACGGGCGCGAGGGTTGCCCCACAGTCGAGCGGAATGCTGTCGAATTTTGCGATCTGAGTCTCAACAACCATGCGTTGGCAACCTCATGTTAGCAAGGGCGGAACTACAGGCCTTCCTTTTAACAGGACAAGCGTAGACTGGAACTTGCGGACCCGTTTCCAGCTGGCCCTTGCCATTCTCCTGCTCGCGGCCAGCGTCATGGCCGATGGTCCGGGTTGGCGCGAGGCCGTTCCCGGCTATCAATACCAGTTTCCCCGCGATCACTTCGAGCATCAAGACTTCCGCACCGAGTGGTGGTATTACACGGGTAATGTGGTGGACGCGCGGGGTAAACGGTTCGGTTTCGAACTGGTTTTCTTCCGGCAGGGCCAGAATCGGAGCGTCGAAAACCGATCCGCCTGGGCCGTGAAAGACCTGTATTTGGCGCACGTGGCGCTTACCGATGTGGATGGGAAGCGATTCTATTTCGAGGAACGTCCAAATCGCGAAGGTCCTGGGATCGCCGGCGTGTCCTTCGCCTACCAGCGCGTCTGGAACGGGAACTGGCAGGCGAAGTGGAACAGCGAAGATCAAACGCTTGATGCAGTTGCTGGCGCTTTTCGCTTCCATCTGGATCTGAAACCGCTGAAGCCGTTCGTGATCAACGGTGAGAACGGACTGAGCCAAAAGGCGGAAGGGCGGGGCAGAGCGTCGTACTACGTTTCGTTCCCTCGCCTTTCAGTTTCAGGTAGCGTCACGCTCGCTGACGGGAAGCATGGCGTTTCCGGTCAGGCGTGGATGGATCACGAATGGTTCACCGAGCAATTGGCCGGCGATCAGGTGGGCTGGGACTGGTTCAGCCTGCAGCTGGACAACAATACCGAACTCATGCTGTTTGAACTCCGCAGACAAGGCGGGTCAATCGATCCGTATTCATCTGGCACATACGTGGATGCCGCCGGACACGCCCGGCATCTCAAACGCACGGACTTCACGCTCGAACCTGGTACGAAGTGGGGTAAATATCCGGTCGCATGGCGGATCAGGGTTCCATCGCTGAACCTCGACCTCACCTGCAAGGCGGCTCTCGATAGTCAGGAACTCCAGGGAAAGACGGGCCCCAGCTATTGGGAAGGCGCGGTAACGTATGAAGGTTCGCACCAAGGCGTCGGCTATCTGGAGATGACCGGTTACAGCGGGCCGGTGAAATTCTAAACTGGTCATCTGCCAGTTTGCGTTATAAGAACGGCGGAACGATCACCGTGACCAAGCGTGGCCGACCGGTAGCCGTGGTTGGGCCGGCGAAGAGGCCGAAGTTCAAGTCTTCGCGTGGCATTTTGCAAGGCAAGGTGCACATACCCGACGAAATTCTAATGGCTGACACGGCGGATATATGGGAATGTCTCCGCGAACGAGAAGCCTTTGACCGAGGGGACACTGAGTTCTGAGCCAACGCCTCCTGCTCGATACGCACATAGTAGTCCGATGGCTCACCGAGCCGGATAAGCTGTCCCGGGATCAGGACCGGCTGTTAACCAACGCTGCAGGACGCCGAGAGCCGCTCGCACTGAGCGCCATGACCTTGCTGGAAATTGCCGGGTTGCACGGGTTGCGACTCCGTTCTCCCGTTCGGGACGTGTTAGCCACAATCGATCCCGCTAACGGATTTCAAGTGATCGCCATAGACCTTGCCGTGGCCAGGGAGGTCGTCGCAATTGGCGATACCCTCCGCGATCCCGGAGACCGAGCCATCGTGGCCACCGCGCGTGTTCACGGTTCGCGCCTTGTGACCTCCGATCAGCGCATCATCCAGTCACGCCTTGTTCCGGTCATCGAGTAATTCCCGCCAACTCACGCGTTGAGAGCCTTACGCGCATACTCGATGCACTTCTTCACTTCCACCACCGAATCCGAACCCGGCGGCACCGCATACTCCAGTTCCACGCTGGCTGGGAACGTGCACTTATTCTTCTTAATCAGCTGAAGAATTTCGACAATCGGCGTCTCAGCCTGGCCCCACGGAAGATTGGGAGCGTTGCGCCCGCCCGTACCCCTGTCCTTCAGGTGAATGCTCGCGATGCGGTCGTGCAGCTTTTCAATTGCGGGAACCGGACTCTGCCCCGTTCCCGCATAGTAATGGCCACAATCCATATTCACGGCGTTGCCCTTCGATTGCGCCAGCACCGCATCCCACGCCGTAATGCTGGTGTTTTCATGCGTATGATAGGCAGTCAGCAGTCCGTGCTTCAGCGCCATATCGCCGCACCGTTGCGTGAACGCAGCGTTGGTGGAAAGCTCAGTGGTCACGTGCGTCGCGCCCAGCGCCGCGGCGGAACTGAACATGTAGTGCAGTTCTTCGTCGGACATGGCCGGCGCCGGTTCCAGTTTGAAGCAGTAGATGGATACCCCTGCATCGTTGTACATCTTTCGGAACTCTTTGTATTTATCTGTGTTGAGCGAGAGTCGCCACGCTTTCACCATTTCGGCGCGCCCCTGCATCTGGGCCTGCGCCATGGCCTGGGGCGACAACGGTGTGGAAGAAGGAAGCCCACCCATCAGCACCGGCTTTGAGGCAGGCGACCCGGCCCACGCTTCGGCCACATCCGCCATCAGCTCGATCCCGCTCGCGCCGCTGTCCACAATGTACTTCAGCATCGCGGCCGCATCCGTATGAGCGTTCGGCATGTCCCGGAAGCTATAAGTGATCACGCCGATCTGCACACCGCCGTATACCGAATTAGGTTTCGCGGCCATCAGAGAACTCGAGGGGGCGGCCGCGGCGGCCAGCGCCAGTTTCCCGAAATCGCGTCTGTTGAGATTCATAGTGTTCGTGGTCCGCCCGCTATTCTACACCAGAAGCCGCGAAACGATGTTGATATAACAAATGAATACGTTCGCGTAAAATTACCCAAACAAAGGGTCGGCAAGACAGAATCGGCTGGGGGTGCATCGAATGTTTTCCGCAATGAATTCGCAGACGACGCGGCGCATAGCCGCGCTTCTCGAAGTCCTCGGCATCTATGTGACCGGGGCACATCTCAACAATCGGCTGGTCGGTTTCGTCGAGCATCGCCACCTGATTTCCACCGTCAGTCCATTCGACCTGCTGACTGCGCATACCAGCAACTCAGACCTGTTGTTTGCATCCCGCCAGATGTTTCTCGCACTCGTCCTGATATACAGTTCCTATTTCGCACTCATCGTCCCCATCAACTGGTGGTATCGGCGCCGGGGACGTCAGGCCTACGGTCTGACCCGGGCCGGCCACACATGGAAAATGCTGCTCGTTGCCGCCCTCGCCACCTCTGCGCTCACGCAATGGCCGGTCCTGGTTCACACCCTCTACGACGTGGTTCACCCTTTGGGTGCGATGGCGCCGTGGCGACAGGCGCTCTTTGATATGTCGTGGCAAAGATGGCAATTCTGGCTGTTCGCGGGCACCATGAGCTATGCGCTCATTCCCGTCGTTGAGGAACTCACTTTTCGCGGTTACTACCAGCGCCGCCTGGCGGAGGATTGGGGCGACGGACCCGCAATTCTGGGAACCGCCTGCCTCTTTACCTTCTCGCACAGGCAGTATCTGATCGCAAATGCTTATAACGTCAGCATGCTGGCGAGCCTGCTGTTTCTCGCCATCGGCCTCGGTGTCGTGTTTGCGTGGACCCGCTCCCTTTATCCATCGATGATCGCCCACGCCATCATCAATGTTCCTGCTACGCCGTTTTGGCAGGGCGCACTTCTGGTCGTGTTCGCCATCATCGCTTTCTTTGCGTGGCGCGGAGGCATGGGCGCATTGAAACAGGTTTTCAGGAACGCGAAGGTGACCGCCTGTGTATTGCTCTCCGCGGGGATGTTGCTCTACGCGTTGTATTCGCAGCAGATCACCGGCATCACGTATATCGCGATCGGAATGATGCTGCTGGCATTGTTTCTGGAAGCACTGGATCGCCGGCAGAGCCGCACCAGTTAAACGTACCGCCGGGCAGTCTGCCGCCCGTTACCGCGGCGTATCCTGTCGGATCCCGCCAAAGCCACGCCCGCTGCTTAATCACGTAATGTTTACGCCGCTTCTATGACTTATTCACGGGTTTATTCGCACAATGAAGTTGCGATAAAACAAAGCGTTCTTTGAGCGGCTTTATCGCCAACAGGAGAACACGAAATGAAAATGCGAACTTTGAAGATGTCGATGGTCGTTCTGACGTTTGCCGCGGTTTCGGCTTTTGGTCAGGGAGAACCGATCAACGGCCGCGCCGAACTTCGCAGTGCATTGGCCTCCGCGCGATCCGCGGCTGACCATGCCAGAATTGCCTTGTATTATCATCGCGCAGCTGCTGAGTACACTCAGAAGCAAGCCGAAGAGCAACAGATCGCCGCAAAGTGGCAGCCACAATACGGCAACTGGACAAAGTCGCCCAACCCGTATCGGAGTGCGGCAAATCTCGCAGCTTATTACGGTACGCTCGCGCGCGACGCGCGCGCTCATGCCGCGGAACAGGACAAGCTGTCGTCTAACTGATTCTGGCGTGTTCGGTTAATATAGCCCGGGTTATCCAGCGTGGGTCGTCGGATCCGGAGATCGAAAACGGTCCCGGATCCGACGTGCGAAGGCAGCTTAAAAAACTTCTGAGTGCCCGGATTTACGCTGACTGTCGGTACGACTTCAGCCGACCAGAAATGATTTACTACTGAGTCCCCAAACCACAGAGTCAACGTTTTAACGGAATCGCCCGTCATTACTACCATGGCAGCAGAAGGCCCCACTGGATCGGGGAAATCAAGGCAATGACGAACCGTACTCCTCATCTCGCCCTGCTTCTGGCTCTCGTCGCACTTCCGGCCGTCTGCCAGGTTCATTTTGAAGTCGCCTCCATCCGGCCAAGCCGGCCCGACGCCGGGCCCCGAGACTCTCGCATCACCATCCAGGGCGGCCGCTTCGACGTCGAAGCATCCACAGTCGGCGACATCCTCGATATGCTCAAAGGGTGGCGGCTTTACAGTGTCACCGGTGGCCCCGCCTGGATGAGGACAGACCGTTATGACATCCACGCCAAGGCCGATGGCCAAATTCCCACTGAAGGCCGCGAAGGCGTAATTATGGCTCTGCTCGCGGATCGGTTCCAGCTTATAGCGCATCGCGAAACCCGCGAGAATCCTACAACGGTGCTGCTGGCTCCCAACAGGCCTTCGGGCCTCAAGCCAGCCTCCGAGGGGGAAACTTACTCCGTCCGCTTCGGCCCGCGTAACGATCCCACCTTCACCGCCGCACCGATGTCCGCCGTTAGCAACTATTTATCCCAGATGTGGCATTCGCCGGTCGTCGACCAAACCGGCCTCATGGGCGCCTTCGACTTCTCCCTGGAACCTTCGGCCGTCGACCCGCTGCCCGGCTGGGTGTGGGGCGACCGCGTTCGCGAGGCAGTACTTGCGTTCGGATTTAAGATAGAGATGAGAAAAGTGCCATCGGAAA
>CAIKAS010000268.1 GCA_903825445.1 uncultured Acidobacteriia bacterium
CGGTCGGGAGACGCCAGCCTGCGTTAGAATGAAGGAACGTGCGCCCGTAGCTCAGCTGGATAGAGCGTTTGCCTCCGAAGCAAAAGGTCGTGAGTTCGAATCTCGCCGGGCGCACCATTTGCTTTTCCCTACCCGGCCCCAAACAATGACCCGACGACACTCATCCAGCCACCCGGTCGTCCGGCACGCCGGAGAATCATGCTGATCCGGGAACGGCTGGCTTCCGGAAAACCATCGGTCTCGTTCGAGTTTTTCCCGCCCAGGACCGATGAGGCGGCGGCACAACTCGAACACACCATCTCCGAACTGGGCTCACTACATCCCGATTTTGTTTCCGTCACGTACGGAGCTGGTGGTTCCACGCGTGAAAAGACATTGGAAATCGTCTCGCGCATCCGGCAGCATTCTGGTATCGAAGCCATGGCGCACCTTACGTGCGTGGGTGCGACCCGCGAGGAGATTGGCGCCGTTGTGAATCGGCTGACCGCCGCCGGCGTGTCAAATATTCTGGCGCTGCGAGGCGATCCGCCAAAGGGTGAGACAAATTTCACTGCGATCAAGGGCGGCTTTGCGTATGCGAATGAGCTCGTTACGCACATCCGGCAGCAGCATGGCGCAGCGGTCTCGGTAGGCGGCGCGGCCTATCCGGAGAAGCACGTCGAATGCCCCGATGCGGAGCTTGATCTGATGAACCTGAAACGCAAGGTGGATGCGGGCGTCGACTTCCTCATTACCCAGTTGTTCTACGACAACCACCGCTACTGGGAGTTTTGCGACAAGGCCAGGGCGGCTGGTATTAGCGTCCCGATTATTCCGGGGATTATGCCAATCACGAACGCCGCGCAGGTGGATCGCTTCGGCGCCACGGTACCGCCTCAGCTGGCGACCGAACTCGAGGCTCGCCGGGGTGATACGCAGGCAGTGATGCAGCTCGGAGTTGCGCACGCGACGGCACAGTGCATCGATCTGCTTCGCGGTGGCGCGCCGGGGATCCACTTCTATACGCTGAATCGCAGCGGTGCGGCGAAGGCGGTTTTTGCCGGGTTGCGCGTGGCTGGCGTTGCCTGAGGATGGGTGTCGGGGCGTTCGGGATACCCGGCTAATCTGCTGCGCTATACTGGGTTCGTTGTGATTTCAGCTCTTCTTATTTTCGTCCACGTAGTTGTGTGCCTTTTCCTGATCATTGTAGTTTTGCTGCAAAGCGGCAAAGCGGCGGATCTGGCAGGGGCTTTTGGCGGCATGGGTTCGCAGACGGCTTTCGGGCCGCGCGGATCGGCGACGCTGCTTTCGAAGGCGACGACGATTTCAGCGATTCTCTTCATGCTGACGTCGATTTCGCTCTCGATCATTGCGACGCGCAATGCTGGCGTCTCAACGGCTCCGGTTCTGGAGCGCCACGGCGGCGCGAAGACGACCACGACTGCGCCAGCTACACCTCAACCCGCGCAGCAGAAGAAGTAGTTACAACAACACGCCCCAGCATTGCGGAGGTGGCGGAATTGGCAGACGCACTAGCTTGAGGTGCTAGCGGGAGCAATCTCGTGGGGGTTCAAGTCCCCCTCTCCGCACCAAGTATTTTCAGTAATTTGCAAAGGCTCCTCGGGATCGGGGAGCCTTTTGATTTTGGCGACTGTAGTGGTTTTTGTAGTGGTTTTGTTTTCGGGGATCGCCGAACCGCTACATCTTGCGTTGCTCGACAGCTGCTTCGGCGGGCTCGTCCCACTGGTTTGTGTAACGCGCGCCGAAGGCAATCTGTCGCGCGTAGCTGGCCGGGTCGCTGCCTTTGAGGCGAAGCAAAGCATACATGCGGTCGACGGCGGACTTCATGATGGCTCTCATTTCGTCATCGGTAATCCGGGAATACCCCGGTACCGCACTGCAAGTCGGGCAAGGCTTCCCCGCATGCACGGCCTCAATCGGGCCGTTGCGAAAAGTCAGGGCGACTATGGCCTTTGCTTCTTTGGCAAGCTCAGGGTTTAGGGGATCTGTCGGCATGGCAACTCTCCCTTCATTTTATGGGTGCGCACGTAGATTACCTCAGTTGTCGCGGTCGGTGGAGACTTTAATAGCGGGCGAACAAAAGGCGAATTTGCTATCCTTTCCCGTATGGCCCGACGTCCGTCACCCGAGGAATTTGACAAGCCCCTATCGCTCCAGGAATTGAGGGAGAGAGCACGCCGGCTCTCGCTGCTCAGCCCACATCACGTGGCCGACGCGTACCGCAAGGCACACGACGCGTGTCGAATGGACGGTGACCAACTGCCGCGGGCAGGTGCCGTGCAGGAACTCGTGACAGCGTGGAAGCTTCTGTGGAGGTGGCGCCGTCGCGGCCCAGTGGATCGGGGTTAGAGGCCTTGCCCTCAACGATCAGACGGTGTCTCGCCAAAACGCATAGACTCGCGCCGATTGACCGGGCGTCTCCTCGACCTCGTCAAAGTATTCGTGTTCCCCCTGCTTTGAGCTCAACGGTGCCAGCGTTTTCAGGAGCGTCGGCGGTCGGGTTGGTGAGCATTCATAGACCCGCACCCATGCTGGTGGAGGCCCTTCGAAGACGAGGCGGACGGTACAACGGCGAACGCGGGCCTGAGCAAAGGAAAGTGTCGCGGTGTAATAGCCGAACCCCGGCGTGATGCATCCCGGCAGAGTGCATTTCAACAGGACCCGAAATGGCTGGTCGACCCGAAGCGGTTCGAGAAAGGGTACAGAGATCTTCTTTGACATGCCGTCCGTGCCGATGAGGAGCGGGCGGATTTGGTGGCGCTTCGACGGGTCTCTCCCCAGGTCGTAAGCCACACATTCGAGCCTGTCGAAAGTCACGGTTCGTTCGGACTCGATGCTGAACTCCATCGCCGTTTCGCGTTTGCCGCTACAGTATCCGGCATAGACCCACTCGATCTTCAGGTCCTCGCCTTCGATGCGGGCGGTGTGGTGGGCCTCTTGAATCCGCAAGGTCCGATTTACGCGGCGACGCAAATTGGCGATGTTGAGGGAATCGATGCTTTGGCCTTCGATCGTGATCGACGCGGATTTAAGCGCCTGACGGTCGCGGCGTGCGCGGACACCGGCAACCATCGCGATACCCAGCAAGGGCAGGCTTGCCAGTATCAGCCATTTCTTGGACTGAACGAGTGCGAGAACGCTGAGGGCGGTCCCGATGATGGTTGCCAGGGCGGCGAGGGACTCGAGGGAGAACTGCATGCGGGGAGCGAGCCAGCACCGGCCGATGCCAGCCCGCCTTCCAGTTGGGGGTTGATCAGTTGCGGTGAGTTTGCGGCGTTCCGCCGCCGCCACCACCACCGCCGCCATACAAGCTCATGGATGCTTTCATCGCGGGGATCTCCTTTCCGATTCCTTCGGAACCTTCGATCTCTGACGCGATCAGTGTACTATGCAAACACTGTCTATGTAAACAGTGTAGACACAAACAGGTCAGGACTCGAACACTCGTGATGTGGATGATGCCCTTCAAGGTTTGCTTCGAGCGTTTGGACGGCGTGTTCGGGAACTGCGTCAGGCGCAAGGTTTCTCTCAGGAATCCTTCGCCGACAAATGCGGCGTGCACCGGACCTTCATGGGAACGGTCGAGCGCGGCGAAAGCAATCTGAGCTTTCAGAACATCGCGAAGGTCGCCGAGACGTTGGGCGTGTCGCTGTCGGCGCTTTTCGCGGATCTGGAACGCGCCGCCGAGAAACTTGGGCAAGCGGCGCCCGCCCGGCCACCCACAAAAAAGAACTCGAAGAAATGAAAATGAAGATTTCTGATTGCGGAATCCGACCCAACGGAGTCAGAATCAGGACTCGCGGTCCAGGAAGCCGCCGGTTTGGTTCAGAGCACGAAAGCGATGGCAGAGCACGGTCTTGTTTTGTATCCGGGTATTCTCGTGACGTTTCGCGTTCCTCGGGAGTGCGCGGCGATCGTGGTCGATGCCGTGATCGCCCGCATCAAACTCGACATCGAGCAGAGCATTGAACGTCACTTGCCCGCCGACTGGGGTGCCGAGCTGGACAAGATGGCGTGACGTTGCTGCGTGTCCTCGAAATGACCGTAGTCCCTGCCCGTAGTTGTTTATCGGTTCCGTCGGCTGACCTTTCCCCTACTGCCAACCTTTCGGTGTGGTGAAACCGATTGTGGCGTTTTCTCCCGCGTGGTGGTGTTAATAGGTGTTAGACACGTGTTAAGGGTGTTACGGGTCTGGAACTGCTGGGTAAGCCGCTGGAGTCACTGACGGATTTCGACACGTCGGTCACTGTAACCCCGAAGTTTGGTCGGTAAAACCCCGATTCGACGTCATTGAAAACCCGAATCCCCGTCACCGAAACCCCGAAACTTCGCAGCGGTCATTAAAACCCCGAATCTCGCGACTCGGTAACTGAAACCCCGAATCCCCTTGACACGGTCATTGAAACCCCGAAGACTGCGGCATGGTCGCTGAAACCCCGAATCCCGACGAGCATTTGTTGCCGATCCGGCACAGCAACGCGGATCTGTTCATCTGCGATGTCGCCGACGCGGTGCTGAAGGATCTGATGCCGCATATGGAGCACCCTTTTTTCGCGCTCTCGAAGAAGCCTGATAAAAGGATTCGGCGATACGAGCATAACGGCGAGTATGTGGAGATTGTGCCGAGCGTCAAGGGGCTTGCCACGATCTATGACAAAGACATCCTGATTTACTGCATCTCGCAGATCATGCACAAGTTGAAGCGGCGCGAGCCGGTAAGCCAGCGCCTGCGTATCACCGCCTGCGACCTGCTCATGTTCGCCAACCGCGGCACGGCCGGAAAAGATTACACGGCGCTGTGCGAAGCGCTCGACCGGCTGGAGGGGACGCGCATCAAGACCAACATCAAAACCGGCGACGAAGAACAGCGCAGCAGTTTCGGACTGATTGACGCGTCGGCGGCGCGACGGAAACACGGCCTCGACGGGCGCCTGCTTTGGGTCGAGGTGAAGCTCTCCGACTGGGTCTTCAACGCCATTCGCAGTCAGGAGGTCCTGACGCTTCATCGGGATTACTTCCGGCTCGGCAGACCGGTCGAGCGTCGTCTCTACGAACTGGCGCGCAAACATTGCGGCCGGCAGCGGGAGTTTACGATTTCCGTTGAGACCCTGCACAAGAAGTCGGGTTCACAGAGCCCGGAGAAGCATTTCCGGCACATGGTCAAGGAGATCGCCGAACGCGACCATCTGCCGGACTACCGGCTCGTGTTCGACGACGTGACCGACAAGGTGACTTTTTATAATCGCGAGAAGTGGTGGGAAGCGACACCGACATCATCCGACGATGAGGCGTTGCCTACCCTGCCCGCGGCGGCTTACGATGACGCTCGCGCTGCCGCGCCGGGTTACGACGTCTATGCGCTTGAGGGCGAATGGCGTGAATGGTGGGTGGCGTCCGGAAAGCCGAAACTGGAGAATGTCGCGGCTGCCTTTGTCGGCTTCTGCCGGAGCCGGAACAATCGGGCACCGATTCAGCGTGCTAAAGACACCGCCTGGGATGGCTGACCCCCTGCCCGCGACCAGATGACGAAACGCGTTTATATGCGCGCTGGTGCGGTATGCGGAATTCAGGCCACCTCCCCTGCTCTCACAATCGGCGGACTCCTCGACGGCCATCTTTTCTGGTCTGGCGTCGATCTCGATGCCGCCTTAGCTCCTCGAACCAATCAAAATCGCATTTGTGGGATATCCATAAGATATCCGAAAGAAGCCACTCAGTAGACCGTCAGAAAACAATCAGATACCTCTTAGAATTCCATCAGATACCGGATAGCCATCCGATAACTGAAAGATATGCTCTTGCTACCGGATAGCTTTCTGATATGTTTCGGCTACTCGAAAGATATCCCACCGGAGGACCTCATCATGCCGACCATTGCATTCGTCTCACCTAAGGGCGGCGTGGGCAAGACCACGTCCGCCTTCCTGCTGGCGAGCATCTTCGCTCGTCTCTGTGAGGTGACGATTATTGATGCCGATCCCAATCACCCGATTGAGACATGGGCGTTGGGCGGCAACGCGCCGGAGAAGCTGAAAATCGTCTCGGATGTCGATGAGGAAACCATCATCGACCGCATCGAAGACGCCGCGTCGAAAACGCCGATTGTCATCGTCGATCTGGAAGGCACCGCCTCGAAGACCGTCATATATGCGATCTCCCAAGCCGACTTTGTCGTGATACCGACGCAGGGTTCGCAGCTGGACGCGAATGAGGCGAGCAGGGCGATCCGCGTGGTGCTGCAAAGTGAGAAGCTGACCGGCAAGCCAAAGCCCTACGCGGTTTTGCTGACGCGCACCAGTCCTATGATCCGTGCCCGCGGCCTGACCCACATACAGAACAGCCTGATAGCGGCCGGCATCCCGGTGCTGGAGACGGAACTGAATGAGCGCGACGCGTTCAAAGCGGTCTTCGCGTTTCGGCAAACGCTCGACGGCCTGAACCCGGCAGAGGTGTCGAATCTCGACAAGGCAAAGGGCAATGTCGAGTCTCTCGCGCGCGAGATCCTGACGAAACTTCAGGCCCATCTGCAAGGTGAGCAGGGCGGTAGGGATAGAGAGAAGACGGACAACAATAGCGTGGCGGGTGCCGCATGAACACACGCGTCAATGCTTTCGCCGATCTGAACGCGGCATTGCCGGCCTTCACGGTCAAGCCGAAAAAAGACAAGCCCCTTGCGGAGGAAACGATTACGCGGATGGCCGAGGAGAATAATTTCCCGAGCCGTCAGGCACCGAAGGCGAAAGAGCCGAAACGCAAGCGCCGTGTCTACACGACCGGGCGCAATCGTCAGTTCAACGTCAAAGCGACGAATGAAACCGTCGAGCGTTTCTACAAGATGGCCGACGAACAAAAGATCCCGCTCGGCGCATTGCTGGAGCGGGCACTCGATGCTCTGGAAAGGGCAGGGGCATAAGGGAAACGAGACTGGCGCGTTCCGAGACCGCAGGCGGTGCCTCCATCGCCCAAACAAAAAGCTGCAACGCCAGCCATGGATGCTTTCGCAGAACGCTGTTTCGCCGAGGACGGTCGAGTTCGTTTCACGCACCGGAACGTGTTGCTGAGCACTTAACGGACCGGTTAGTGCAACCTCGGCGAGACGCGACAACCCGCGCCGCTCTGACCGGCGCGGGGAAAGCGGTGCTCATCCGGTCTCCTTTGCGACAAGAGCGCAAGCCTCACGGTATTCCGTACCCTGCATGATGTCCTCATCGATGCAGGAGGACTCGCCTTTCATGCTTTCGATTTGAGCAAGTAATCCCCGCAACGCTTCGAGCAGTTCCGCTGCTGATGTTGGCGCTGGTGTGAACGCCCTGATCTTCTGCACCTCGCACGGCACCAAGTCGGTTACATCACCGGTCTCCGTGAACTCGCCGTCTGTGAAGGCCGAGTCCTCGGCTTCCTTCGCGCTGGCGGCCTCGATCTCGTAATATTCGCCACGGGTGACAGGGTACAGCACGCGGTACTTGCGGGTGGTGGTTTTGCTCTTCATGGTTTCCTCTTTCGGTTTGAGTGACCCCCACGGCGGGGGCTAATGTGCCCTCGCCCCGCCGTCCGGGGTCAATAGTGAAGAGAGAACCATAAAACCGACGGTTCACTGCGCCGCTTTGTAAACGCCTCACCACTCAAGCCGGATCTCGCGTCGTCTGCGGGCAAGAAGTGTGGCCGCTGCGTTGCGTTCGTCGGAGCTGCGCTTGTGCTCCCACGACGCCAGTCCCGGATTGTAGCCGATGCGCGTCAGTTGCGAGAGCTTGGCGTAGCCCTTGCTCCACTGACCGCTGTGACGGCGGTTGGCGACGATCCAGTATGCTGCGCAGATCAACATTCGGTCCATGGCTGGTAGTTTTAGCCGACCGGCTTTCGCGAAACAAGACGGGAGAGTATCCCGGAAACCGCAAAGGCTGCGCGCGCGAACGTGTCTCGGATTCGCAAATTGCGCGATGGAGTTGGATACCTGCGAATACTTTTCGCACGCGTTAAAGATGCTGAAACCCGCGCCGGGGTCGCCGGCGCGGGCTCGGGTCAGTATTCGGATGGGAGGTGAATGACATTGTTCGCGAAGTACAACAGCACCTCGTCCAGCGGGAAGTCGGTAAACTCGATTTCCTTGGTGAAGGCGATATTGCCGTTTCCGTCATCGCAGGACAGCGTCGCGGTGTGGTCGGGCCGTACCGCCAGTTTCCAGACCTGAAACTCTTCCGCGGCGACGCGCTTTTCGTAACGCTGGATGATGGCGATTTCGTCGAGGAGCCAATACGCTCCGGCTTGATCGGCGAGGAACTTTGCGCCGTCGGTGAACAGGACGTTCCGGTTGATCCCGTGCCGGTACCAGTTTTCCGAGCCGGTGAATTGAGCGAGATCGGATTGGGTGAGCTTCGTTAGCTTGGTCATGCTGTGCCTCTTTCGTTTTTGAGTGACCCCCAACGGCGGGGGCGAACGAGGGCACAAAGCCGCCGCAACAGAGCGCAGCTGTCATAGCTTGTTGGGGGGACCGCTTGCGGGGGAGCCAAGAAGCGTCATTGACAGCAAGCGGCGGCGGATACCGTGCCATCAGCCCCGCACGTTCGGGGGCGGCAGGAAAAAGGGCAGGGGATGACCCGGAACACAGCGATCTGCTACGATTTCTGTCAATTGCGTGCGTGAGGGGCGGCGCCCATAGGGATTCCCGACCGAAAGCCGCAGCGAAGCTGCTCTGCCTGCTGCGAAAGGGATCGTCACCGCAAGGCCGGGACTCACGGCCCGGTGCGCCTCGGCGCATAGAGCCCGTTCCGCCCCGCGGATCGCCCATCACTACTATTGGCGAACTCCACACGCGGCGTTACGAGGATTCCAACGGCAATTCACGGGGAGTTCCATGAACAGGGATTCGCGCAAAAGGCGCCTTGGGTCGCGCTGCCGGCACTCCACAATCGTCACACGCGGCCAAGAAAACGAAGAAGACCCGTCTCCGGGCAAAAGGCTGGTCAGTGCCTGGTTGCGAGTTGCTCTTTCAGGTCGTCGATTTCAGCTTGCTGCTCCTGCAAGATTTTGACAAGCGTCCACGGGTTGGGTTGTTCGACCGTCCATTGATCTGCTGCCTCGTCGTACGTCACCATTTCAGGGTGCGTCTTCTGCAATTCCTGCGCGATAACGCCGGTGTGTTTTTGGCGAGTGCTCTTCCACGTAAAATCTCGAACGCGAATGGACGATAGCCACGGCAACGCACTGGGTGTATCGATGACGCCGCTCTTCAACCGCATGTCCGAGGAGCAGGAGACAGTCTCGGATGACGACCCCGGTGTATGGTTGCACGTACCGCTTGATCCTGCGAGTTGCAGCAGAATCCCAGAACCGGACGAATAGATTTCGAGCGGTTCAGCCGGCGCCGCCGTGCCGATACC
Organism: uncultured Acidobacteriia bacterium; assembly: GCA_903825445.1. Lineage (GTDB taxonomy): Bacteria > Acidobacteriota > Terriglobia > Bryobacterales > Bryobacteraceae > BOG-234. Next base: position 9,378 of record CAIKAS010000268.1, read on the forward strand.
GACGTAACCGGCACCAGTTATGCGCATTTTTTCTCCGACCGTCCCGGAATTAGTCAAGTCAAAGGCTAAGTCCGCTGTTGGAGATGCGCTCCAGGTAGTCGTAATTGCCGATATATCAGCCAGCTGCTTCTGTCGAGAAGCATCCGTGGCGTAAAAATCATAGGCCGCGCCAAAGCCGGCACTTTGTCCACCAGCGCTCCGAGCATCTGCGGCAATAGCATGATTAACATTGTTACTCTGGGCTGCCCCAACATCCCAACCTACGACAGGCGTCGTTACAGCACCGAAGCCCAAATTTATACCTCCCGTAGTCACAAGTTGATTTTGATTAAGTATAAGCGCCGGCATTAATGTACCAGTTGCACCTCCAACATGGGTTCGAGGTAATTGAACTACAAAATTTGTGCCCACCGTTCCGCCGGTACCAACTTGGTCAGGATAAAATTGAAGAGTGCCAGTCAATAAACGACCAACATCATATTTACTGTAAAAATCTTCCTCAACTCCCGAACCATTAGCTGGAGCCCCCGATGATTGCCCTTCAATGACAGCAGCGACAACAGGGATGCTATTTGTCGTACTGGTTCCGACTACATGCAGCGCAGCAGAAGGGCTTGCTGTCCCAATCCCGACGTTGCCGCTGGTGAGAATATCGAGAACATCCTTTGTGCCATTATTGACGTTAAATGTCCCCGCATTGGTATAAATACCAACATTCGTGTTATCGCCAAAAATGCGTGAATTACATACGGCTGATCCGTTGGAGGTAGAACCAACGCCGCACAACTCTATCGCTGCGTTATAAGTTCCTCCAACCACAAGTATCCCGCCGCCCCCAGAGTTGGATACGAACGAGCCCATCGAACCAGATGCTCCTGCATTAACCACAAAGGGCACCGCCGGCGACGTCGTCCCAATGCCGACGTAGCCGGTAGAGTTGGTTATTCTCATTTTCTCTGACCACACACTTCCGTTATAGTTTCCGAAAAGGAGATCGTGGCTGAGACTGCCACCGGGTATTAGCCCCCCAATATTCCATTGCGTCGAGCCTCCTGAGTCGTAATAATAGACATACCCGTATGACCCCTCAGACAATATGTACCCGCCAAGAGCATTGATACTTCCGCCGGAAACATTAAAGTTACCTATTGTCAGAGTCGTAGCATTAAGTCCGCTCGCAAACCACTTACCTCCGCCAGGCGTTAAAAACTGAAATTCTCCCCCGCTACTATTTGAAGAGTTCGCAAGTTGGCCGCTTCTGTGTTCAAATCGAATATTATTTTGCTGGCCCGACGAAGGATTAAATGCAACATCAACCAGATCCAAGCTGGGATTGCTTATGAGAGCGCCGGTTGTGCCGCTTCTGCTTTCCAGCGCCAGACTTATCGTACCCAAGGTGTCCCCGGTTTCCTGAAGAGTAAGTTGAGTTTGTCCGGTTGTCATTAAGCCTGCTGTTTGGAAATCAACCGTATCAACGCCGCCGGTCGCAATCGAAACGGTACTGGTCGCCGCGCTGAACAAGCCCGTCGTCGCATCGCCCGAACGCTGCGGGTCAGTGACACTCGCTGAAGTGCCCAACGTGATCGTGCCGCCGCCCCCGCCGCTTAGCGATGTCCACGTAGAGCCATTGCAATACTGAAGCGCTGCACCTGTCCATTGAATTTGCCCGGCGGTTCCCGCCGCACAGGCCGCAGTCGCCGCGCCGGCTTGCACCGGCTGCAGGACCCAGACTCCACCAATGCAGAAAAGCGAACTCATCATAGACGAATTTCCAATTGACGTGCTCGTATTGACAGCAGGGCACGCACCTCCGAGGGTTTGGGCGAAGGTCTCGGATGAGAAGACAAGTGCGGAAATTAGTGCCAGAACGAGGACTGAAACACGTCCAGCAGTAGGAAGAGCAAAGCGAGAAGCCATGAGGGAATCCCCGGAAAACGACTGATAAGCGCATGGGCAAGATAAACGAATCGGGGCCGGTGGGGAAGGGAGTATAAAGCGGGCCAGATTCGTCCCGGTGCCCCGCCGGCGGATGCGCCACAACCGCAGTTGACCGGTTGCAAGCTTCGGGCTACGAAGATTCCAGTGGCAGAGGGGCTTTACATGGACAGGGAGTCATACCGAAGGCGGCTTGAGCGGTTCTCGCGCAGTGAACGGATCTTTCCTGGGGGCGAACACGAGACGCGCAACTGCACGGGCTGCGCCCGCATCATCACCGAACGGTTCGGGGGCCAGATCCTCGGCTACTATCACGCCCATAACTCAACAGCCTCCGTTGGCGAAACCGAGGGCGGGCATGATTTCGCGTTAACGGCGGATCGGTTTCTCGTTGACCCGTGGCTCTACCATTACTACGGCGAGGCGCCGGTACTCGATATGACGGTGAGGGGTGATCGCGAAATTGCTTTGGCGCGGTACGGACCCGAAGAGAACTGGCAGCGTGTTCCCCATCTTTCCGATATGGCGCCTCGTCCGGTCTCGCGCGAACGCCCGGTACGCGTGCTAAAGGCGGGGTGAAACATCCAAAGCCGCGCCGGGCGAATCCGATATGGACCTGCCCAGCGCCGGTTCCCCGGCTTTAGTTCGGGGCTGGGGTTGTCACGGTCTTAACGACCTCGAAAGCTTTCAGCGCTGATCTGGCGGGCCACCGTCGCCACCCGAAGACTTCTGAAGTCCTGACATGGCAGGCTTGGAGCGTGCGTCAAAACAGAGCCAATTGCTCGGGCTCGGGCCGTTCCGGGGCGGCGCCCGGTCTGGATGGCGCATTCGCCGGGATGAATCTCAGAGGTGGGCCGCAGAGAATGAAAGCTTCGCGCGCGAATTTAACGGCGACGCCGTGATAAAAGCCGTTTGGGTCGTTGCGCGCGGCCTCGGCCGCGGCGACGGTGCTGGTCTTTGCGCTGTAGGTTGTCGGCGTTCCATTGAAAAGCCGCGCCGGAAGAAGCCGGTAGGCCTCGTGTTCGGTGCTGCCGCTGGCGGTTAGTCCCGTGCTGGTGACGCTGGTGCAGATCCACAGGCTGCCATCATGCTGGAACGGTTTACGGATGGGCTCGGCCGAGGCGATGCGGTCGGCGCTGTAAGACGCGTTGATGTCCCCCTCGCCGATATCGCGGTTGCGGCCATGATCGAAGCGGCCGGATGCCAGTCGGGCGGCATTTACGGCGAAGGTCAAGCGCAACGGGGGAGGGGGTTCGGTATCGTTGTGCATGCTGGTCACCGTGGGCCGGGACGGTGGTCTGCTGCGGTGGCTGCGCGTATGCCGGGGCGATCAAGATCGGGTTCAGCCTGCGCTGCGTAATCTGGATGAAAGCCGAGAACCATGTCGACGATCCGCTGAGCATCGGCGGCGGCGCGGAAGATTTCGCGCTTGTCGTCTTTCAAGGGTTTGATCCAGCTGGCGATGTAGCTGGCGTGTTGGGGTATGTCGGGCGGCAGGCCGAGTTCGGAGGCTACGTATGCGGAGGCGATTTCCGCGCGGAGCTCCTCCATGGCGTAGGCGGCGGAGCCGTAGCGCGCCGTCAGGTCGCGATTCAGTCGTGACTTGTGACCCGTGCTGTGGGCCAGCTCATGAAGGGCCGTTGTGAAGTATTCCGTCGGTCCGCAGAACGCGCGCTCTGGCGGCAGCTGAATATGGTCCGTTGATGGCGAATAGAATGCCCGGTCGCCGCCAGTGCAGAGACGTACGCCGCTGTTTCGCAGAATGATGTCGGCCGCTTCGGGTCGGGTCCACGGAGCTTCCTCGAACCCCGGTGCTGCGTAGGGCGGAATGCCTTCGATCTGCGAGGCGTGAAAAACGGCGTAGTGTTTCAGCACCCGGACTTTTCTCCTACCGTCCTCGGAGTCGTCGTCTTCGACCTCATACGGTTTGGTGAAGAAGATGGTGGTGGCTTTTTCGCCCTTGCGGACGTGCCAGTCCTTTTCGTGCGCTTGCTGGAAAGTCATCCAGCGCGGATCGCTGGTCTCAAACGCCCGAAGGTCCATGCCGAGGATGAGGACATTGATGCCGTGATAGCGCTTGCCAGTCACGGGATTGAAGGGTGCCTGTGGACCGCCGGATTTCTCGGGGTCCCATGGGCGGACCCACGGCTTAACGTTTTTCTCAAGTTCGGCGATGATCCGGTCTGCGAACTCCTGCACGGGATCGCGATGCGGGGAATCGGGCATGTTCTTCGACCTCCTCGGAAGAATCGAATGCCGAACCCGAGCGGTAGTGTCAAGATGAGTCGTTGATGGAGGAACGCCGGTGTTCATGAGTTGCGCTCCCGGCTAAGAACGCGCACCCGTAGCGGACCAGCTTTGGAAACCTGCCCGCCGTTGCCAGCGGCCCTGTGCGCCATGTCTTCAACCGCAGCGAGATCTAACGACACCTCGTACCAGACCTCTTCGGTACCGTCTGGTTGCCAGTCAAAGCCGTGCTCGGTGACAAGCGGAACGTCTTTGTAGAGTTGCCGAAGGGTCTGGGTCTTGGGATAGACGACGGTGTAGCTCATGAACTGTCTCCTTTCGTGGTTTGTCAGTAAGCGGAAACAGGGCAGGGCGGACAAGCCGGGCGGTCACCGGCAGGGGAACGGGCAACACGGATTCTTGGAGCGGGCAGCCCGTTGACCTCCCGGCGCGTCCTGCCATGGTGCAGCGAAAAACTGACACCTTGCGAAAGGGACGGCAGGAACAGAAACGGTAATGAACGCGTCAGAAGAGACCGAGCTGCAAAGGGCGAGACTGAGCAGTCTGCTCGCGCTGGGTGGATGCCGGAGCTTCGGGCTGAGGGGCTTCCTGAAAGGGATAGCCGGCCTCGTCAGGTTGCCGTCGGAGCTTCCAGTTCCAGCCGTCGAGGATGTGGGCAGGGGTGTACCAGTGGCCGAAGTTTTCGAGGCTCAGGCTGTTGCCGTGGATGATATGAGCGGGGATGTGCAGAAGCGATAACTGGAGGTACGACATGTGGACGCATTTGGGGTCCACGTCCACGGCGGTGACATGCAAGTGCTGCTGGTAATTGATTCCGGCCTCGCGGAGTTCGTGCGCCAGAGCGATCATCATTGCCCCGCTGCCAGCGGCGGGCTCCTGTGCGGTGACGAACCCACGCTCGGCAATTCGGGCTTCCAGGTCGCTTTTGTCGCCGACGATCATCTTGGCGGTCATGCGGCATAGCGGGTAGGGCGTGAAATACTGTCCCGCCCATTTGTTATGCAGTTCGAGGTCGTGGAAGGTGCGCCCGAGAACGTCGGCAGTTTTTTCCTCAAGCGCCATCGTCAGTTCCGCGAACATCTCCGGGAATTTGGCCACCTCGTCGGGCCTGTAGCGGCGGACAACTTCCATATCCATATACCGCTGCTCGCGTTGCTCGCGCGGACCGAAATCGACGGCGTTGCTGAGGGAGATCGCGCCCATCTCGACGAAGTCGGCGAAGACCTGCCAGTGGCTGTGGCGATAGCCGAGTTGGCTGATAAGCTGTACCAGGCGTTTCTGGTGATCGGTCGGTGGCGCTCGTTCGCGTGAATCCATCATGTCGTGGCCGATTCCGGTGGTTGTTGCGGCGCCGGAGACTGGCCGAAATCGGCATAATTCGTCAAGATCTCGCGACTTTGCGAGGCGAGACCTGCCGAGGGGAGGGGCTTGTCGCTATCCGAGGAAGTCTTCTACGACGTGCTATATGTCAAGTTTTATATACACAAAACTTGACACACGAAGAAAACGGGCGCATACTGGACAACCATGGAGGATAGTCTCAAAAGAGCTGGCGATTCACGTCACGTCATGGCCTCGGTGCGACATCGCATCGAGCAGGGCGGCGAACGGCTATGGCGCCTCGAGGATTTTCGGGATCATTCGTTCACCGCTGCGGCGCAGGCGCTATCCCGTCTCAAGCGGGAAGGTGCGCTTGAGCGGCTGAGCAAGGGCGTTTACTACCGCTCGCGAAGCACGCCTTTTGGCAAGAGCCGCCCGAGCCCTGCAGCCATTCAGCAGCTGGCATCTGCACGCAAGCGCATTTTCCCGGCAGGCATCGCGGCAGCGAACCTGTTGGGATTTTCAACGCAGGCGGCGGGCCGCAATGAGCTGGCCACGACGGCGCTGAGCCTGCCGCGTAAGCTCGTTGGCGACGACACGATCATTCATACGCGGCGCCCGGAAAGCTGGAATAGCCTCTCGGACGAGGAGGCGGCGCTGCTCGATTTCTTGAGGAACGGAGGGCAAACGAGCGAGCTTTCGCCGGAGGAGACAATGCGCCGTACCTTGTCGCTGATGTCGAAACCCGGCCGCCTCGAGCGCCTGCTAAAAGCGGCACCGTCGGAGCCACCGCGCGTACGGGCGATCCTCGGCGCGATTTGCGAGCAACTGGGCGGGAAACGGACGGCGCTTGATGCTCTGCGGGCGTCCCTGAATCCTTTCTCGCGTTTCGACTTCGGATTGCTGTCAGGACTGGCTCATGCTAGCAGGTGGCAAGCTGAAGGAAAACGACCATGAAACTGTTTGAGCACCCTGAGTTTGAACAGGCTATTGTCCGCGCCGCCGAGCATTTCCGGGGGCAGGGGCTCAGGGCGGCCATTATCGAGAAAGACTACTACGTTACCGAGGCGCTCCGGATCGTCAGCGTCACCGCCGGCGACAAGGTCATCTTCAAGGGCGGCACAAGCCTCTCGAAAGGCTGGAATCTGATCCAGCGTTTCTCGGAGGACATCGACCTTTTTCTCGATCCACTCGCCTTCGATCCGCCTCTGGGAAAGAACGCGATTGACCGCGAACTGAAGAAACTTCGCGACGCCGTTGGCAGACATCCCGCGCTTGACTACGTACCGGGCGAGAGCCAGACCATCGGTGGCTTCGGTCGCAGCGACCGTTTCGCCTACGAGCAGCGGTTCGGGGGACCAGGTGAAGTTGCCAATCGGGTGCTGGTTGAGGCCGGAACCGCCAGCGGACGTGAGCCGACAACCGAAGTAACCCTTCATTCCCTACTGTCCCAATTTCTAAGCGAGACCGGTGTCTCGCTCGGCGCCGAGGACGAACAGGGATTCCCGATGCGGTTGCTGCATTTCCGAAGAACGTTCGTGGAGAAAATGTTCGCCATCCACGCCAAGGTCGAATTGCTGAAGCGCGAAGGCCAGCCACTGGGGACGTACGCCCGTCACTACTACGACCTGTTCCAGTTGGCGGCGCAGCCGGAGGTGCTCGCAATGCTGAAGTCAGAAGAATACGGGCACATCAAGGCGGATTACGACCGCGTGAGCCGGACACATTTTGCGAGGAACTATTTCGCTCCCGCAGAAATGCGCTTTCTGCGAAGCGAAGCCCTATTTCCGGCGGGTGATCTGGCCGCGGTGCTCGGCGCGGAATACGTTAAACAATGCCGGATGCTTTGTTATGGAACACCACCTTTGTGGGAGGAAGTCATGGCCCGGTTTCAAGGCCTTCGCGACTTGCTTTAATCTCGCTGGCAGGGCTCGTTTAGGCGCATGGCAGGAGCAAATCAGACGCGAGCAGCCCGGACTGCGCAGGGCGGAGCAAGTGCTTACGTAACAATCATTTATAGCGCTCGATTGATCTGCACGGCGGCGCTTGCGGAATCCAGTGTGCCTATATACTCTTTATGTCGGGTTTTTGCAGGGCAGAGCTATATGCGGACAAAGAGGACATTGCGCGAGAAGATCGAGACACGTATCGCCAGGAAACGGGGCGACGACGTTTTCCTGACGCGAGAGTTCCGCGATCTGAGCGGCGAGGATCAGGTCTTACGGGCGCTGCGTGGCCTCGTCAGAGAGAAGCGGCTGGTCCGGCTCGGTTATGGCGTTTATGGTCGCGCTGTGGTCTCGCGACTTTCTGGTGAGCCAATCCTTTACAGCCGGAGCGGATTTCTCGGTGCCGCGCGCCAGGCGCTCACCAAACTTGGTGTCACCTGGGAGCCAACAACTGCCGAACAGGCCTATAATGAAGGCCGTTCCACACAAATACCGGTCAATCCGGTCGTGCGGGTAAGGGGACGCTTTTCCCGCCGCCTGAGAGACGGCAGTCAGGAACTCATTCTTGAGCGATAATAGACCTTTTCAGTACAGTTCGAATCTGCTTCACGGCACGGTGTCCCCCGACTATTGTGGAACCCATTTTGCTGCCACCGGAACACCGAAACCATGACTCAACTCGAAGACCTTCAGCCAACAGCGGCAGTCAGAGGAATTCTGCCCGACCAGGTCGTTACCGTCGTCAGCGTTCAGTGGTTCGGTTCAGAAGCGCTGGAACTGACCTATAAGGGGGCTTCTGGACGGGTCGCCAACGAGTTGTTGTATCGCCATGACGAGCCGCGGCTTCAGGTCCTGGAGCATGGCCGACCGTGGAGTTTCGACGGGGACGGGCATTTGTTCCGCCTGGTTTCGGAGGCGCATCGCATCCGTCTGGCGCATCTTTTTGACCCGGTGCTCGCGGTACACACGTCGCTGGTCGAGCCTCTCCCGCATCAGATCACGGCCGTGTACGAGGCGATGCTCCCGCGTCAGCCTCTCCGCTTTCTGCTGGCCGATGATCCGGGTGCCGGGAAAACCATCATGGCCGGGCTGCTCATCAAAGAATTAATCGCACGCGGCGACCTTCAGCGATGTCTCATCGTGTGCCCCGGCAGTCTTGCTGAACAGTGGCAAGACGAGTTGTATCGCCGGTTCCACCTTTCGTTCGAGATTCTGACGAATGACAAGCTCGAAGCATCACGAACCGGAAACTGGTTCCTCGAAAACAACCTCATCATTGCCCGGCTCGATAAACTCTCTCGCAACGAAGATGTGCAGCACAAGCTGGAGGCCCCGGAATGCCGTTGGGACCTGGTCGTGTGCGACGAGGCCCACAAGCTTTCAGCCACGTTCTTCGGAGGCGAAGTCAAATACACCAAGCGTTATCACCTCGGCCAGCTTCTCTCGGGGTTGACGCGGCATTTCCTGCTCATGACCGCGACCCCTCATAACGGGAAAGAAGAAGACTTTCAGCTCTTCATGGCGCTGCTGGACGGCGACCGATTTGAGGGCCGCTTCCGTGACGGCGTCCATCAAGCGGATACCTCCGATCTAATGCGCCGGATGGTGAAAGAGAATCTGCTCAAGTTCGACGGTACGCCGCTTTTCCCTGAGCGCATTGCCTATACCGTCCCGTACAAGCTTTCTCCGGATGAAGCGCGACTATATAAGGAAGTAACGGACTACGTCCGCGAGGAGTTCAATCGCGCTGAGGCGCTTGCCAACGATAAGCGAGCAGGGACTGTCGGCTTCGCGCTCACTATTCTTCAGCGGCGGCTTGCTTCGTCGCCAGAAGCGATTTACCAGTCCCTGCACCGGCGTAGCGAACGGCTGCAGAAGCGCCTGCGCGAGCTCGAATTGCTGCAACGAGGAGCAGTGGCTGAATTTATCGCCACTGCAACTCCGGTGCTCGATGACGAAGATGTGGAGGACCTTGAGGAAGCGCCGGACAATGAGGTCGAAGCAGCCGAGGAGGAGATCCTCGATCAGGCGACTGCGGCGCGAACGATTGGCGAACTCAAAGCTGAAATCGAGACGCTCGGCCGTCTGGAAGCGCTTGCGCTCGGCGTCCGCCGTAGTGGCGAGGACCGCAAATGGAAAGAGCTCGCCAGTCTCCTCAGCGAGATCTTCGCGGCTACGAGGGATGCTGACGACAAAGTAGGCGAGGATTTCAGCACCGCCAAAGACATTCCACTGCCGAAGCCTTCGCCCCATCAAAAGCTTGTGGTCTTCACGGAGCATCGCGATACGCTTACGTACCTCCAGCGGAATGTCACCACTTTGCGCGGACGTGCTGAGGCGGTTGTCGTGATCCACGGGGGCATGGGCCGCGAGGAGCGAATGAAGGCTCAGGAGTCGTTCAAGCACGACCCGGAAGTGAACGTGCTGATTGCGACGGACGCTGCAGGAGAAGGCATTAACCTCCAGCGCGCCCACCTCATGGTCAATTACGATCTCCCGTGGAACCCCAATCGGCTGGAACAGCGTTTTGGTCGCATCCATCGCATCGGGCAAACTGAAGTATGTCACCTGTGGAATCTGGTGGCTGAGGAAACCCGTGAAGGCGACGTGTACCGCACGTTGCTGGAGAAGTTGGAGCAGGCGCGGCAGTCACTCGGCGGACAGGTCTTCGACGTACTCGGCAGATTGCAATTCGAGGGTCGGTCGCTGCGCGAGCTGCTTATCGAGGCGGTCCGCTATGGTGACCGGCCGGATGTGCAAGCTCGACTCACTTTTGCAGTCGCGGACGCGGCGCGACGTTCGCACCTTCAGGAGTTGCTCGAAGAGCGCGCTCTGGCGCACGATGTGATGGACGCGAGCCGAGTTGCCCGTGTGCGGGAAGACATGGAGCGCGCCGAAGCCCGCCGACTGCAACCGCATTATGTTGAGTCATTTTTCCTCGAAGCATTCAGCCAGCTCGGTGGTACGGTGCGGCAGCGTGAATCGCGCCGGTACGAGGTCACTCATGTTCCGGCGCCGGTTCGCAACCGTGATCGCCTGATCGGTACAGGTGAACCAGTGTTGCCACGCTACGAGCGCATAGCCTTCGAAAAGCATTTAATTGCGCCGCAAGGCCAACCCTTGGCCGCGTTTATTTGCCCCGGTCACCCTCTGTTGGATGCCACGCTCGACCTGACGCTCGATCGCCACCGCGATCTCCTGCGCCGTGGCACGGTTCTGGTTGACGAACGCGATCCCGGCACGACCCCACGCGTTCTCTTCTATCTGGAACACGCCATTCAAGACGCGAGTGTCCTCAAGAATGGGGATCGCCGAACAATCTCGAAGCAAATGCTCTATGTGGAATTGGATTCCGCTGGTCGGGCTCGTCATCTGCACTACGCGCCTTATCTCGACTACCGCCCCCTGCTGTCCGACGATCCGACGGTCGATGTTCTACTGGCCCGCACTGAGAGCGCCTGGATAACGCGACATCTTGAGCAGAAGGCACTGGCGCACGCCATCGCCGAGGTCGTGCCGGAACATCTTCAGGAAGTGAAAGAACGGCGTATCGCCTGGATCGACAAGGCCCGCGTCGCGGTCAAGGACAGGCTGACCAAGGAAATCGGTTACTGGGACCATCGCGCACAGGATCTGAAGCTTCAGGAGCAGGCGGGTAAACCTAATGCGCGCCTCAACTCCCAGGAGGCGACCCGCCGCGCCGATGATTTGCAGGCTCGCCTTCATAGGAGAATGGCGGACCTCGATCTCGAAGGCCAGGTATCGGCGCTGCCGCCGGTTGCACTCGGCGGTTTCGTAGTAGTGCCGGCCGGACTGATTGCGAAAATGACGGGCAGACCGCTGGCCCAGTCCACCCAAGCCGTAGATACCCAGGTCTCCGCGGCACGCGCTCGGGCCGCCGTCATGGAGGTCGAACGCCAACTGGGTTTCGAGCCGGCCGACCGCGAATACGAGAAGCTCGGATACGACATCGAAAGCCGCGACGTAAAAACTGGCAGGATGCGGTTCCTCGAAGTGAAGGGTCGCATCTCGGGAGCGGCAACTATCACAGTCACGAAGAACGAGATTCTCTATTCCCTGAACAAGCCTGAGGATTTCATCCTCGCCATCGTCGAATTCCTGGATGGCCATTCGCACCGCGTACACTACGTGCGGCGACCTTTCCAAAGGGAACCGGACTTTGGAGTAACGAGCGTAAATTACGACTTTTCAGATCTCCTGACACGCGCTGAGAACCCCGCATGAAAGAAATGAACAGTCGATGACCTCAAAGAAGAAACTCATTGAAGTCGCTCTGCCGCTCCCGGAGATCAACGATGCTTCGGCTTATGACAAGATGCCCGGCATTGGACCGCACCCAAAGGGAATCCACCAGTGGTGGGCGCGCCTGCCATTACCGACTGCCCGCGCCGTTCTCTTCGCCTCCATTGTCGATGATCCAAGCGCCCATCCCGAGAAGTGGCCGACGGAAGAGGCGCAGAATGCGGAACGTGAGCGGCTTTTCGAAATTATCCGCAAACTAATGGGCAAGAGGATGCACGAGCATTCTGAGGTCTATGCCGAGGCGCATTCAGAGATGCTCAAGCATTCAGCGGAAAGCCTGCCTACGGTATTAGATCCTTTCGCCGGGGGCGGCTCAATTCCACTGGAAGCGCAGAGGCTTGGTCTATCGGCGCGAGCAAATGACCTCAATCCCATTGCCGTGCTTATCAATAAAGCGTTGTTGCAAATTGTGCCAACATGGGCCGATCATGCTCCGGTTCACCCCGTGGCCCGGAACAATCCGTTGCTGTCGGGCTCGTGGAATGGTGTCAAGGGGATAGCGGAAGATGTTCGGTTGTATGCCGGATGGATTCTTGCTGAAGCTCGCGAGAACCTAATCGGTATGTATCCAAAGGGTCCCGGAGGAATCAATGCTGTGGCGTGGCTCTGGTGTCGAACCGTAGCGAGCCCTGACCCCGCGTGCCGCGGCACTCATGTTCCTCTGCTTCGGTCCTTAAAGATAGGAAAGAAGGATGCGGGGGCAGTATGGCTAAAGCCGGTTGTGAATCGTGAGGCCAATGAGTGGTCCTTCCAGATTGCCGATAGCAAACCAGCAATTACCGCAACGGTCGGTCGTCGCGGAGGAACCTGCATTATTAGTGGTGCGCCGATTCCGCTTGAATACATAAGGACTGAAGGAAAAGGAGGACGATTAGGTCTTCGGCTCCTAGCGGTCGTCGGCGACGGCCGAAGGTACGTCTGTGCTGACGAATGGCCGGAGCCCGCTCGCCTACCTGGCTCCTCATCAGATGTGGTTACTGAAATGATGCCGCATAACCCGTTTGCCGTACGACCACCGCTCTATGGCTTCGAACGTTTCTGCGATGTATTCACGGACCGGCAGATCCGCTCGTTGAGCGTATTAAGCGACCTTGTTACGGCAGCGCGAGCGCGGGTTCTTAGTGACGCTCAATCGGTTCTCGATTCTGCCAGTGCGTCCGCCTATTCGGATGCGGTAACGACTTTCTTGGCCTTCATATTAGATCGTTGTGTTGATTTTAATAATTCGCTTTGCCGCTGGTCGTCTTCGAACCAAAAGGTCATGAGCACATTCGGTCGACAGGCCATACCGATGATCTGGGATTTCGCCGAAGCCAATATTTTGGCCGAGTCCGTCGGCAGCTGGAGCGCATGTAGCGACTACGTCGCCAAATGTATCGAAGTGGCGTTGGTTGGCAGAAACGCTCCGGGCAGGGTAGATCATGCGGATGCGGGCGAGCCCATTGCGGGTTCCTCGCAGTTGTTGGTGAGTACCGATCCGCCCTACTACAATAATGTGGACTATTCCGATCTCAGCGACTTCTTCTACGTCTGGCTCCGCCGCGCGCTGGCTCCGATATACCCCGGTTTGTTCAACACCGTATTGACGCCAAAGGTGAAAGAACTCGTTGCATCGCCCTACCGATTTGATGGAGATAAGTCTGCGGCTCGTGATCACTTCGAAAGTGGCTTTCGTACCGTGTTCAGTGGCCTCCGAGGTCATCTTGATGAGCGGTTCCCGATGACGGTCTACTACGCTTTTAAACAATCTGATGACGAGGATGAGGCGGACGAAGATGACGGCTCCACAGACACGACGACGGGGTGGGAGACTCTGCTTGAGGCACTAGTTGGATCAGGGTTTCGGATTACTGCTACTTGGCCTGTTCGAGCGTCTCAAAAGTGGCGGCAGATGTCGATGGGTATGAATGCCCTGGCGTCTTACATAGTGCTCGCGTGTCGTCAACGCCCGGCTGACGCTCCCCAGACTGATCGCCGCTCGTTTGTCGCCGAACTCAAGCAAGAACTCCCCTCAGCTTTACGCCATTTACAGCAGGGCAATATTGCCCCAGTCGATTTCGCGCAGGCCGCCATTGGTCCCGGCATGGCGATTTACTCCCAGTACAGGCGAATCTTGGAGAGCAGCGGAAATCCGATGACGGTCCGTACCGCGCTATCTCTCATAAACCAGACACTGACGGAGGTCCTCTCTGAGCAGCAGGACGAATTTGATGCTCAGACGCGCTGGGCGATACCGTGGTTTGAGCAGCACGGTTTTGACGAAGGAGAGTTTGGGGATGCCGAGTTGCTCAGCAAGGCTAAAGTAACGACTCTCGCTGCACTACAACACTCGGGACTGGTTCATTCCAAGGCGGGAAAGGTTAGGCTTGTTCGTCCGGAAGAATTATCGGCGAGTTGGGACCCTACGGCTACGAAGCAATTGACTGTCTGGGGAATGACCCATCATTTACTCCGGCTGTACTTCCATGAAAAAGCAGGTGACGTAGCGACGGCCGCGTTGCTAGCCAAGCTCGGTAGCTACGGAGATATGGCTCGGGATCTCGCTTATCAACTCTTCCACGTGTGTGAAAAAAAGAAACGACCGCAGGAGGCCTTGGCGTACAACGCGCTCGTTCTTGGCTGGCCAGAGATTGCGCGCCTGGCGCGCGAGGGCGCAACGCACCAGGTGTCTCAGACGGAAATGTTCGATCAGGAGTAACCGATGGCCATTACTAATCATGAACGTGTCGGGAAGGCGATGGAGCTTCTTAAGCAGGGGCTTGGCTCTTTTGTGGAGCGTGAGTTCACGAGCACGTACAAAGATAGATCAGGGGTTGAAGTCATCCGCTATCTCGGGGAAGACCGCCTATTGGCTAAGAAGGCCATAGGGGAATGGGACGCCGCCGCGCTATTGAAACTGATGTGGGAGGCATGGAACGATGTATTTCGTCGCACGTTAGGGCCCGCCGACCGCAGTCTCGTGAGCGAACTGCGCGACCTGCGCAATAAGTGGGCGCATCAGCAGACCTTTTCCAGCGACGACGCCTACCGGGCGTTTGATTCTGCTGGACGACTCCTCGCAGCGGTTTCGGCACCGCAGTCGGATGAGATTGAAAAAATGAAGATGGAGTTGTTGCGACTGCGCTTCGACGAACAGGTGAGAAGCGAAAAGCGCAAGAGCGCGGGCACCGCCATCGAGAGCGCTACGGCGGCCAACTTGAAACCCTGGCGTGAAGTTGTAACTCCGCACAAGGACGTCGCAAGCGGTCGCTATCAGCAGGCCGAGTTCGCCGCCGATCTCTGGCAGGTGCACATCGGTGAAGGGACGGATGAATACAAGAAACCCGTCGAATTCTTCCGGCGGACCTACCTCACCGAGAGCCTCAAACAGATGTTGGTGGGAGCGGTGCGGCGCATCTCTGGCCAAGGGGGCGACCCCGTTGTCCAACTCCAGACCAACTTCGGCGGCGGCAAAACGCATTCGATGCTGGCGCTATATCATCTTTTCTCGGGCACTGCGCCGAGCGAACTGTCGGGTATCGACGCCATCATGCAGGAAGCAGGGGCCACCAAACTTCCGGTAGCCAAGCGCGTGGTGTTGGTCGGTAATAAGATTTCGCCCGGCAATCCGGTCAAGAAATCGGACGGCACACTCGTGCGCACGCTTTGGGGCGAGCTCGCTTGGCAACTCGGCGGGAGAAAGGCTTTTGATCGCATTCGCGCCGACGATGAGATGGCCACGAGTCCGGGCCACGCCCTGCACGAACTCTTCGTCGAATACGGTCCTTGCCTCGTGTTGATCGACGAATGGGTAGCCTACGCACGTCAACTGCACGATCAGAGCGACCTTCCGGCAGGCGGATTTGAGACCCAATTCACCTTCGCCCAGATCCTCACGGAGTCGGCGAAATCCGCACAGAATTGTCTACTGGTCATCAGTTTGCCCGCTTCGGACACCGGCACTTCTCCCCACACGCAGGCCGACGAT
Source organism: uncultured Acidobacteriia bacterium (assembly GCA_903825445.1). Taxonomy (GTDB): domain Bacteria; phylum Acidobacteriota; class Terriglobia; order Bryobacterales; family Bryobacteraceae; genus BOG-234. Next base: position 25,116 of record CAIKAS010000268.1, read on the forward strand.
GTAGAGGTCGGTGGCCAGCGCGGGCGGGAGGCTTTGGACAGGTTGCGTAATGTCGTCGGTCGGGTGGAGTCGTCATGGCGACCGGCGAGTGCAGAGGAGGGCTTCGAGATCGTGCGTCGCCGTCTGTTCGAGCCGCTCGCCGATGAAGCTCAATTTAAAGATCGCGACGTGGTGGCGCGCGCTTTCGCTGAACTTTACCGGACCCAGCACCAGGAGTTTCCGGCCGAGTGCCACGACGCCGACTACGAGAAACGGATTAGAGCAGCTTATCCGATCCACCCGGAAATCTTTGACCGGCTCTACACCGACTGGTCCACGCTGGTGAAATTTCAGCGCACACGTGGTGTGCTTCGCCTGATGGCCGCCGTCATTCACAGCCTGTGGGAGAAGGGCGACAAGAATCCGCTGATCCTTCCCGCCAATATCCCTATTGACGATCCGCGTGTGCAGTTCGAGCTCACGCGATACCTCTCCGACAATTGGGTACCGATCATCGAGAAGGATGTGGATGGTCCCAGTTCTCTGCCGTTGCGGCTCGACGGTGAAGTCCCAAACCTCGGCAAATTCGCGGCCTGCCGGCGAGTGGCGCGAACCATCTATCTCGGCTCTGCGCCCACGGCGGCGGCTGCCAACCGGGGAGTCGAGGATAGGCGCGTGAAGCTGGGGTGCGTAATGCCAGGAGAGTCTCCGGCGGTGTTCGGGGACGCGCTACGAAGACTGGCAGCGGCCGCTACCTACCTTTATCAGGACGGCCCGCGCTACTGGTACTCGACGCAACCCACGGTTACCAAACTCGCCGAGGACCGAGCTGAGCAACTCAAGCGAGATCCTGACAAGGTTGTGCAGGAACTGGACAAGCGCCTTCGATCTGACCTGCGCAAGATGGGTGAGTTCAAACGTGTCCACCCGATGCCAAGTACGAGTGCCGATGTGCCAGACGATCTTGATGCGCGGCTCGTCGTTCTCGATGTTGACCACGCGTACAGCAAGGAACCGGACAACGCCGCCGAGGCCGCGGCCAAAGCGATATTTGAGATGCGCGGTACGGCTCCCCGGATCTATCGGAATACCCTGGTGTTTCTCGCGGCTGACAAGACGCGATTGCAGGATTTGGACGAAGCTGTAAGAAAGTTCCTCGCCTGGGAATCCATACTCGATGAGCAGGGCAAGCTCGACCTTTCACCGCACCAGGTAAAGCAGGCTGAAACGCAAAAGAAAGCCGCGGATGGCGTTGTCACGGCGCGACTTCCAGAAACGTACCAGTGGTTGCTCGTCCCGACGCAGGAAAACCCGCAAGCGGCGGTAACGTGGCAGACGACCCGCCTCTCCGGCGGGGACGCGCTGGCGGAGCGTACCAGCAAGAAACTGGGCAAGGATGAATCGCTCATCGTCAATTTCGCGGCGTCGCGTCTTCGTATGGAAATGGACCGCGTGCCCTTGTGGCGCGGGAACCACGTCTCGATCAGGCAGCTGGTAGAAGACTTCGGCCGGTACCTTTATCTGCCACGTTTGCAGTCCAGCACTGTTCTCCTGAATTCCATTCGGGCCGGACTCGCGCTGTTGACATGGGAGAAAGACGCGTTCGCCTATGCAGAGAGCTACGACGAAACCGGAGCACGTTATCGGGGGCTGCGTCCTGGTGCTCAGGTTGACGTTTCGGTTGATGCGGGCTTGCTCGTGCTCCCGGAAATTGCCCGGCAACAGATCGACAAGGAGACCGCTCCTCCTGTGTCTCCGAGCAGCGGTTTCTCATCACCGTCCCCCGATGAAAAGGTGCAGCCGACATCATCTCGTCCGTCGGGACCAACGCCCGCTCCGAAACCAAAGCGATATCACGGCACCGTCGTTCTTGATCCGGCGCGTGTAGGACGGGATGCCGGCCGCGTCGCCGACGAGGTCGTTACGCACCTCGTCGGACTGGTCGGATCAAATGTGCGAGTGACGCTGGAAATTCAGGCGGATATACCGACAGGCGCGCCGGATAACGTGGTGCGGACGGTCACCGAAAATAGTCGGACGTTGAGGTTCGGGGGCAATAGTGGCTTCGAGACAGAGTGAACGTTTTAAATGAGCCGCTGCCTACGCCCGCGGACTCGACCTCGTTGAACCCATCAGCGTTGTCGGCCTTCAGCACAGCAGATAAAAGAAAGTTGCGAACGCGTCGGCGTAATCGCGTAATCGCGGTCGCGCTTTCAGGGAGCTTGGCCGATCTAGTATGATGGGTAACCAAATATGGCAGCCACCGTTGGGAGTCACAGGATTTCCGCGAAATTTCGCCTTGATCAGCGCGTGCTGCCAATTCTCGCGCCGCCTTGTCGAGGGACTGCATGGGCGCTCTGAAAAATCCTTTGGTCACTATCGAGTCTCGCGAGGGAAGACTCAGCTCCCAGGAGGTTTTTCACAGCGAGGCCTCTAACGAGATTGTTTTCGCAGTTGTCGGCGGCGCTGGTTCTGGAACGAGTGTAATCGCGAAGACACTGCGGGGCTTGCTCATAGACGCGAGGTTCGGCGTCGGGACTTTCGATGCCACAATCTTGAAGGCGAGCACGGTGATTCGAGAGTGGGCGAAAAGGAACGGGAAAATGATCCCCCCCAATGAGCCCAAGAAACTTGAATACGTCAAAATCCTTCAAGACTATGGCGACCAGATGCGGGACGGCGTTGGTCTCGGAGGTGCTGACCACACCGCCGTGGCGCGCGAGCTGGTGGCGGAAATCCGTAAATACCGGGCGGACAAAACGAATGTGAAGTATTTGCCGCGTACTGAAATCAAGCCGGACGGTACACCGCGGGCTTATATTCTGGACTCAATCCGGCATCCCGCGGAGGTACAGCTTCTTCGGGCGATCTATGGAGATGCCTTCATTCTCGTGGGCGTGGTCTGCCAGGAATCCAAAAGAGAATCGAGGATGACGGACAAGTATGAGGACGCGGGAACGATCGCGGCGCGGAAGTTCATGACCAGGGACAGTGCGGACGCCGATCGTAAGCACGGCCAACATGTCGGCGACGCGTTCGAGCTGGCGGACTTTTTCGTCGATAATACCGAGGACAACGAGATTGCTAAGGACATTTCTAATCCGAAATGGAAGGCAAATGACGATCTAAATCGTCTTATCAAAATGGTCTGCGGGTCACAACTAGAAAGGCCGAAGTTGGCCGAGACAGCTATGTACCACGCGTTCAGCGCCCGAATGCAGAGTGCGTGTCTGTCGCGTCAGGTCGGCGCGGCGCTCGTAGATAAACACGGGAATGTGGTGGCCACCGGGACCAACGAAGTCCCGAAGGCAGGTGGTGGTGTGTATGGCGAGTCAGCTGACGTGGAAGCGGTTGATGCCCGCTGTGCATTCTACGGGAATGAAGGTACACGGTACTGTCGAAACACGCGGGAGCAGAATGAAATCGCCAAGGATCTGGTGACTTTCCTGAAGGACCTTGACATCAAAATTCCCGAGAAACTGGACCTCGCACGAGAACTTCGGAAAACGCGGATAGGGGGGCTTCTGGAGTTTAGCCGTGCCGTGCACGCTGAAATGGATGCACTCTTATCGGCTGCCCGAAACGGCATATCTGTTGTGGGGACACGGTTGTTTGTAACAACGTTTCCCTGCCATTACTGCGCACGACACCTCGTCGCTGCAGGCGTGGACGAGGTTCAGTACATCGAACCTTACCCTAAGAGTCGGGCGATATCGCTGCACGACGACTCGATCACCGAAAATGATGATGGGTGGATGGCTCCGAGCGAATTGAGCCGTGTGATTCCCGATCCGTCGCGAAGAGCGGACAATCCGGTTCGGCCATATGTACTATTTCGTCCATTCAGGGGGGTATCTCCGCGGCTGTACCGCCGCACGTTCTTGCAGAATGGTGATCTCAAAGATAAAAACACGGGGAATATGCTGATCCACGAGCCTTACTGGACTTCACCTTGGTACCTGCCAAAAAAAGGGTACATCGCCCTCGAAGCCGCGCTAAGCTCAGAGAGCGTAGAACATGACTGAGGAATCTGATCGGGGCCTTCGGGTTGTTGCTTCCAAGCGGCGGCTGGCGATTGGCGCGGAGCTGTTCAAGCCTGCGAACCCGCAAGCGTCTCTCTTCGGCGATGACGGCGCATGGATGATCGTCTTCATCAACGTTTCAGAACTCACCGGAGAGGATTTTTCCAATGCGATACGCTATTCGGAGCCATCTGTTGTAATCGACCTTCGTCTTGCTCCTCGTTTTGATATCGGCTCGTTTAACCGAGAGCGCGCGTTCGAATTGTTCCGAGTTGTAAAGACGACTTATGTGGACACGACCGCAAAGTTAATGAACGGTGAAAGCCGAGAAGTCGCAATCGAGCGAATGATCACTCATATCCCGAGAAACGAGACGTCCTCTCGAAGAACCGTGGTTTTCTTGCTCGGAAGAAACGACAACAGTTCAATAGCATCGCGGGCCGAAATCCTGTCGTTCTTAGCTCAATCAGAGAAGCAACTTGACGTAATCAATATCCCTGAATTGCCGGTCGGATGTGAAGCGCCGTTGATGCCGGATGGCGGCCACAAACTTCGCAGCGTCGGATAGGATGATTACTCGCCTGAGACATGGTTGCCAGCAGCCGCGTGCAGACAGCGGGCATCGCAATAACTCACGCCCACGAAGTCCCGACTATTATAGCTGCGGATCGGCTGGATAAACCGCGTATTTATTCCGGACAGGGATAACTTGAGATCCTGGTAGGCTGGTCCTTGATGAAAAACCCGGAGAGCCTCAGCGAGGACCAGGGTGGAGGCGACCGCGCCGACAAACGGAACCGCAACTGACTTTCCGGCCACCTCGTATCGCCCACACTCATTGTCGGCAACCGCGCGGTAACCGGGGTTTTCGCGGGCCACCCGTTCTTGTTCCGCCAGGATGCGTGCCTCCTCGTCCGAACTGAGATCCGGCCAAAGCTCCTCGGGCTGCCGTGAATTCGGAAGCGTATGGAGCGCAATGGTATCGAAGTTACCCGCCGTGCCGCCAAGACCGCTCTCGATGACGCGAGTAAATCCGGCTGTTGCCAGATCGCGGCGCGGCGGATTGGAATCGAAGCCGCAGAGGGCCAGTTTCGGTTCCGTCGCGCGGCACCGGAAATGTTCATCGAAGGGGCGTTCGATCATCCGCGTCTGGAAGCCGCGCGTCTCAAGCCAGGCAGCGCAGATTCTGGTCTTGTAGCGGCGTACAGATCCGCGCGTGAACAGAAGGCCTGTTTCCAGGTTCGGTCCCTCGACCTTATCGAAGTCATTGAGATAGATTTCCGCCTCACCCGGATTTTGGAACGGCAATGTTGCCAGCGACCAGAGATAGGCATTCCCCAGATGGCCGAGCCCCAGCATCCAGAGATCGCGGGGAAGAAACTGAACCGGAACTCCGATGGCCTCCTGGGTGTTGACATCCGCGTCGGGCCGCCAGAGCGACAGGGCTACGGTGCGCCGGGCGGCGGCAATGTTGATATCCGCAAACGCGAAAAATAGCTCGGCTATGGCGAGAGAACCGGCCAGAACGCCGGCGAGTGAGCAATATTCGCGCTGGGGCAGGGGCGGGGTGGCATGAGCGGGACCCACCTTGGCGATCCATCCATCGAAAGTTGCGCGCAACGAACCAGGGGGTGCCGTACCATCGCCAAAAACGACGGCGTGGCCCAACAGCCTACGACCGGACGACGTGAATGCCTCCTGACCGACCAGGGAGAGCAGGGCCGAACCCAGACTTTGGTTGAGCGACGGCCAGACCAAAAGCGGTGCGTTTGCGACATCCGGTTCCAGAGAGACGGCGACGGCACCCGGAAAGCAGCGCTGGGCAACGTTGGCCGCCGTCAGGAGCGCAAGCTGGAGTGTGTAAGAGTGGCGGACATCCGGTCCACAGAGCAGATTGACTGCGAACCGGCGGCGGCGGTTGAGCGCTTCGGCGCTCGCAGTTTGGTCACGATCCACGAACAGTTTTGAGATGCGAGACAGTTCAGCTGATTGCGAGTTCATCAGGGTTACCAGAGTCTTAAAGCAATGCGGGCCTTCTTCCCGCCGGGGCTGTGGGTGTGCCAGCGGCAGTCACCGAGATACTCGTAAATGCCGACGCTATGGAGCGACCACCATGGCGTTTGCGCAAAGTTCGGTACGATCATGGCGGTGTGTCCAACGACAGGCAACATCGGATTCTGTTGGTCCGTTGGGCTTTGTAGGACACCCCCCGGATGTGTATGCACGTCGGCCAGCACCCGCAGCTTGTGTTCCCGACAATACTGCCAGAGTGCCGCGTGGCCGACCGCATGGAACTCGATGGCCCCGTGCTGATAGGCATCGGGGTCGAGATCGTCGTAGCAGACATATCTGCTGACTTTGGCTCTGTTCCTCTGCCCGGTGCCGAGCAGGAAGGCGCCGCTCTCGCGGCGGCCGGCGCTTCGCGTGCGCAGTCGCAGGAGCAGATCCCGCCACACGAGGATCGGCAGTCGGATAGACGTTGTGAGATCAGACGCCAAGATAATCTCCGCAAATGAGAAGAGAATGGATTTCCTGCAAATAGTCGACGATGGTGTGGCTGTCGCTCCATATAAGGTGGGGCTGGGCTTTTGGCCACTCGGGATGACCCTGCACCGCGACGCGATCATACGGGTGATAGAAAGCATTATTGTTCCAGTCTGTCCGGAAAACCTTCGCAAAACGGCTGTCAGGTGACCCTTTCGGGCGTTTGACGACTTCGAGCGCCGCCTTGCTCGCTACATCCCAGAAGGTGCCGGTCGGCGGAACTGAGCGGTACCCGGCCAAGTCGAGTGAAACGTGATAACGCGGTGGCGCGTTCGGCCGCGGGGCCGCTTCGATCCAAAGAATCCTCGTCGGCCATTCGGGCGGCTCCGGGATGAGGTCCCGGCCCGGAACACCCCATAACCCCTTAGCGGTGCCGGACCGGAATTCCGCAGACTCTAAGTCGTCGTCGAATAAACGCTGATCGGGTTTGTCCATGCCTACTACCCCTGCGGTGTGACCTCTTTGACGAGGTCGAAACAGAGTGAGCAATGGGACTCTTTCACGAGTTCGCCGAGATGCGTGTCAGGCCTCGGGCGTTCCGTGCTCTTGCAGAGCTGCAGCACAAACTCAGCGGCGACTTTGGGGTCGAGATGAAACTTCTTGCGCGCCCAGTGGGCTACAACCCCGACGGTGGTTGCAGGGGAGAGTTTACGGTGCTTGGTTTCGCCGTTAAAATTGACGTCAACGGCGATGCGCCGGCAACGATGGCAGTGGATGTGGTGGTGGTGCTTGATTTCGAGCACCTCGATAGTCAGACTGGCGTCCACAGGCTCGTGCTGGTCGGAGCCGTCTTCGAGGTCGTCAGGCTCATGCAGAGCTTCTTCGCACTCGCCGACAAAAACGAGGATATCCTCGTCCCTCGTAATAAATCCCGCCCTGATCAGGACATCCCGGAGGACCTCGCCCGGCGCCGCCGTGATCACTTTAGGCTTGGCGGATTGGCCGTGAACAAACAATTCCAGTTCATCGTTCTGCATAAATCACCTTTCCTTTCGCGCGGCCGGCGCTTGCATCGGCAGCGACAACGTGTCATAGTATTTGTCTGTATGGACAACGGTTGCCAAGAACGGGACACTCGGCATGATCGCTTGCACCATCCAATTCGAGATTGAACTGTTGTCCATCTAGACAACAGTATAAACACTCACATCGTTTCATGTCAAGGAGGGCTGGTGGAGCAGCCGTCGTTCGGGTTTTTACTTCGTCATTTACGCGAGGAAAGAGGGCTTTCGCTGCGCGAATTCGCTCAACTCGCGGATGTTGATCACGCCTATATTTATCGTCTGGAGACCGGTGGCAAGGAATCGCCGTCGGATGAGGTCATCCTCAAGTTCATACGCGCGCTGAAAGCGGCGAAGCGCGAAGCCGAGATGCTGCGCTACCTGGCCAAACACCCCGATACGGACACCGCGCTGGTTTCGCATGTTCTGACCGATGCCGCCGTAACCTATGAGATCTTCGCCTCGGCGGCCAGCATGGCGTATCGAGGGACTGGTCGGCCTGATTATCCAAAGCTGATTGCACGTGTGCGAAGGATTCTGGCAGAGGAGGAGTGATGGATGAGCTTGAGGTGGTCACGAAGGCACGCGCTTTCGTAGCTGAGGTGAAACCGACGGATATCCCCGTGCCGATCGAGGCATACCTGAATCACATCGGTGCTGCGCTGCGTGTCGAAGATGATCTCGAAGACGACGAAGCTGGATTCTCGTTTCAGAATAAGGGTAAGTGGTACGTCGGCGTCAATGCCGGTGACCGCCAAGAGCGGCAGCGATTCACCGTCTGCCATGAATTAGCGCATATCGTCCTCGGCCTACCCTCCGAACACAAGGCCAACCCGTGGTGGAGTTACGCTAAGCGGCCGATGGCCGAAATCCTTTGCGATGTTTTTGCCGCTGAGCTGCTTCTCCCCCTGCGGCTTTTTCGCCCATTGGCTGAAAAGGCACCTATTACCTTCGATTCGATCGACGACCTCGCGACCCGGTTCGTGGCTTCTCGAACGGCAACTGGGTCGCGATTCGCGACCGTCCTTAAGGTCCCGTGTGCCTTCGTATTGTCGGAACAGGGGAAGGTCCGGTACGCGGCACGCTCCACATCTTTGCGCGAGGCCGGTGCCTGGATTGTGCCGCGGAGAGACCTGCCCGCAGGCAGCGTTTCGGAGCGCTCGCGAGCCGGCGGGAGCTGCTTACCGGTTGAGGAGGTCGATGCGGAGAACTGGTTCAACGCTTGGGATCGCGGCGGCACTCTCATTGAAGAAGCGCGCCATCACGATCCATGGGACCAGACATTGACCCTGCTGTCGTTCGAAGATGAGCAAGTTCCGCCGCCAGCATGGGGCCCGCCTCAAAAGAGCGAGGAAGACGAGCTTCTGCCCGAGCTCGACGGTGTGCTGCATTTCAAGAGTAAGAAGCGGCGGCCGTAGTCTGGTGCAAGCCCGGTCCGCGAATTAAGGGAAGCCGACAAACCCTTTACAAAGGCCTCGTGTTCGTCTCTAATGTTCCTGCCTGATAAAGGACGTTATCATACCATAACTGAACAGGTGTTTTGGTCGTCGGAGTATGCGGGCGAATGGTGAATGTCTCACGAAATAACAGCGCCGCCTCAGCGCTTATCCCACAGCGACACGAGCGGCGCAAGATCCGGCTGCCACCCATAATCATGCGGGCAGGAAAACGTGCCGAGTTCGCGGCGAACGAGTTTCTCGGCGGAAAAATCTCCAATCACCACACTGAGCGAGCCTATACCCGCGCGATCATGCGTTTTCTGGGCTGGGCTGAACAGCAAGGCCTCGAATTGATCGATATCGAGCCATGGCACGTCGGCGACTACATGAAAACGGTCCTCGCGGAGAAAAGCATCCCGACCCGCAAACAGAATCTTGCGGCGCTCCGGCACTTCTTCGACAATTTGGTGGTTCGGCACGCCATGATCCTTAATCCGGCACTTTCCGTGCGCGGCGACAGCTATACCGTCCTTGAGGGCAAGCGATCCGCGATCACAGTGGCTCAGGCTCGCGTACTGCTGGGTTCAATCAAGGTCGCCGGAAATCTCGTTGGCATTCGGGACCGCGCGATCCTGTCGGTACTGGCGTACACGGCGGCGCGGGCCGGCGCCGTCGCGTCTCTTAAGCGTGGCGATCTGTATCAGAATGGTGAACAATGGACATTGCACTTCAACGAGAAGGGAAATAAGTCGCGGGAAATCCCGGTACGGCACGATCTGCAGCAACTGCTCTTCGCCTATCTTGACGCAGCCGGACTGCGCGATGCGAAGAAGAACACCCCCCTGTTCCAAAGCTTTATCCGGAAGGAGAAGCGCCTATCCGGTAAACAGATTCATTCAAATGACGTGTGCCGCATGATGAAGCGTCGTCTCAAAGATGCGCACCTGCCGCCGGAGCTGTCGCCGCATTCATTCAGAGTCACCGTTATAACCGACCTGCTGACGCAGGGCGTCCCTTTGGAGGACGCCCAACGGCTGGCTGGGCACGCTGACCCGCGCACCACGCGACTTTATGACCGGCGCAATCGCAAGATCACGCGTAACCTGGTGGAGCGGATTTCCATATGAAGAAGACCGATATCTCCGACCACACGTTCGGCGGCGACTGGACCGAAGAGAAACTTGCCAGGGTTCGGGAGTACCTGACACAGTACCGGCAGGTGTTTAAGAAGCAGACGTTTTTGAGGACGTGGTACGTCGATGGTTTCGCGGGGACCGGCACGCGCGCCGACCGGGAAACATTGCCCGTGCAGAGCACCACGGACCATCTATTCGAGGACGTCTATGACGACGCGGAGACAAACACGTTCCGGAAGGGCAGCGCCACGATTGCGCTCGGTCTGGTCGATCCTTTCGACCGATACCTGTTCATTGATCAGCGGCAACGGCATGTTGACGCGTTGGCATCGGCGGTCAAGGAGTCCCACCCTGCTCTCCTCGAACGCTGCGAGTTCAAGCGCGGAAATGCAAACGAGGTTCTGAAGCAGTGGTGCGCGGAAAGGGATTGGAAATCGGAGCGAGCGGTTGTCTTTTTAGATCCCTACGGAATGCAGGTGGAATGGACTACGATCGAGGCCCTGGCGGCGACGCGGGGCGTCGATTTGTGGTACCTCTTTCCCCTTGGCATCGGGGTGTCCCGTCTGTTGACCAGAGACGGAGCCATCGATGAATTGTGGTGCCGACGCCTCGATCTTCTCTTCGGAACGGCCGACTGGCGAAACCGGTTCTACAATGTCCGGCAGCAAGAAGATCTTTTCGGTATCCGGGAAGTTGTCGAGCGTGACGCGCCGGCCGAAAAGATCCAGACATTCATCGAGGAGCGCCTGAAGACATGCTTCGTGAAAGTTGCGGACGGCCTCATTCTGCGAAATTCTCGCGCCAATCCGCTGTATTCGTTGTGCTTCGCGGCGTCGAATGAACGAGGCGCGCCAATCGCGCTGAGAATCGCTCAATACATACTGAAAAAAGGTAAACCGAAAGGGAGGTAGCCATGGCGACGACATCAGAGATCGAGTGGACCGAGATGACGTGGAACCCGGTAACCGGCTGCCGAAAGATCAGCCAGGGCTGCAAGCATTGCTATGCCGAAAGAATGGCTAAACGCTTGCTGGCAATGGGTTCAGACCGGTACGAAAATGGTTTCGAACCCACCCTGCACCATGACCTGATTGATCTGCCCCGGCGGTGGAAGAAGCCGCGGGTTATCTTTGTGAATTCAATGAGCGATCTATTTCAGGAGGAAGTGCCAGAGGAGTTCATATCGGGAGTTTTCGACACCATGGTTGCCTGCCCTCAACACACTTTCCAGATCCTGACAAAACGCAGCGAACGGCTTCTGGAACTGAGCGCGGCGCTGCCCTGGCCGACGAATGTGTGGATGGGAGTCAGCGTCGAAGACAACCGAGTTGTGGAAAGGGTCAGAGATCTGGCCAGAGTCCCGGCGAAGGTGCGTTTCCTCTCGTGCGAGCCCCTGATCGGACCGCTGGACCAGCTGCCGCTTAGGGGAATTCACTGGGTGATCGTTGGAGGCGAATCCGGCCCAGGCGCGCGCCCCATGAACCCGGAGTGGGTTGAATCGATATACGGGCAGTGCCAGCGGCATGGCACCGCCTTCTTTTTCAAACAGTGGGGTGGAGTTCGAAAAGACAAGACAGGCCGAGAACTCCACGGGCGAACCTACGATGAGATGCCACTGATCGCCGTGGCGTAGCGCTGGACAGCGATATGGCTTTACATGGATCGAGGTGGCCCTGAATGGACTACGAATATAAATGGCTGCCCGGACCGCTGGTGCCACCGGATTTGGCCAAACAGCTCGCCGCACTTTATTCGGAGCACTATGGCAGATGGAGCGCGGCGGCACCGACCAACCCGGGCGGCCCGGTGAGACTTTCAGCTGCGCGTGTGGGAAAACTACTTGAGCCTAAAGAAGCTCGCCTCGCCTACGCAATGAGCGGTAATGCCATCGTGGGTTACGCCATCGCAATACAAGCGAAGATCCCCAAGTACGGATTCATATCCTGGGTTACGCAACTCGTGGTCCATGCGGATCATCGCAAGAAAGACGTGGGCAAATCCCTCCTGTTTGCCATCTGGACCTTCACGGACCATTTTGCCTGGGGCTTGCTGACCGCGAATCCGTATGCCATTCGCGCTCTCGAAAAAGCGACGCGGCGGCGATGCGAGCCGCGGCGGATCTTCAAGAATCGGAGGAAGCTCACTCATGTGGCTCTACGATATGTTGATTACGTGGATGCCAGCACGGAGGTCGATGTCACTCAAAATACATCGAGGATCGACACTCGCTTTCAAATCGATCATTCCGCGTTGCCCGCGATGCTGCAGGACGTAAGCAGCGGGGGCGTGCCATGGGAAATGGGTCCGCTACCCGAAGGCTGGGAATGGCTGGCTTTCACATTTCACGATCAAAAAGAGATCGACCTCGCGCCCGAGGAAATTGAGATCATGCTGAAGACCAGCGACGACGTGGCAAGGAGGGCTTATTCTAGAATGCTCTTGAATCGAGATCACCGCTGGGCGCAATTCGCCAAACCGGAATCGCGATTTGTGGCGTCGATCACGGGGCTTAAGGCCGGCGCGTCGGTGCTGGATTTTGGTTGCGGAACTGGGCGGCATGCGTTGGAATTCGCCGCTATGGATTTTAATGTGTGTGGCGTCGATTACCTTGATGCGCTCGTCGCTCGGGCGCGCGATAACGCGCAACGGATGAAACTCGCAGACGTTCAGTTCGACGTGGCCGATTGTCGAAATGTCGAACTTGGGCGCCAATTCGACTTGGTGATCTGCCTGTATGATGTTATAGGCACGTTCGCCGACGACAAGGAGAATGCGCGTATTGCGGAGAATATCGCGCGCCATGTCAAGCCCGGCGGTCACGCTCTCGTGTCGGTGATGAATCTCGAATTGACCGAACGTCGAGCGAAACATCTGTTTTCCATGACGAAGGAACCGAATAAATTGCTGTCGCTTAGGCCCAGCCGAACGATGGAGCAAACGGGCGACATCTTCGATCCCGACTATTACATGCTCGATACCGACACGCATGTTGTGTACCGAAAAGAGCAGTTTGCGGCCGGATCGTCGCTTCCGGCGGAGTTGATTGTCAGAGATCGGCGATATCGAAAGGATGAAATCGAACGGATCTGTTCTCGGGCTGGATTGGACGTACAATGGTCCCGGTTTGTGCGTGCGGGGAAATGGGACGACCCTATCGAGCAGGACGCTGACAGCGCTAAGGAGATACTGGTTTACTGTAAAAAACGGTGACGCTCGTTGCACGCGACGGCTCCGTTCCGTTGCTCTCGATAAAGTCTATTATCAAGAGTAAAATGCCGGCGCGGGGCTGGCCCAAAACGGCTGTAGGTGTCGCATTTCGGCGGGAGTTCGGCTTCGTTACGACTAGCCTAAATGCTCGCGCTCTTTGTCCTCGATCATCCGGACAAAGTCGCGCACAGAAAACAGCCAGGACTGCTGCTCCGGTTTGTATGTTCGATGAAGCGCCGCAGGCAAAACCAGTTGTAGGTGGCTGGCGCGCATTTCGTTCGTCTGGTTCTCGCTGATGCTCGGTTCAAGGGTAAGTAGATGTTTACCGCCGATTCTGTTGGCTTCCGACAGCACTTGACGCCACCTGTCTTTGCACGTGGATTTGACGCCCAGCATCGACAATCCTTCCACTGCGAAGGTCGGTGCGTTGTACTCTACCTTGCCAGGAAAGAGAAAGTCCGGTCTCTTGCGATTCTCTGTTTCAACACCGCGTTGATACCGCAGTTTGAGCGTGTCAAATATCCATGCGAGATGATTTTCGAGAGCATGGCCAACGCGGGACTTGCGACGGTTGTGAACGCTCAAAGAAAACTGAAAGAAGCTGTCAACATCTGCCCCGTCGCTGGTGACAAAACCCTGGTCCAGACGCTTAGCCACGATCTGTCGTTCAAGCCGCAGAAAAAGCCTCTCCTCAGTCTCCATAAGAGTCACGAGTGCGGCATCCGGGTCGTCCTGGGGTTCTACTGCTGCAACATCGCGGGCAAGGGCGGAAAAAACCGCCGTCGTGGGAAATTTGTCGCCAAACCGCTCAAGGTGCCGATCCAACTGAGGCGTGTCCGGCTCTTCCGGCTCGATGCCCAGCTCCTCGAGTATGTATCGAACAACATAATCAACCTGCGGGTCATTGTTACCCGTGATCGGAAGGTTTGCGAAAGTTTGTCCGACCGGGGCTGTCGCGCCAAAAAGCCAAAGCAGTTGATTCTCAATCGTGCTCCCAGCCTTCACGACAATGATTAGCAAGCTGCTGTCAGTCTGCCGGGCAACGAACAGGAGATCACCAGCGTTTGTCAGCTGCGACACCAACGTAGTGGGGAAGTAGAGCCTATATTCCGACCGCGGCGACTGTCGTGACTGGTACCACGTCGCGAATGCCTCCTCTGAAATGCCCTCCTTTTCGCCACCAAACCAAATGAACCGTGCGGGCGATGGATTCTTCACGTTATAGGCGGGTTCGCCCATGAAGGACTTCATGGCTGTCGTGCCGTTGTATTCGTGTTGGTGTGATCGGCTCGCGTCAGCCTCAACGGCACTGAGGCGTTTGACCGCCACACCGACAAAATACTGAGACAAGAAGCCTTTGTTCATCGGTAGCCGACCTCGTTGTTGTGCTGCGCGTCGCTTCGTCGCATCGTCGCGTAGGGCTGTTCATCCCGACGTTCCGCGACGCCCAGCGCGAGCATGATCCCGATGACGTTAGCCATTCGTACCAGTCGCGCGTCGTCCGCCTTCTTCCCTCTTCTCGCCGTCCATGATCCAAGGCTGCATGTGGCGCGCAACCGCTTCAACTGCCGGCACAACGACAGAATTCCCGAACTGCTTATAAGCTTGTGTGTCCGAAACGGGGATCTTGAAGCAGCTTTCACCCCGCTTTTCGAAGCCCATCAGTCGCGCGCACTCCCGTGGGGTCAGGCGGCGGGGGCTGCGACGAGACTGTTTGATGAGGATCTCGGAACCGTCCTTGTAATAGCGGGCAGACAATGTGCGAGCGACATCATCGGCCCCGCAGAGGCCAAACCCGAAGCCATTGCCTTTTAGCTGGTGCTTCTTCGCGTAGTCTTGGAGATATTGCCAGAGATGGCTACTGAGGGTGTATTTGTCGAGCACCCTGCCTTTGTTGCCGGTCGTATAGCGCTCGTCGGCCTGTTCGCTCCCGTCTTGTGGGTGGAGAATATCAGACAACTTCGGCGCGGCTGCGAGACCAGGGATCGTCAGGTTGTCAAACGTAAAGCTGCTCTTCTCCCGAAACCCGACAATGAAGATTCTCTCCCTGTGCTGCGGCACAAAAACGCGGGCGTCGATTACCTTCCAAAAAACTTGATAGCCCAGTTCCTCGGTCAGGGTCCGATGGATCACTTCAAACGTGTTGCCCTTGTTGTGACTGAGGAGGTTTTTAACGTTCTCCAGAACGAACGCTCTTGGTTGGTGGTGTTCGACAATGCGCGCGACATCAAAAAACAGTGTTCCTTGGGCCGCGCATCGGAAGCCATGGGGGCGGTTCAGCGCATTCTTCTTGGAAACACCAGCGATTGAAAACGGCTGGCACGGAAACCCAGCCAGCAAGACGTCATGCTGCGGAATTTCGTCGGGCTCTATTTTGGTTATGTCTCCGGCGACAGCATGGGTGGAATTCGGAAAATTTGCGCAATAGGTTTCTACGGCGTACTTGTTCCATTCGCTGGTGAAGACGCATTGTCCGCCGATCGTCTCGAAGCCCCGGCGCATGCCGCCTATCCCTGCAAAGAGGTCGATGAAACGAAATCCGTGTGCCGAACTCCGCGGAGTCCTTGTGCGAGCAATCAAATGCAGCTTTTCAAGAACCGGAATACGCGGAACGCTTTCTCCCGTTTCATAGCGCTGCAGGGTGCGCTGCGCATAACCGAGGGAGGTCTCGAGCTCTCTGATCGTCAGACCCGCCTGCCGGCGGAGACGGGAAAATTCGCTTTGCGGTGAGTTGTGCATTGAAACCCTCGCCGGGAACATTTCAGCCAATATGTCCGAAACATTCCCAGTGGTCAAGCGTAACATAATCGGGTCGTTTTGTTTTGGCACTACCCTGCGGCTAAGTAACCGCGGGCCGGGTCAGGGGAGTCGCGCTTGGGGCTCTGGGTCTCGGTTTCTGGGCTGTGACGGAAATGGCATCTCCAGCGGCTTCGCCCGGCTCGTCCACGATCTGCGCCTCGTGCTTGTCCAGATCCAGAACGGCGTTGAGCTGCGACTGCCTCGCCAGCAAATCCCGGAGACGAGATTCGTGCTCGAAGGGGCGCCCCAATTGGGCGTGGTAATCGGCGAGGGCCTTCTGCTGCCGTTCGAGTTCACGCTGTTCCTCCTCGGCGAGGCGATCGAGCGCGCGGAGTGTATGTTCGATGCTGGATACTGTCCCGAGCGGGTTCTCCAGGTTGAGGTTAGCTTTGTATGCCTCCCTGCCCCGCACGAATAGATCCGGCTCGCGGTCTTTTTGGTCGCTGCCTCGGCTAAGTATTTCAAAACCCCGGAAAGACCCACGAACCTTTACCGTCAGGTCGTCACGCCATGAAAGAACAACCGCGGCCAAGGCATTCCCCGCGTCCTCGCGCGCGCCTTTTCCGGTATAGACACGATTGCCGATTGTCATCGTAAAGTCCGCGTCCGCGCTTGCATCGCGTGTGGCGATGTCGGCGGAGAGCGCTGCGTGGTACTTCCGGGTGCGTTCGATTTGCTCGGGAAGGCTTTTCACCTGCCACCGAATGTTGTACTGCTGGTTGATATGGGAGGAGCGCAATTGGTCGAGCTTTCGGATCTCGGTATCGACCTTGACCTTTTCCATAACCGCCGGGTTTCCAGAGGCGATGGCTTTAATCTCGGCGTAAGTGAGAGCTCCGCCTTCGAGGTCTTCAGCCTGTCTCACGGTGACGCTGCCATTCATAACCTGATTGATGAAGCGAGCTTTGGTCTCCAACACCTGCCACAGATAAGCGTCGAACGATCCTTCGGTGACATAGCGGTGGATCTGAATCTCCGGGTTGTCGTTGCCCTGCCGCAGTATCCTTCCCTCGCGCTGCTCGATGTCCCGCGGTCGCCATGGTGCGTCGAGATGGTGGAGGGCGATGAGCCGTTTCTGCACATTAGTCCCGGCGCCCATTTTCTCGGTGGAACCCAGCAGGACACGGACTCGGCCGGCGTTCACCGCGTCAAACAATGCCTTTTTCTGGCTGTCCGTCTCGGCGTCATGGATGTAGGCGATTTCAGTTGCCGGAATACCTCTGGCCATGAGCTGGTCGCGAAGCTCGTCATAAACGTTGAAGCGGTCGGGATTCGGGGTCGAGAGGTCGCAGAACACAAGCTGCGTCAAACGCCTTTCTTTTCCTGCCGCCCATGCGTTGTGTATCTTCTCAACGGCGCGGCTGACCTTGGTATCGTCTGGCTGGGCGAATGGATCGACCAGGCGCATGTCGAGCGCCGCCTTTCTACCGTCGCCAGTGATCTTGAGCATGTTGTCCACCGAGGGATCGATTTTCGATGTGCGGAGCTTTTGTGCGCGCTCCACGAGTTTCCCGACATATGCCTTCAAGTCCGGGGAACCCGGCGCGGCGGTGATAGTTGGTCTGCCGCCCTGCAAGGCCGGCCGAGGGAGATGGAGCATGTCGGCGGTCTGTACGTCTGCGAACGATCGGAACATCGAAAGCAGTTCCGGGAGATTGATGAATTTCGCAAATCTTGTGTGCATCCGATATCCGGAGCCGTCCGGTGCCAGTTCGAGCGAGGTGACCGGCTCTCCGAAATTGGCTGCCCATGCGTCGAAATGTTCAACGCCCGCCGCTTTGAGCGTCTCCGGGGCCAGATAGCGTTGCAAGGTGTACATCTCGGCCATGGTGTTCGAAATCGGCGTGCCAGTAGCAAAGACGATGCCGCCGCTGCGTTCGGCGAGATAACGCGTCTTCATATACATGTCGAGCGCGCGATTGCTTTCGGTATTAGGTAACCCGGCAATGCGCGTCATCTTCGAGGTGAAACCGAGATTCTTGTAGAGGTCACTTTCGTCAACGAAGACCCTGTCGATACCCATCTGTTCAAAGGTCACAGCATCATCTTTGCTCTCGCGGCTGGCGCGATCCTTCAGCTTCGTGCCGAGTCGCTTCTTCGCTTTTTCGAGTTCCTTGACGATGCGGCGGTTGTCGCCTTTCTCGGCTCTCGCTTCATAAATTGCTTCTTCGAGCTGCTGCAACTGCCTCCCGACAAAACGTAAGAAGGTTTCATCTGAGACGGGCAGCTTTTCAAACGAACTGTGTGACACGATTACCGCGTCGTAGGTGCCGGTCGCGATCCGCGACATGGCTTTCTGTCGGTTTCCAGCCGCAAAAGCCTCCCTGCCCGCGACGAAGATATTCGCGTGTGGATAGAGCGCCAGAAATGCCGCGCCCCATTGCTCGACGAGGTGATTGGGCACGACGATCATGGGTTTCGCCGCCAGACCCAGACGTTTCATTTCCATCGCGGTCACGGTGATCACGGCCGTCTTTCCGGCGCCAACGCAGTGTGCCAGCAACGTGTTGTCATTCTGGAGCGCGCGCCATACGGCGTCTTTCTGGTGTTTGTCAAGGTCGTTGCGCCGCAACAGCGACCGGTTCAGCCCCGGAAACGTCAGGTGCGACCCGTCGTAAGTGCGCAGGCGGATATTGTTGAAGCGGTCGTTGTACAAACGGGCAAGACGGCTGGCGCGGTCCTCGTCCTGCCAAATCCATTCGCTGAACCGGTCCTTGATCTTCTGTTGCGCCTCGCGCGCGGCAATCGTTTCCTGCTGGTTCACGACGCGCGTGTCTTTGTCGATCTGGTCGTAAATCGTGGGCGTGCGCCCGTTCAGCGCATCGTCAATCAGATCGGAAGCCAGAGCCCTGGGTGTTCCCCAGACCGTCGTATTGCTGACATTCGACTTTGCGTAGCTTTCGAGGGTGAGCGCCCACGTGGCGATGACGCCGGAGTGGCTTAACGTGACGGAACTGGTAGCGATCTCCAGCGTTTCCGACACGAACTTCCTCACATCTCCAACGGGAATCCATGAGGAGCCAAGGCGGGCGCTGATGTCTCCGGGGAGAAGATCGACCGGCTGAACTTCTTTCAGTGCTTCAACGTTGCGGCGGTAGGAAGGATCAAGTCCGGCGGCTGCTTCGGCGGTTTTAAGCTTCACCCGCACGTCACCGCTCAGGTAACGGTC
This sequence comes from uncultured Acidobacteriia bacterium, assembly GCA_903825445.1. Lineage (GTDB taxonomy): Bacteria > Acidobacteriota > Terriglobia > Bryobacterales > Bryobacteraceae > BOG-234. The sequence continues at coordinate 44,412 of CAIKAS010000268.1, forward strand.
GGCGGTCTCCCATTCGCCCTCGGGGTTGCGATAGATCAGGCTATCCAGTTCGCGCTGCAAATATGTGGTGCTGTGTCCGGTGAGCTTCCCCATCAGCGGCCAGTGAATTCTCCCGGTCTCGTTCAGGGAAATGGCAAGCGCCTCGGCGGCGGTCTCGACATGCTCCGCCGGTCTGTGTTGCTGGAGCGTGCGCCGCTCGAAGATGGCGGTCTTTCGGGCGTGCTTCGTGTCGGCGTCGTAGACTTCGAGCGACAGAAGGAGCGGCTGATCGGGGTCGGATGCAAAGGCCGGGCTGTTCTCCCGGTTGGAGAGGGCACCAAATCTTGCGACAAAGGAATCGTAGATACTGTTGAGAAGTTTTCGCGCCTCGGTGATACGTTCTTCCGGTGCATCTTCAAGCTGGGTTCGAAACACCAGCCGCACGGCGTCGCGCACCGCCATCATTCCCCTGATCCGCGCCGCTGCCGCTATTGACAGATTCGCGGGTTCGAAGCTATTGCCGTTGCGAATGACAACTTCACCATCGCGCTCGGTAAAAGCTCCGTCTTTGATACCGTTCAGCGCATCGGCGTCGAGTACTGCAGACGGCGGACCGCGTGCCTCGTCCCTCGGGATGTAGACGCCTTCGGGCAGAGATTCGACGGCTCCTGAGAGCAGTTCCAACGTGAGTTCGCCTGCGAGTGTCGGCTCGGTGCCGCGGTACATCGATCCTTCGAGTTTCATTTCCCCGAGCATCATCTCGGGGTGACGAACGTAGTATTCGTTGACAGCAATCGGGCCGTCCGTGCTATCGATCGTCTCAAGCCCGCGCCAGGCATGGCCCCCCTGCTCGGCTCCGGCCGGACGCCGGCGGAGGAACAGAATATCCGTGGTCACTTCCGTTCCGGCGTTGCCTTTGAACGCTGTGTTCGGCAGCCGAATAGCGCCCAGCAGATCTGCACGTTCGCCAAGATGGCCGCGAATGGTATCGGTCTGTTTATCCATGGTGTAGCGGCTGGTAATGAGCGCCATGACTCCACCGGGCCGCACCTTTTCCAGCGACTTCGCGAAGAAGTAGTCGTGGATCGCCCGCGTTAGCTGGGGCTTCATCGTGGGGTCGTGCGCTCCGTAGTCGCCAAAAGGCACATTACCGATCACGGCGTCGAAGTAATTATCCGGCAGGGGCGTGTCCTCGAATCCTTGCGCAAATATCGTGGAATCCGGATAGAGCTTCCGGGCGATGCGAGCGGTGATGGAATCGAGTTCGACGCCGGTCCTGTGCCCGCCCTGCATGGATTCTGGCATCAGCCCGAAGAAGTGGCCGATGCCCATGGCCGGCTCCAGTATCTGCGCGCCGCTCCCAAGACCGAGACGTTGCAGCGCGCTCCAAACAGCATTGATGACCAACGGGGACGTGTAATGCGCGTTCGGTGTCGATGCCCGCGCCGATTCAAACTCCGGGCCGGTGAGCAGTTCCTTCACGGCCCGCGCTGTGCTCCGCCACTCCTCTGGCTGGTAGTGTCCAAATACGTTCGACAATGCACCCCAGCCCACATAGCGGGAGAGGATGGCTTTTTCATCGTCGGAGGCCTCGCGGTTTTCCGCTTCAAGGGTCTTCAGGAGACGGATGGCCGCGATATTGTCGCGGGCCTTCTCATGCAGGCTACCCTGTCCAATCCGGTGCGCCCCCGTTATCCGAAAATCCCGCGATGGCTTGTCCTCCGGCTCGATGTCGAGCGCCTTTTCGACGTTCGGATTTCGTCTGGCACCGATTCCAATCCGCGGTGATGTTCCGTCTTGTGCGGCGATCTCCGGTTGCGCCGTCGGCGCGCCGGCTTCTTCTCGGTCTGAACCCGCGTCCGCCGAAAGCGGTTTAACGGCCTCATTGGCGGCGGCGTTAAAAGGCGGCAGCGGTTCCCACACCTCAAAACCCAACTGCTCAGGCCTCGGCCTTGCAGGACGGAGACCGCCAGTTCGTACCAGAGGAGGAGCAACCGGTAGCGATGTTTCTGGCACCGCCTCCGAAAACAAATCAAGCTGATTGGTGTAGTCCGGCGCGACCCGCGTTGTAATCCACTTCCTCGCCGTCCTGAACTGAGAGGCCATGCGTCATCCGTCGTTGGGTTTCAGTGTTCGTCTTCACCGGGCCTGTCCGGTTCGGGCATGGGATCGGCCGGACGGCTGCCCACTGGTTGGAGCAGTATGTGCCCGCCAAAACCGCCGAGCGGCAACCGATCAAGATTGATGTGATGACCGCCGCTCGTGCCGTCGGGTTTGATGTTCGCGGTACCAATCTCCATCCAACGGCCGCTGTTGCGCGACTCCTTTTTCAGGACATAGGCAATATGGGTGGCGTGCGGCTTCGACATACGCGGATCGTGGTTTAGCTAAAGTCGCAAAGAGAGGTCTTCAGGCGGGGGCGAGGCGGAGCGATCCTGATGAAAGTCCGCACTCACCCCAGAGTTGTATTCCCAAAGGTGCAGCCATGTAAAGGTCTCCCATGTGGGGTCGAGAAAATTTAGTGGCGGAATTCGGGCGATACATCGCAGTAGCCCCGAGGCGGCCTTGCCAAAGCTCCCGCCGATCTCCTCACGTCGTCGCTTCCGGGCGGTAGGGTGTGGAGCCGGGTCCCTCGCGGTCAGTTGTTTTACCACCGCGCGGAACTGATCGCGCAGTCGAGCCGCGAGACCGGGTGGTTTGGGAATAGGCGCCGCGGTATCCGTCTCTGTTCCGGCGGGCTCACCGAGGGAACCGGGTCCGCTGTCGCGTTCGGTCGGGCACTCCATCGTTGGCAGAAACTGGGAGCTGTGGGTCGCGCTACGCGGCGAATCGAAGGTCTGGGTTACGAGTTGACGGATTGGTTCGTTCTCGCTATCCGGCGGGTCGTTCGGTACGGGCGTCTCAATCTCCGGATGGTTGAGCGGAGAGGCTGGGGACGTGGTCACGATTCGCGTCCGAACCCGATCCCCCAAATGCTCTTTTCCTACCGCCGCGTCGATGCCTTCGGCGACACTGTTGCGCGGTCGTTTGCGCGCACTGACTGGCTTAGCCGGGTCTTTGGTGTGGTGGCGGACATCTTCGACCGTGGCGTTAGCCGATAGCTGTTTGTTGGTGGCAATGAACTCCCGTGCCTGCTCCAACGTGGGCAGATGATCGTGATCCAAATCGGCCAGACGGAGGCGGATTTCGGCGGCGGAGACGCCGACGACGCGCTTACCGAGTGCCTGCATCGCTCCTTCTCTATTGACCGCGAGAAAATCGCGACGGTCACCTCGGACCAGAACGAACCCTGCCTGCGCAAGCGCATCTCGAAAGCTCCGGCCGCAATCGGACTGCTCGAAACAATTCCGAATACATTCGCGCGTGGCATGCACATCCACGCCCAACCTCCGCGCCTGCTCCTCTTCCGAACGGGTTGGCGCGAAGCGAACGGAACTACGACGCTCATTTGGGACGGCGGTCAGTCCGAAGCGCTCCTCAAGTTCGCGGCAGACCTGTTTCAGGCGCTGTTTGAAAAACGGCAGAGGTTTCGCAGTGAGGGTCTCCTGATCAATACGGGACCAGGCGATGTGCATATGCGCATGCCCGGTGTCTCCGGCCGTGTGAAATGCAACCGCGCGCGGCTGATCGGTCAATCCGAGCATACGCTCGACGGCATTCGCCACAACTTCCCATTGCGACCGGTCGAGATTATCTCCATCGGGATTTCGGACGGACACATGAAAAAACGGCGCCAGGCACTTGGTAGCTGCTGCCATAACGTGAACGCTCCGAAAGGCGGGAACGATGCCCGTACACGGAAAGCCACGGAGCTCCCATAACTCAGCACGCTCATGATCTTTCCCGGTGACCAGATAGCGCGCGAGAACGGCACCGTGGCGGTGAGGCATTCCCTTGGCGATCATGGATGGCGCCCGACGATTTCCAAAATGCCCGCCAAAGCGACCCGCACGTCTCGAAGAGCAGCGAGATATTCTTTCGTCGTGACGTGCGCGCCCCCCGAATTAAGAACGCGAGCAATCTGATTCATATTGCTCCCGACCTTGTTGATGGCGCCGGTCGCTTTATTGAGCGCGACGGTCGCCTCGGCGAGCGCCAGCGCGTTCACCGAAGGCGCGCGCTGAGAGCGCGGGCCGGGACAACCGAGGACCAAAGCGCGGATATATCCGCCTTTCGTCAGTCCGGTTGTCTGAGCGGCTGCGGCAAGGCTAGCGTGCTCGATACCGTCCCAACGCGTATCGACTTTATGCACGCGCCGCCTCTTTTCGCTGCCGCTGCCGCGCATTGCGGCCGATGTCGGCGGCACGTTCATCGCGGACCTCGCGACGAACGAGACCGATCGGCAGACGGCCGGCGGGAAGGTATGGAAACCGGCGGGGTTTCCGTGTGCCGCGAGGAGCGGCACTGCCGGGGGGATCGAACGGGGGGCTTGCCCCACTTCGCAAGTTGAGCCATGACGACGGGCCGAAGGCCAGCAGTCAAGGCGTTTCGCGGGAGTCTGACCGCGAACAACTTGCTGTTCTCACTGAAAACCCGAATCACCATACCGGAAATGAATCAAAAGCCGAAAGTGATCGCAAGGTTTTTCTTGCCCTCCGTCTCAATATTTGGATTCGCCCTCGTAACGATCTGGCGAGAGGCAGGACGCTTTTGCGTCGTACCTTTCGCCCTTCTTCTTGGGCAGTAGGTACAATAACCGGGTTGAAAAACGCGGGCGGTAGGGGAAAAACGTTTCCGAGTTCAGAATGATGGCTCCGAGGCCAGTAAAAGGAGATGCCCCCGGAAAAGAGTATTAGTCTGGTGCCGGTGCAACGATCTCGTCAATTTCAATTTGAATGCGGATCAAGGCTACCACTTCCTCGGTTGTTACATGAATCGGCGTGCCGTTATAACTGGACCCTTCGATCAGCCCTTTAATGCGCAACGAAAGCCAAACAAGGTCTTGCTTCAAAATCGGCATGGCAACAAGCGTGGCGAACGGGAGCGCGTCGGCACGCCTTCGATTGTCGTGGAAGAAGCTCACGTTAAGCTGGGCGGCGTCAATAAGCCGTTCGACAGACCGACGATCATTCCCGAAGGCAGGAGCCAGTGCCGCCGACTGGAGATCCCAATGCGCCTGCGCTGGCGCGAACAGTTCGGCATTCTGGGTCGCCAAACGTCCGGCGTGGTCTTTGCCTGTGTTTAGAAGGAGCACGAGCATGCCCACGTCTTTAGAAAAGCGTTCATAGATCCTTTCAAACCAGACGCGAAACCACGGCTTATAATAGAGCGGACTCATCGGGTCGTGTTGCTCTGGAACAACCGGTCCCGCGCCAAAGTTTCTGTTATCAACTAAGGTTTCCACGTGCTGTGCCGGAACCGTTTTCATGATCATTGCTTGTAAGATCGCTGAATCGTTCGCGAAGCTAACTATGCTCGCGTCAACTGTGATGACGCCATCATCAGTTGGGTCTTTTAGCAAGACGATTGGATACACTTCGCCAGCCGGCTCGAATGGTTCACCTGGTTCGTAAAAGACGCGCTTCTCTGCGGGGCGAAGCGATAGTAGTTCGTTTCGTATTCGGCCGGCTTCGTCGAGAATCGAATCGACCGTTTCTTTTGAGAGACTTTGAATGTTCGGATGCGAGTAAGCTATGCTAACTAGCCCTAGCTGGGTTTGACTCCACGACAGGGCAAAACGCCGAGGATAGAGACGAGAAAGCTCGAAGTACCATACTCCGGCTTCGTGGAATGCCCGTCTCGCCGTGGTGAGATCACCGAGCTTGTGGGCGAGTTCGCTTTGAACAGCCAGGCAAATTGCGAGCTTCTCTACCGCGTCCCAGGATGGTGCGTGCAAAACTGAACGAAGTTCAGTAATTGCCTCATTGATTGTCGCGAAGGCCTGCTCCCCGTTACCACAGCGGCCCTGGGAAAGCCCAAGGTTCATCAGCAGATCGGCCAAGCCAGTGCTGTACACATGCGGGTCCAACGTCTCCGGATAGCGTTTACGGTGGATCGGTATCTCCTCTCGCGACTGCCACCGCCCATGTCGCGGCCCGAACTTGGAGTGTTCAGCCGCATAGCGGTAAAGAGAGACCCCCTTCTCCAGAAAGGGCAGTGCTTCGGCAGGGGTCCGTTGGTCCAGCAATTTCGTACCACGTTGCTTTAACAAGTCCGCGTACCCGAAGAAGAACCGTCCGCATGATCGTGCGTCGGGAAGTGCCTCGAATATCTGAAAGGACTCGTCGAAGTATTTGGCTGCTTGCTCTTCCTGCGCTTTTACCGACAAAAGGACTCCGCGGGCATATAAATTGTGGGCAAGCTCAGCCCGCAGTGCCGGATCGCGCCCCGCGAGTCGTTTTAATCTGCTGAGGGAACGAGTATCCGGATAGATCAGAACCTCCTCAAGCGCCAAGTATGTCCACGTCGGATGAAATTGCGTGAGGGTGAAGGCCGTCGAGGTAGGCTTGAACCGGACAGCGCGCACGAGTATGTCACATGGCTCGTCGTAGTCATCGAGAAGGGACTCGGCGAATGCGCGGCCGACGATTTCGGGAACAATTGGAGCCATACCGCGGCCACCCATTGAAGGGAGAACAAGCGTTTCAAGAATCTCCGCGAAGTCAATCGCGCTCCAGTGGGGTGTTGGTTCGAGTTCCTCCGACTCCTGATGGCAGGCCAGAACCAGCTCCTCGCGGGTTAACCCTCGCGTCAGGGACGCAAAAGCGGCCATGTGAAGGAGAAATCGTTCGGAGCAGTTCGCGGACGCTGCAATTGATCGGATTCGGTTGCTCTCGCGTGCGGCGGCTATCGCAGCCAGTTCCGATACCGGGAAACCGGCTGGCGTGAACTCTTGCCTTTCCTGCGACGTAAGGGCCGCCAGCAGAACCGCCAGAGTATTCGCCATCGCAAGCGTGGCGAAATACTCCTCAATGGGTTCGGCTAGGGTAAGTGGGGGCGTTTTCAAGATCTTCGCAGCCGCATTGAGCGCATTTTCGAAGAGTTGGCGACGCTGCGAAACATCGGGCTCCGCTAGAACCAGTGTTGGTTGAGAGATTATTCGTGGGCTACGGACCACCAACGCGTCCGTCAGCCTACGAAACCAGCCGTAGTTTTCATGGGCGGCACGCTCAAGCAGAAGAAAGCAAAGGCGAGGACCTTGTTCGTGTCGATCATGAAACTCGGCGACTACTTTGATCAGCTCGTTCACATAGAGTGCCGCATCATCGACGATGATCAGAGTCGGCTGACGCTGACAGTGTTCATAAAACGCACCATTGGAAAAAAGATCGGACAAGCTCGCGGCCGGAAGTCCTGCGTGCCACCTCCCCGGTATGCGGTGCTGGATCAATTCGAGCAATCGATAAGCGAGGCGTGTCTTGCCAGCGCCCGCTTCGCTGGCAACGACTTTCACCGAGACGCGCGGCGCCTGTGCCTCTTCTGTCAGCCATGCCCACAGACTGTCAGCCAACGCGGCTTGCCCTATGAATTCCACAGCACGAAACCGGGGATCGAGCAGTTGGACGAGATCGACCGCGTCCTCGGGTTTGGGAAAAAAGTCCAGGGTGAGGAGCGTGGGCCGCTCGCTTTTCGGCTCGGGGCGTTTTTCGAAATTCGCTTTGATTTTCTTGCCGGCAAATCGATAGGCTTTGCCAACATTCTGGATCGTTTTGGGTCCAACGATCTTATTTAAATCCGAGATCGCTCTCCTGGTCTTCGGGGCCAATTCAGTAAACCGTCCGTCCGGTAGCTCTTCCAGTGAAACGGGGGGATCCCGACGACCAAGAGTGCCCCATAGAACATTGTGAATGTAGATCGTTGTCACGCCTTCCGAAGGTTGGCCGCTTTCGGCCCTCCTGACGGCTTCGTCGAGCAGAAGATCAAGCAAGTGTAGAGCGGCGACGGGACGAGTTATGGGCTTCGGCCTGCCGTCAGTCAGAACAAGGCGGCCATCGGCCAGGAGGTGCTGTAGACGCCATCCGCGCCCGTTGGCACCCTCGAACTCGATGGTCCCGAACCAATCGATCATGTACATTTCGGCTGATGATAGCAGGAAGGATAGCGCCATCCTCCGTAGTGTCGAGCGGCGTTACCGAAGCCCGACTGAGACCGGTTTGGGCTGGATTCGCCCGCGCATCTTCGGACGCTGCGCTTTCGGAATTAGGTTGCCGTTGACGTACCAAGAACTGGAGACCACGCGTCCGGTGTTCGGATCACGTTTGACAAGTGCAGGACCGTCCTCTCGATGCCTACGACCACGGAAGTACCATGCTTCGCTGACGGCAACGCCCGTCGTAGGGTCCCACCTCATCGCTGCGGGTCCATCGAGCCGGTGCTCGCGAGCGTTTCCAATCGGCAGCCCCGTCCAACCACCAATGGTCATTGGTTGTCGGTCATCGGGGTGCTTCCATATCTCGCAGACGACACGGCCAGTGACCGGATCGCGCTGGATTTCGACCTCGTATTTTTCCGCCTCGACTTCCATTGCTCGCAATCGTTGGATGTGAGACTGAAAGATAGCGAACCTCTAAGGCATTGACAACAGGGAACTTAGCCAGCCCAGAACGTTAGGATTGCGCAGTCCGAGAATTCTCACGGATTCTCACACTCTTTGTCATATCGGCGGATGCGCTCCTGATGGCAAAGTGGCTTTCAGGAGCGAAACATGAACGGTCTTGCAAACCTTCCAGAAGCCCAAAAAAGCCGCCCGTATCCCACCGACAACGCGGGGAAATCCGGCGCCCTTACTGTTTCAAAAAATAGCGGTATTGTTTCACAAAATAGCGCTGATGAGCGAGACGAACGAAGCACCAACGTCCCTCTTCCCTCCTCGGCGCTCACGCTGTATGACGCGAGCCCGGCGCTTGTTATGTCTTCAAAAAATAGCACCGGTGGTGATGATGCCGGCAGACCGAGATATGACACGGCCACACTGAGCGGTTTACTGGCGAGCCTTAAGCGGTTGGATGAACAGTTTTCCGTGTTCCGGATTGATCCAACAGGCATGCATTTCATACCCGGAGGCATCATCTATCAGGAGCGGTATTTCCCGATGGATGAAGCTGCCAGGGACCGCGTCTTCAGCGGGGTGGGTTCGAGCGCCTATCTCAGAACTCACAGATTTGCCTTTCAAGCGGCGATACTCAATGAGCACGCTATCCTGGGCCACTTCGGTTTCGAAGGTGATCTTGTGGTCCGTAATGACCAGATTGTAAGCCTGCTCAAGAACAATCATTTACTCGCGCTGGAATATGCGGCCGTCCTGTCCGCCGTCATTAGGGGTCTGGGCAGGGAAGCTGACAATCTGATCATCCACCGCGTGGAAATTGACGATTTTCATTTCGAGGTAGTCCTCATCAGCCCGTCTAAAGCCATCGAGGTTAAGCGCGGCGATGTCGTACAGTCCGGTATCCGGATCGTCCACCATCGTTTTGGAGGCCCCGCAACGCTCGTTGAAGCATTTATTTATCGTCTTGTGTGCACAAACGGGATGACGCGCCGCATATGCATCAAGGAAGATCCATCCCAGCTTTCTCGCGCGCGCAAGCTGTCCGCAAATTTTGCTGCCGCCCGCGAGAGGCAGATGGATCAGATCAGCGGGCTCTCGGAGCGGGTTTGGGCAGGTCTTCAGGCGAAGCTCGATGCGTTCAAGGCCACAAATGAGCGTCCGGCGGAAGTGCACCACCTGTTAACGAGGTTCCTTGAGCGCGCTCGGCTCTCACCTAAAAAACTGATGCCCTCCTTGGAACGAGCCTGGAGGAACGAAGGTTCGGAGAACACAATATTTGCTGCGGTCAACGCCTTGTCGAACGTTGCGACGCACGACCAAGCAGTGCCCGCACGACAGCGGCGCGCTTTGGCGGTCTTGGCCGGATTCCTCGCATTCCAAAAAGACCATCTGTGCGGCCGGTGCTGGTCGATTTTGGCGGGTCCTGGGACCGACAACCAAGATCGATAAAGTCGCCCCGACACACTGCGTGCGGCGCCATCCGGGTCTCCGCATGGCGCTGCGTGCCAACCATATAACCGCTCAAGGATACACGCAGGGAGCATCGATGATCGCGAAGGAAGGTCAATGTGTATGAGCGACAGCCAGCAGGCAGGCGAACGGTTCTTTGACGCGGGACCATCGACGCGCGAGGAACTGATTCGGGAACGCGGAGGAAGTGGGGATCGTGACGAGCGCGATGACTTAGCTCACGCTTCCGAAAGTCGCCGAGAGTATTACGCAGCGATCGGAATTTATGGGCAGCCATGGTGTGAGAGATGGAACGGTGAGATGTGGGGTCACTGGCGTGACCAGGCGGACGGATTTTACGAGTAGATAAAGGAGCTTTTATGAAAACGACGAATATCGAGACGTTGACGGAACGGCAAGCAAAAATTCAGGCGGACATCGCCGCAGTTGCGACGCGAAGAGAAGCCCAAGCCCGGAGCGACAGGAACTCCTGCGCCCGAACTCTACTGACTCTCACGCTTGTATGCCTGGGAGTTGCAGGCACAGCATACGGCCAAACCGACCCATGGAGCCAAGCGGCCGGCGCATTGGCCACCGCTTTCACCGGCCCAATTGCCAAAGGACTATCACTGGTTGCCATCGTTCTCGGTGGCCTGACCACAGCGTTTTCTGAGGGAAATCACAGCCGAGTCATCGGAAGCCTTATCTTCGGCGTGGGGCTGGCTTTGGGAGCGGCGAGCTTCCTTTCATTTATCACCGGCTGAATTCAATCACCACAGGAGGACGCCATGGACCAAACCATTAATCCTGTATTTCGCGGGTTAAATCGCCCGCTTCTTATACTCGGAATTGACCGGCGATTATTTTTCGCCCTCCTCACTTCCAGCTTCGCCCTCTTCGTTGTCATGAGCGCACTGCTGTCGTCGCTGATCCTCTTCGTACTGCTGTGGAGCGGAGCGAAGCTGGCACGGAGCATCGACACACAATTCTTTCGGATCGCGCTGAACAGCCGACGGCAGGCCGTTCGGTATGATCCCGCCAAATTCTCTTCCGCTGGCGAGGGAGCGTGACATGGTTTGTCTTAATCGACTGTTCAAGCCATACAACGAGAGCCAGCCATTTCACCGACTCGTCAATGTTGCCTGCTACATCGATCCGTACACGGCGCTGACGAAAAGCGGCGATCTGCTCTGCATGCTGGCCTTGCGCGGGCCTGACGCGGAGAGTCTTGAACAAGGCGAACTGGATCTGATGGCGGCGAAATTGCGAACGGCGCTGGGCGCGTTCGGCCCTGGCGACATTGTGACCTCTTATTGGATGAAGTGTGCCGACCCGCCAATCGAAGAGGAATCATATTCGGACGCGTTCGCAGATGCTGCCGCTCGCAGCCGTCGGGCGTTATTGATGGAGCGTCGACACCGGCTGTTTTTGTACACGACCTATCTGGTTGTCACTCGCAAATCTGCGTGGCAAGGTGGCAAGTCTTCCGGCAAGCAGAATGGAAGAAGAACGCCATGGGGTGCGATTCGGGGTGCATTTTCGACACCGGCGCGAGCGGTCCTCCTTGATGAGGTGCTCGAACGGGCGAGGGTATCACTGCGACGCGCCACCAACAGCTTTATTGAACAATGCTGCGACACATTCGATGTCCAGCTGCTCGACCGCAATGAGAGTTTCGCGCTCCTACGACGCTTGCTGAACCCTGATCGTCGAAAGGCCGACGCGGTTCGGCTGAAGTACAACCGCCACGTCGATTTCCAAGCCGTCGATTCAGAGCTTACTTGCGAGCGCAACCACCTCCGGCTCGGAGAGGCTTTCGCGAAGGTGCTTACCATTAGAGAGCCTCCGTCTCACAGTTTCGCTCACATTCTTCGGAGGTTGACTGAAGTCTCTACTGACCTAGTGGTTGCCAGCGAGTGGCGGCCTTTGGAAACCTCCAAGGCGATCGCGGAGATTCGTTCGAAGCGTCGCCATTTTCACAATACGAAGACGGGCCTATCGACCCAGATAGGGAAAGAGCGCCCGTATGAGCGCGAGATGCTGTTCGACGAGTCCAAAGAAGCTCTCACCTCCGATCTCGGGCGATGCCTTGAAGACATTGAAATGCGCGGCACGCAGATCGGCGAGTGGTCGCAGACATTTGTGGTCCAGGGGCCAACGCTCGAAGCCGTCGAAGCCGCAAGCGCAGAAGTCATACGTATCGTGGGAGCGCATGAGGGTGCGGTCAATGAAGAGACTTACAACAGCCTCAATGCGTTTCTCGCGGCCTTGCCGGGTGGCGCGCCATTCAATCTCCGCAAGTTGCTCGTGACAGATAGAAACCATGTTGATTTTGGTCTTTGGTCGACGCCTTCTGCGGGCGCGCCCCGCAACGCATTTCTCCGAGCCCCCGCCCTGCTCACGGTCGAAACCGAAGAACAGTCGCTCTATCACTTCAACCTTCACCTCAACGACCTCGGGCACGCGGTCGTTTTCGGGGTGCCGGGAGCCGGCAAGTCTTTCCTGCTCAATTGCTTACTGACGCACGCGCAGAAATACGGAAGGCCCCACACCTTCATCCTCGATGTGGGCGGCAGTTACCGGTCGCTAACACAGGCGATCCAAGGTTCATACATTTCGGTGGGGCGCGGCCAACTGCCGTTCTCGATCAATCCGTTCGGGCTGGAGCCGACACCGGCCAACAGGCAGTTTCAGTTCACCTTCACGAAGTTCCTGATTGAATCTGGCGACCATCGCATGGATGAGGAACAACAGAAGGAACTCTTCGAAGCAATCGAAGCGCTCTCGGTTCTCGATAAGGATCAACAACGGCTGGGCACACTTGCGACGACGGTGGGTCCCGCGCTCGGTAGTCATCTGAGGCGCTGGACGGCGGGTGAACAATATGGTGCCTGGTTCGACAACGTCGAGGATACGGTCTCCTATGCGCGGTTTCAGTGCGTAGATTTCGAGGGCATGGAGAATATCGGCGCAGCCCTTGAGCCCCTGCTGCTTTATCTGTTGCACCGCGCCAACGAAATAGTATGCGACCCGTTGCACGGCACCGACCTGAAACTCTGCGCCATCGATGAAGCCTGGCGGTTCTGTTCGCACCCTGTCACGCGCGCTTATATCGCTGCGGCCCTGAGAACATGGCGCAAGAAAAATGGCGTCATGATCCTCGCGACGCAGTCAGCGGGCGATCTGACAGATACTGAGGCGCTACGGCCGATCGTCGAAAACTGTCCGACGCAGATGCTGCTCGCCAACCCCAAGTTGGACGCACGGCTGTACGGCGATGTTCTGAGATTGACCAAGAGCGAGCAAGAACGCGTTCGCAATCTGATCCCGAAGCGGCAGTTTCTGCTGAAGCAGGGAGTCGTTTCGAAGATCCTAAATCTCAATGTCGATAAGCGGAGCTACTGGCTTTATACGACTGACCCGTTTGATGTGAAACGCCGCAATGAAGCGATAGCAGCAGCGGGCAGCCTGGACGCCGCCCTTGATCTTCTTGCAGGAGGCTCAAAATGAAAAAGGTTTTGTTATTCATGATGGTCGCACTTGGATTCATCATCGCCACTTTGACGGCCAACGCCCAGACGGCCAAGGACCTTGTGCTGCAGCGGCTGGGCGAGGGTGACCTGCCGGTCATACATGCCCAAAAAGGATTCTCGACGCTGATCGAGTTTCCGGCGGGCCAAAAGATTGTTGAAGTGACATGCGGAGACAAAGAATTCTGGGTGGTTGAGGGCGGCGGGCGTTATTTGCACGTCAAGCCAGCGAAGGAAGGCGTCGTCACCAATCTGAACGTGGTGATGGAAGGCGATATCGTCTACGCCTTTGTGCTGCGGGAGATCTCGCGTACCGGCGGCGCAACGGACAGTGCTGACCTGCACGTGACCGTCAAGCCCAGCGATGAAACGTCAAAGCTCAACAAAAACCTCGCTCCGGGCGTGAAGGAAAGCGAGCCGCCAAAGCCAACGCCCGTCCAGGTCCCCCAGGCTCCGGCGGAACCGAAGGAGAAGGCTCAAGCCCCGAGCGAGAAGAAGGAAGCTCCGTAGATTCACTGCCGAACGTCGGTGCACGGATAACCCGTATACGCAAGGCACCACTGAGGTGCCGCTCTAAGGATTTTGACAATCGCATCCGTCTCGCGTGGGTGCGGGAAGGTGTGCCGGAGGTGTCCCGGTTCGACCCCATTTAACAGGAGTGAAGAGGTAGAGAAGATGATAACGATTCCGATAGCGAAGCAGAATGAAGACCGTCCGCCCGGCACTATGCCGCGTTATACGCAATTTATCGTCACGGGCGGTATCGTGCTTTTGGTATTGCTGGCGACATTCTTTAGCGGAAGCAAGCCGCGGCAGGCAGCGGAACCGACCCCGCCCCCCGGACCATCACCAAACCAGCTGCAAAGCTTTCAAAAAGCGCTGGAGCGGCAGCGGCGCGAGGCCGACAAGCGCCAACGGGCTGAGTCTGACGACCGCCAGCCACGCTTTCGCGAACCGCGGGACGTGGAGGTACTCACCCCGGTTTCAGGGCAGCAAACTTCATCGACGATAGATGGGTTTAGCGAACTGAATCGAGTCCGCACGCCTTCGGCAGCGCTCGTTAGCAACTATGCCGTGCGCGCAGCGCCACAAACGGTCCAGAGTGCCAACCCTGTCGATCTCGCCACGCAGGTGATCACTCTGACGCCAGCGGCTGTTCCATCCACGACGAACAAGACACCGCCACCACAGGCAAGTGGCGAGGATCACCCAGGACCGTCCGGGCCGAAGACCGAGAGCCCGGTAAAGCCAAAGGAGTCTGGGCGCCGCCTTCCGCCTCAGGAAGGCGAACTGTTCCGACTCTATGAGGGGACGCTTGTACAGGCCACCCTTTCCAATCGCCTTGACGGCTCATTCACCGGCCCCGTCAATTGCATCGTCTCGGCACCTGTACTCGCTAAGGATGGAAAGACGACGCTAATTCCTGGGAGCTCGCGCTTTCTCGGCAAGTCCAGCAAAGTCGAGGCAGAAAACCAGACACGGCTCGCGGTGACGTTCAAGCGGCTCATCCTGCCGAACGGTTACTCGGTCGATCTCGAACCCGCGCCGGGGCTTGATGATGCCGGCGAGACCGGTCTGAAGGGCAAAGTCGATAACCACAACATGAGCAAGTTCGGCATCGCGGGTGCTGTCGGACTCCTCGGCGGCCTTGCGCTTTACGCCGGTCAAGCCAGCCCCTATGCCGCCGGAGTCGGCAACTCCACGGGCAATTCGGCGACGAATATTCTGAACCACTATTTGAACCGGGTTCCCACCATCACCGTGCCAGAGGGCCATCCGGTCAATGTTTATCTGCCCGGCGATTTGTTGCTGCCTTCCTACCGTCCATGAATCGAGGAATAAACGCTTTATGAAAAAACGCATCGCCGTAACAAGTCTCGCCATCCTGCTGCTCGCCGTGCCGCTTCAAGCCGTCTTGGGTATTGGCGATGTCGTCTTTGACCCGACCTCGTACGCCAACGCCGTGCTGATGTTTGAGCAACTTGTGAAGAGCTACGACCAGTTGCAGACGCAATTCAATCTTCAATCGTTTCTCTCGCAGGTCGTCCCCGTCGATATGGGATCGCGCTATCGCACGCCGGCGGCAGGGTTGCAGCCGCTCGGTGCCCCATCTGACCAGTTCGGCAATCTCGGTCCTTGGGTCCAGCAACTCAACCAGGGCGGATCGGCTGGAAGTGCCTATAACAGCGCAACCATCCCGCTGCAGGTCTATGGCCCGAATCTGGCGCAGTGGCCGAGCGAGGAGCAGCAGAAGCTCGCAAGCCAATACGCCTCGCTCGAATTCGCGGACAGCGCCAATATCGACACGATGCAAACGATCGGGCAGTTGCGCGCGAATGCCAACGCCGCCGACCAGGCGATAGCAGCTCTGGAGGCGGATTCGCTTTCATCCGATCCGGCAATGAATACCGAGGTCGGCGTCCTGAACAAGATCAACGCGGCGACGATCGCGCAGCTTCGTAGTTCGCGCGACACCGCCCGGCTACTGCTGCAGACACTCGAACAACAACTGGCTGAGAGCAAGCGACGCCGGGACACGGAAGCGGCGGAGATGAACGCGCAGATCGGGCGCATGGAGCAAGGCACCGCCGTTAAGGCGCAATACACGTCGACGATCACGGATACGCTTCACAGCTTCCGGTGGCAGTAGGAGGGAGGGAACGGTATGGACTATTTTTCTTATATCTTCGGAGCCATCAATGGTCTTCTGAACCAGAATGGCGCTCTCTTCGAGAGTATGGGCATGAATTTGTTTCGCGGGCTCGCAGTGATCCTTATCTCGTGGTTCGGTATACAGTCGGCGCTCCTGAGTGCAAGCGGAGCCAGTGGATTCAATTGGGCAAGCTTCGCCGGACTGTTTCAGGAGATACTCCTCTGCTATGTGATGCTCGCCTTCTACACGGTTCCGATTCCGGGCATC
This sequence comes from uncultured Acidobacteriia bacterium, assembly GCA_903825445.1. GTDB lineage: Bacteria > Acidobacteriota > Terriglobia > Bryobacterales > Bryobacteraceae > BOG-234. The sequence continues at coordinate 60,778 of CAIKAS010000268.1, forward strand.
GGTATCAGCTTCACTCATCTGATTCTGGACCAGGTACAGACGATGGTCGGGATGCTCGATCAGACGAGCATCCAGGGGCTCCTTGAGAGCTTGAACGAGCTGGAATCGAGTCTGCCGTCGCCGTCTCCTCTCGCGATCCTCGAAGTCATCCGGTTTGCTGTTATCGACCTTTGCATCGCCGCGGCTGAGGCCGTCACGCTGGCGATCGTGATGTATGGGTATGTCGCCACGGCTGTGATCATTCTTTTCGGGCCAGTTTTTATCCCGTGGAAAATCGTACCGCAAATGGAGTGGATGTTCTGGGGGTGGTTCCGGGCCTTTATACAGTACGCGTTCTATCAGGTGGTCGCGAGCGCCTATGTATTCGTTTTCGGACAATTTCTGACGCGAATACTGGGTGCTCTAGCTCCGGGGCCGCTGTCGAGCGGAGATGTGGTTTTGATGTTTGTCCCCGTCCTGCTGACGCTGGTGACGTTCGTTCTCGGCGTTGTCAAGATCCCGGCGCTGACGCACGCAATCTTCTCAGGACGGGCCGGTGACTACGTGACTTTTGACTGGAGATGAGTATGGAAAAGCCAATCGATGATGCGAAGCGCGCCTATCTCGAACAGTACGGCGATGCTCTGGTGACCAATAACTATTTGCGGCTGGCGCTTATCGCGTCGTCGCTGTGTCTGCTGGCCGCATTCGGGCTGAGCTTCGCGATGTTCTCATGGACGAAGACGCAGAAGCCACTCGTGGTCCGAATTGACGAGATCGGGCGGGCGACAGCGGTCAACTACACCGGGTTCGCCTATGCGCCCGAAGCTCCGGAACTGCGTTACTTCCTTGGCCAGTTCGTCCAGCTTCATTACGCCAGGTTGGTGGGGGAGGCGGAGGAGCGCTTTTCACGTTCGTTGTTTTATCTCGACGCGACGCTCGCGCGAGCCGTGATCGAGGACGAGCGAAAAAACAAGGGCCTCGCCAAATTTGCGCATGACGGATCGGACGAGATCGATATCGATGTCAAGAACATCGTTCTCCAGGACCTGCGCGCGAAGCCGATGAAGGCATCGGTTGATTTCGACAAGGTCTTTTATCGGCGCGGCGACCGAAGCGAGAGTCGGCGTGAGCGTTTTACGGGCTATTTCGAATTCGTGATTCAGGAGCATGTTCCAAACACGTTCGTTCTCACCAACCCGCTTGGCATCACGATTACGTACTTCCGGCTCGACGCCGCTTTCAAATGAGTTTTCATGCTTCGCGTAACGGTGGCACTCACATTCGCGCTATATACAGCCTTCGTTCTGGTGATGGTGAAGGAATGCGCGTTCCTTCGTCCGCTGATCGGCATGATCTGGCGAGACTATCAAAAGGCCGCAATGGTGTTCTCGGCGCTACTCCTGTTCAATAGCGGGGTCGCGATTTACCAGCTGCTCCGGCGCCTCACGCTTGCGGATACAGGTGACAAGCTTGCGTTCATCGAGAACCAGTTGCGCGGCCAATCGACGATTTCTCGGGAACTGACCAAGAGACTTCTGGAGGACCAATGAGCCGTTGGAGCGAGCGTGATGAACGGGAAGCGGAAGGCGTAAGCCTCGCCGATGGCTTATCGCGAAGAGGCGGGGAGTCCCGACAGCGGGCGGTCGAAGCTGAACCGCGGGGTACCGAGTTCGGGGCGAATCGCCGGGAACCTGTGCAACTGCGGGAGCGTAGCGTTGACATCAGGGCATCAGAGAGAGCCACGCTCACGACGCTTGGCCGGTTTCGCGTGGTTGATGCTGCGGATCTCGTGAATGATCTCTACGCCGGCGACCGTCGTCTCGCGCGAGCGGATTTCGAGGCGTTGCGACGGCAGGGGCTTATAAGTTCGGCGACACTGCGTAATGCCTCGGCCCGCGACAGCCGGGTGCTGACACTGACGCGCGACGGGTACGACGTCGCACGGTCACAAGCTGGCGGCAGCCAGCGCCTCTATTGGGGCTTCGTGAAACCGGCGGAGGCAGCCCACGATTCTCGTTTCTACCGGGCTTTTCGCCATGAGGAGCGCAAACTCTCGGCCGACGGCCATCGCGTCAGTCGGGTCGTGCTGGATTACGAATTGAAGCGGGGCTACTTCGCGAGGCTGAACGCACCCGGTGGGTCCCTTTCGTACCGTGAGCGCCAGTGGGACGCGGCGCGGGTTATGCATTTGCCGATTATCGACGGGCATGCCGTATTTCCGGATTTCCGGATCGAGTACGAGGACGAGCGCGGCGACGTCGGGCGGGTTGATATCGAAGTAGCAAGTGACAACTACCGCGGTCATCACATCGCGACGAAGGCCTCGGCTGGTTTCCATGTCTATGGTGGAGCGGACGTCGTTCGACGCTTCGGCATCAGTGAGGGCGGCTTGGGCGGAGGCAGTTTTCCCGAGGAACGAAGTGCGGTGCTGCTGTTATGACCGGCGAACTCTGCCGCTTCGGTTACACGCCGCGAGAGGCTGGCTTTCTCCTACTGGCCGGACTACAGAGCGGGTACTTCCTGCGACGGCAATTCAACACGCATATTCAACGCGAATGTGGCGCTCTCGGGCAACGTTTCATCGACCGTGCCCTCCGGCTGGGTCATATCAGGGCTTTGCCCGGATTCGCCAACCAGCATCTTTACCATGTCTGCGCGCGAGCGCTTTATCAGCAGATCGGTGAGGCTGACAACCGCAATCGCCGTTTGCACGCGCCGGAGACCGTGCGTCAGCGGCTCATGCTACTTGATTATGTCCTCGCACGGCCGGGCGAAGACTGGTTGCTGACCACAGAGGCGCGCCGCGAAACCATCTCGCGGCTGTTTCTGAAGAGCTCGCCCGATCTCGATACAAGGCTGATCGACCAGGTTCTCGCCGACCATCAGCCTATTTCCCGTGACGTCACCGGCGCGCTGCGGCTCAGCTTTGTTGATGAGGGCGTAGGGGGCTTTTCGAAATGGGAGCGGTTTCTGAGACACCGCCGGACCCTGCTGCGCACCGACGGCGCGGCGACGGTGACCTACGCGACTTTTGGAACTACGCGGTTCCGGGCTGCGGCAACTGTCTTTCGAAAGATGGTCGGGGAAGACACCGGCGGCGGTGGCGTCGACCGTGAACGCCTCAAGAGGTATTTCTCGGCGCGGCGCCTGTTCGAGGAACGGCGATTTGAGAGTTTCGACAAGACGCGGCTGGATCGCCTGCGGGAAGATCAGCGCGCCTTTGTAGGCGAGGTCTTTGAGGATCTCTACCGGCGCTGGCGAGACGACGGTGATGCCGCGCTTGCCGGGTGCGTAACGACCACCGCACGTTTCGAGACCCAGTCTCTCGCCTCGGCTTACACCTGGCTTTCACCTGTTCGATTTCAAGAAAGGAATATCCACCATGTCACTAATTCCGGCACAGATTAAGAAGGTTCGCGAAGCCGTCACCGTAAAGCTCGACAAGAGCGTGCTTGAACAGTTGAAGTTCTACGCCAGCTTCATCGACAGCACGCAGGAGCATGTCGTGAACGAAGCGTTGGCGCTTACGTTCCGCAAGGACAAGGATTTCCAGGACTGGCTCGAAACCCACGGGCAAGCCGGGGTGCGTGATGACACGGCTGCATGAATTTCGCCGCCAAACCAGTCTTGTCGTCAGCCTGATCGCCGGGATCGGCCTTCTCGCATGCGCGCCCTTTCCGACCGGCCAATGGCTTTTTCAGATTCTGCGCGAACAGAGAGCCGGCGTCTTCTACTTGCTGGTCGGGCTCTACAATCTTTCCCTCTTTACGACGCCTTATTGGCTGGCTTCTGCGGTGTTCTCGATCACCGGCAGAATGACCGGCAACCGTAAGGCAGAAGCAAGACCTGTTTCCCTGCCGCCCTGGCCGGATCAGCAGACGGCCCTGTGCCTTGTCGTCGGGGAGCGCCATAATCGGCGGACGCCGGACCCCGTCGAGAATCCGAACTGGCTCATGATCGGCGAGCGCGGCCTGTTTACCGGGATCGCGGTTATCGGCGCGATAGGCAGCGGCAAGACCAGCTGTTGCATGCAGCCATTTGCCGAACAGATTCTCGGCTTTCAGGCGAGTGACCCGGAAAAACGTATTGGCGGTTTGGTGCTGGAGGTGAAAGGAGATTTCTGCCACCGGATAAAAAGCATTCTGGAACGGCATGGTCGGGGCGAGGATTTCATCGAAGTCAACCTGACGGACTCGCCGTTCCGCTACAACCCTCTCGCAAACGATCTCGACCCTTACGCGCTTGCATTCGGCATCGCGACCTTGCTGACCAGTCTGTTTGGCCGCGGCCGTGAGCCGTTCTGGCAGCAGGCCTACACCAACATGAGCAAGTTTCTGATTCTGATGCATCGGCTGCTGTACGGCTACGTCACCTTGCTGGATATCTACGAATGCGCAATCAACCCTGATCTGCTGAAGCACCGGATCGAACTGCTGGAGTCAGCGGTCAAAGAGCAACTGATCGCTGTCGTTGATCCAGAGGTCTATGTGGCCATCGAAGGGCTGTCCGCATTTCCTTGGGACAAGAACGCGGTGACAAACGAAATGGAGTCGGTGATGACTAATGAACTGGCGGAGTTCCTGCTCAAACACTCGGTCCTCCACAAGACCCGCGAGCGCGAATCCGGTCCCTCGGGCATCAAGCTGATTCGGGATGCTGAAAAGCGCGACCAGGTCGAGGCTGTGCGGCGCTGGTTCCACAACGACTGGATGCGGATCGAACAGCGTCTGCGCACGTCGATTGTCGAAGGCATATCCTTTTTCCTGTCGCTGTTCGACGACAACCCTGCCTTGAAGAAGGTCTTCTGTCCGCCGAAGGAATGCTTCGACCCGGAGGCCAACGCCGACGGCAAATTCGGCAAGCCGCTCCCGCCTTTTGCCGAGCTTATCGAGCAAGGCAAGGTCGTCGCTCTTAACTTTCCAATGTCGGGCAATCCAGGATTGGCGCGCCTGATCGGCACATTGATGAAAGTGGATTTCCAGCGCGGCGTTTTGAACCGCGTGCCAAAGATGGAGGCCCAGCCCGAGGCGTATTTCCGTCAGGTGCTTTTCCTGTGCGACGAATACCATGCGTTCGCCACGGTCGGCGAGAGCGACCCGACCGGCGATGAAAAGTTTTTCGCCTTGTCGAGACAGTCGCGATGTGTCCCGATTGTCGCAACCCAGAGCATCAGCTCTCTGCGTTCGGCACTTCCGGGCGAGGGGTGGCGAACCCTGTTGCAGACGTTCCGCACCAAGATCTTTCTGGCGCTGTCCGATGACTTCAGCGCGAAGGTGGCGAGTGAGCTATGCGGACGCGACGAGCAACTGAAGCTTTCCTACAATTTCTCGGAGAACGGTCAGAATGCACATGTCAGCATCCTGACCGGACGGGCGACGGCGCAGCGTGCCAGCATAACGGCGTCGAAAAACTACAATCTGCAACGCGACAACATCTTTGAACCCCGGATTTTCACGGAGCTGAAAAACGCGCAGGCGATCGTGCTCGCCTATGACGGGCTGAACCCCCTGCCCGCGACCTATTGTCACCTGAAGCCGTATTTCCTCGACCGGGCAGTTTCGTATTTCGAGCATTTGCGGAGAGGCCGACTATGAGCTTTAATTTGATCCTGCCGTTTGTCCGACCGATTGCGCATTTCTTTTCCGATGACGATGTCAGCGAGATCATGGTCAATCCCTCGGGCCGGGTGTTCATCGAACGGCTTGGCGTACTCACCGAGGTACCCGACGTTACGCTCAGCCCGAAGTATTTGAATGTTGCGGTTAAGAACATCGCGCGACTGCTGGGCGACGATATTTCTGAATCGCGCCCAATCCTCGATGCGCGTCTGCCGGATGGTTCCCGAGTGGCGGCGATTTGTGCGCCATGTTCGGTCGGCGGCACTACGCTGACCATCCGCAAGTTCAGACGGCGTCCGTTCACGGTCGCCGAGCTGGTCCATTCGGGCTCGCTGGATTCAGACGCAGCTGACTGGCTCGTCAAAGCGGTGCTGGGCAAGAAGAATGTGCTGATCAGTGGCGGGACCGGCGCCGGCAAGACGACGCTCTTAAGTGCTTTGCTGGGTGAGATCCCGGAACAAGAGCGCATCGTTCTCATAGAAGACACCGCTGAGATCTGCCTTGAAAAAGCCAACCTCGTACGTTTTGAGGCACAGCGCGCGGTCGGTGGAGCACCGGAAGTGTCCATCCGGGATCTCGTCAAGGCGAGTCTTCGCCACCGGCCTGACCGGATTATTGTCGGCGAGGTTCGTGGCGGCGAGGCGTTCGACCTGCTCCAGGCGCTCAACACGGGTCACTCGGGAGCAGTCTCGACGATTCACGCAAGTTCAGCGGCGCGGGCGCTGACACGGTTGGCTCACTGCATATTGCAATCCGGTGTCGCGTTGCCGTATGCCGCCGCGTGCGGGCAGATCGGCGATGCCATTGATGCCGTCGTGCAGATCGAACGCCGCCATGGCCGACGCCTTGTCACGGAGGTGGTTGCGGTCGAAGGTTTTGACTATGAGCGCAATGCCTTTGCGCTGCGAACGGTTTATCGCCGTGGCGACGATTTGGGCGGATCGGAAGTGAGCGAACCGGGGTCGTTCCCGCCAAACTGCCCGCCAGCAACTGCCGCAGCAAGTAACAGGATTAGCAAGTTGGAGCGTTCGGCATAGAGGAGGGCATAGAGAAAGCGATGCGAGCGGGCACTCTATCGGAACAGAATGGGACCAACCTCCGGAGCGTGCGCTGCCGTTCTTGGCAGCGCGGCAATCAAGACGCCCGCATCGTCACTCAGAGCGGCATCGGCTCAGCAGATGGAAAAGCCTCCGCATCGTTGCAGGAACCTGACCCATTCATGGACGTCGTCCTCATCGAGCAAGCGCGGGGCACAGAGCTGTTGAACCCGCCCTGCTCCCGCACAGGCGAGACAAATGAAATTTCCGTCTTTGTCGAGCGGACCGGGAAGGGTATCGACGGTCTTGACGAGGGCGCGTGGAATCCGTCCGGTGCCGTCGCATGCGTCACAATTCTTTTCCGGCGTCCGCGCAAGCATCTCCCGCAATTGGCTTATGTATTCGGCAATAGTGCCATCGGCTATCAGTTCAAGCAGGCGCAGGGCAAGTTGCGCGGCAGAATCCGCATCGAGCCCGTCGCCGTCATTGCTGGTCCAGTGAGTGCAGCGCGCAGCGATGTCGGGAACGAGTTCGCGACAAAGCGCGGCGAGTGGAGGCCAGGCGAGATTGGAACGGCGGAAGCCGGCGCCTTCGGTGGCGGTTGGCTCTATTCCGTGGATGTCGTAACCCATGAGTTTTTTCTCCTTCGGTGTGAGGACAGGTGGTCTTTGTCGGTCGAGAGAACGCGGCGGCTCGGAAGCCGCCGCGCCGGAGCGATGCCCCTGCCCCCCTTATGCATCCGGCTCGTCGGGCTGCCTGTCGGCCGCGCGGAGTTCGTGGATTTTGCTATGGGCGATATCAGCTGCTTTCGCAAGACTCAGCAAGTCTTCCGCGTTAAAGCTGTTAGAGGTCTTCCACTTGTCGTCGCGGTCACGGTACGCACGCCCAAATGTGACGACATAGAAGAGGCCCCCATCCTTGCTGGAATTTCTCCAGATTGTGGCTTCGACGGGGAAGAGTTTGACCCGGCTGACGGGCTCGCGCGGAGCGCTTGTGTCCGTGGTTTCGTCGGGGCGTTGTTGGCGTATTGTCATCTTCGTTCCTTTCTGTTTTGGTTGTTGGTTGCAGCAGCTGCTGCAACCTTGGCCTCGCCGAGAGCGGGGGTAGCGAGGGCAAGGGTTGCGAAGTTGCTTGCAACTTTTTTGGGGGGACCACCGCGTCTTGCGCGGTGGGGGAACCAAAACCTCTTTAGGGGCGCGCCCTTGCGCACGCGAGGGGCAGAGCCCCTTCGGAAACGCGGCGCGTCTGCGCCGATTCAGGGTGGCGTCAGCGAACCGAAACTCCTTAAGGGGGGACACGAAACAGATGCGCCAAACGAGCGCTTACGGCGGCGCACAGCAATTCGCCTACGCGGCACCCTCGGGCAGCAGGGAAAGCAAAATGTTCGAACCCGGATTTTGAAGTGTCGAACGGCCATTTGCGAAGGGTTGGCCTGTGCTGAGTGGCATGAAAGCGTCCGGTCCGCCGGGTTCTTGAAGACGGAAGGTTTGGCAATAACGAGGTTTGCGGGATTGCAGAGGTAGGTCCCCAAAAGCTTTAGGGCATGAATCGTCGAGTACATTTCAGTGCGGTGTCGGATCGGTGGGCTACTCCCGCCGACACCTATGCTGCGCTGAACGACGAGTTTCATTTTGACTTCGACCCATGCCCGCTGGATGCCACGGAGAACGGGTTGGCAAGCCTGTTCGTGGACTGGGGCGGGAAGCGTGTCTTCTGCAACCCTCCGTATGGTCCTGGTATCGCAACGTGGCTTGAACGAGACCTCGAAGCGGATGTGAGCGTGTTTCTAATACCGGCCAGAACCGATACGCGCTGGTTTCACGACATCGTCTTGCCGAAGGCCAAAGAGATCCGTTTTATTCGTGGACGCCTGAAGTTCGGAGAGGCCACGAACTCTGCGCCGTTTCCCAGTATGGTGGTCGTTTTTGAAAGGTGCGGGGAGTCGTGAAACGAGTATTTGGGGCTGGTTCTCTTCAAATTTGTTGGCTAGAATCGTCACCCCACGGCCCGCGGGCCGGCACGAGTTGGCGGCAGGAAGGAGACGAGATGTTCGATCCGGAGTTAGAAGCCTTCAAAAATATCGACCTCCGCGTCTACGCAGCGAGTCACGGATATGCAATCGACGCGCATGAGAGCTGGCGCGGCACGGCCGTTATGCGGCACACAGCGGGCGACAAGATCATCATCAAACGCGATAGCGATGGCCATTACGTTTACTTCTCCGTCCACGACGACAGCGACCATGGCACCATCATCGATTTCACGAAACGGCGTATCGGCGCTTCGCTCGGTGCTGTCCGGAAGGAACTGAGACCATGGGTCGGCAGCGTGTCCTCGGCAATTCCCGCCTACCCTCCTCTGCCCAAAGTTGCGAAGGACCGGCTGCGAGTTTACCGTGAATTCGCGCGGATGCAGGATGCGCCGAAACACCCTTATCTGGAGCGCGAGCGGTGCATACCCAGCAGCCTGCTCTGCAGCGAGCGCTTTCTCGGCAAGATCAAGATCGATGATCGCGGCAACGCGGTGTTCCCGCATTTCGACGCTGAAGGCCTCACCGGCTACGAACTGAAGAACCGCAATTTCACCGGTTTCGCGAGCGGCGGTGTGAAGGCGTTGTGGATAAGCAATACAAAGAAGGATGACGATTGCATGGTGTTTTGCGAGAGCGCGATTGACGCTTTGAGTTACGCAGTGCTCTTCCCTGACGATCACACCTCCTACGCCTCTATCGGCGGCAAACCGAATGGCGTGCAGCCGGAACTAATCCGGGCCGCAGCGGCGCGCATGCGAGCCTCCTCAGAAATCACAGCTGCGATGGATGCGGATTCCGGCGGCCAGCAACTGGTCGAGGTGGTCCGAAAGGCCGTCGCAATGTCGGGGCGAGCAGACTTGCATTTCAAGATTCACGAGCCTGAAGGGTTCAAAGACTGGAACGACGAACTCAAAGCCCGCCCGCAACAGGTTATTTCTCGCCGTCCGGAGGAACCTTCGGTCGCCTGAAGGAGCCTTATGAGTGATCCTGCACTGGCTGGTTTGGTAAAGGCGGTGGCGGTGGAAGTCGCGGCCTTGTTGCGCGGGGAGATTGCCACGATGACAGCGCCTCAGATCCAGCCGGCGCTCCTGACCGTCAAGCAGGCTGCGGTCTATCTGGGTCGGAGTGAGCAGTCCGTTCAACATCTTGTGTTCGAAAAAGAGATCCCGGTCGTTCGTGTCGGACGCCGCGTTCATCTCCACCGGCGCGACCTCGACGCGTGGATCGAAAAGAATAAGTACTGACCGAGACTCCGCCCGTGCAACTTCCGTTCTTGGGATCTGGTTCGTAATGGTGGCCATGGCTTTGATCTCCCGGCATGAACCTTGTTTCTTCGCGACTGTGGTGCGAGTGCGTTTTAGATTAGGATGCGATACAAGTGCGATAATGCACCCATGATGCGTGACGCGCCATACTCTCCCCTGATACTCCGTGGGCTCCTTTTCACTTCGATTGTTCTATTCACTGCGGCGCATGGATTGGCTTCCTCACTCGTGCCAGCAGCATATGCACAGACGACGGCCTATGCGGGGTCGGCCCACACTACTGCCAGTGGACTCCCCTCACAAACCTCAGTGCTTAATGATTCATGTGGGAGCGCGGACGCTTTTTCTGAAGGGATGCCAGAGTTCGCTGACTCGGCCACCGCATCATTATGTCCCGGCCTCAATTCATACACAGCATACTCAGAGTTGTCTTATTATTTTGAACTTTTTGCGCCAGAAACGAAGCCTGTCTCTGTGATTATCTCCGGAGCGCTAACTGCCTCTGGAGAAGTTGATAGTTTATTCGGGTTTTTATCAGCAGCGTCACTAACGATTGGCACGTCTTCTGCGGCCTCCTCTGTTTACGACGCAAATGCCTGTGCGTCATCTGACCCCGCTTTATGCACATCAATGGGCGACAGCGACAATGAAGGACAGATTTTTGATTTTTCCACTTCACTTTCCACCAACGTTCTCTACACGGTAGTTGAGAATGCTGATGCGTACACAGATTTTGGTTCCGGTGGCGCTGGAGACGCCAATGCATCCGCCGATCCTTCGATTGTTATCGATCCATCATTTGGTTCCGCTGGAGACGTCTCTCTAGTGTTCAGTGACGGTATCACGAATACCGTATCGACGCCTGAGCCAACAAGCTTTGCTCTATTCGGGGGGGCTTTGGCTGTCAGTGCTTGGCTGTTCGGTTTCCGGCGAAGTTCCACTGAGCGTTGATGGCAGACTATCCTTATTCGCATTGAACGGAGAACTGGGCGCTGGCATCTCTTGTCTGATTGTCGATATTTTCGATATGGGCAATTGCGGCGAAGCTGCGGAACCGGACCGAGTGGTTAGATACGTGACGGCGGCATTATTTGCCTTCAGCCACACTGGGTCCACCGCGAACATTTTCTGACCGTTGGGTTCGATATTGCTGATGCCCGGCGAGAACAGTAACGTGATTTGGAATGGTTGTGGCGCGGTTACGGAATCAGCAGTATGTGAACTGGAGGAGGTAGTCGTTGTGGTGCTGGCTGCCTTTACCGGGTGGGTAACGCTGCCAAACAGAATGACGAAAAACGCAGTTAGGCCGAAATGTACCATGCGCATCGTAAACCTCTCTTCCGAGATTGCACCGAGTTTCTGTCAGTCAGGATATTCCAATTAGGTTAACAAACTGTTGCTTAGTTCTTGGAGCGTCTCGAACCGCGCCCCGGAGTTAAAATGACGGTGCCTTTGGGCGCGGTTCACATATTAGTAGCGATCTCCATTTTTGGCCCCTCTGTGCCTATTGCTTATCAACAGAATGTACTATTTCGTCGGCGTTGAAATGACCAAAGGACGGTTCCGTCCATAACAAGCATTTCGATTACAGAAAGGGCCCTGCGGGCTCGGAGCGTTATCTTTCGCCGCGTTAATCTCCACCGACGCGACCTCGACGCGTGGATCGAAAAAAATATTTGATCGAGACGCCGCCTGTACAAATACCGGTCCATGAGAATTCATCTGGGTCGCGGTGTGGGTTCGTACCGTCAACTTGTGATGACGTTTGCAGCCACTCTCGGGAAGCTCTCGTTAAGCGGCGTCCAAGGGATTAAGAACCGAGGCGCCAAACCCGGACAAGTCTTTGACGTTCCGGGTAACGATGGTGAGCTTGTGGTGAAGAGCGGTCGCAACGATCAGGCCGTCAGCGACATTGACCTGTTTTCCTTGCAACCGGTATTCACCGGAGAGGACGCCCCAGAGTTCCGCAATGGGAGCCGTCACCCGCAGACCACGTCGCGCCGTAGATGATGCCACCTGTAGGGCTGCGCGCCAGGGCCTTGCTGCACCAGCGGGATCACGGGCTGGACACCCTCGCACCCGCTATTTTGCATGCGGCCTTCAAACCACGGGCGCAGTGTGCCGTCGAGCCACTCCTGTAAACCGTCCCGGCGCTTGCTGACCGGCAACACGGTGATGCCTTTGAGAATTCGCCCAGCGAGATCACGCTGAAATACAATTCTTCGTCGTTTGCCTCATCGAGCCAGCGCTCAACCTGCGGCGCGGATTTTTGACGGGTGAGTTCCGAAGGGATGTTGGTGTCGAGTAGAAAACCGCTCATAGCGTAACGTCGCGGCCATAGTCGGGTTCTCGCTCAAAATCGATGTCGAGACCCTTGAACGGTGAATCCGCGAACAGTTGCGCGAGGCTTTTCCTGCCCGCCGGACGGCGCGGAGCTGCGGCGTGCGTTTCGGCGGCAGGGGAAGATTTGAGGGCTTGAAGGGCCTGAATGATGACCTCTTCGGCGTCTTTGAATCCACCCGCGCTCATCCGCTGGCGGATGATGGCTTCGGCTTCCGGACTGTGAATTTCGATCATCATGGGCGATATCCCCTCGTTTCGATTATCCGCCAACCATACCCGAAACGCAGGGCGAGGGCAATTCTGGCAAAGCGGGAGGGAAGCTCCGGCTTAACCTTTCTTTGTATGGGGATCGCGGCTAAACGCTCATCTGGACCGACGCGCCGCTCGCGTGGATCAGAAAAACAAAATTTTGAGCCTGATCGCACTAGCTGTTTCCGCTACAATAGATCATGCCCAAAACAAATGGCGCCGGTTCCATTTACCAGCGCGGCAATATCTGGTGGGTGCAGGTTTACGTTGACGGTAAGCCGATCATTCAGTCCAGCAAGTCGGAGAAGAAGTCTGAGGCGGTCAAGCTTCGCAACAAACTCCTCGCGAAGAAAGCGCGGGGTGAGATCTCGGGTGGCGCGCCGGAGAAGGTCCTCATCGACGAATTGCTCAATGATGTTCTGAAGAGCGATATCAAAGAGACCACGCGTTACATCTGGGAGAAGGTCGTCGAGAAGAACATCCGCCCCTTCTTTGGAAAGATCCGGGCGGCGCGGCTCTCGACCGACCTCATGGACCAATACCGGGAAAAGCGGAAGGCCGAAGGTCGTTCGGATTCCACGGTTAACCGCGAACTCTCCATCCTCCGCACCTCCTTTCACAATGCGCGAAAGCGGACCCCGCCGAAAGTCCATGTCGTACCGTACTTTCCGATGATGCAAGAGACGACGGTGCGGAAGGGATTCCTGACCGATCAGCAATACGCAGACGTGCGCGACGCGCTGCCTGAGGAGTTGAAGGCGCTGTTTGTGACAGCCTACATCACGGGCGTTCGTAGGGGCGAACTGCTCGCGATTGCCTGGCCCCAAGTCGACTTCGAGGCACGGACGATCACCCTGCAACGGGGTGAGACGAAGAACAAGGATGCACGGAGCGTACCGATTGTGGCCGGCGATATGCGTGAGCTCCTGCTGGCGGCAAAGCGTACCCGTGATGCCGACTACCCAGATTGCCCGTGGGTCTTCAGCCGCCTGGGCGAACCGATCAAGGATTTCCGGTGGATGTGGGACCAGGCGTGCAAGGCGGCGGGCGTACCGGAGTTGAACTTCCACGATCTCCGCCGAACGGCCGTGCGCAACATGCGCCGGGCGGGGATTCCGCAAGTCATCCGCATGAAGATAAGCGGCCACAAGACTGATAGTATGGAGCGGCGCTACAACATTGTTGACGACGAGGATCTAGCCAACGCCCGCGAGCTTCTGGAACGGCGCCCAACTGTAGTGGAAACTGTAGTGGTTTCGGAAAACCCAGCGAAACTGGGCGATACAGCGAATCATTAGAATCAGTAATTTAGGTCTCCGCGATACCCCGCGAAACAGGGTTGAGTGGCTTGAGGTGCTAGCGGGAGCAATCTCGTGGGGGTTCAAGTCCCCCTCTCCGCACCAAGTTTTAGGTTCTGAAGGCCTCCCTGATTTTGGGGAGGCTTTTGTTCTTGCGTCATCACAAAACCCAAACGCTAATCCATCAAGAGCAAGGCGACCAGGCGAACCGGGTGCTGGCCTTTACCCGCGACCCTTGCCAAGGCGGCGGCTTCAAACGCGTGGGTGTGCAGGAACGCCTTCGAATACGACTGCACCAGCTTGACAACGTGATCCAGACTGAGGGTTTCCTTATGGACCGCGGCCATGCCGATCAGGACGGTACGAATAATCGCGATGTGAACGCCAAGGAGAATGAAAGCGTTCGTCATCGAAACGCGGCTTGAATCCAGCACGAATTTGTTCTCAGGAGTCCTCCGTCGATAGGGAAAGACGGTCCTGAAGACATAGTTCAGAATAAAATTCTCAAGGACATGAGGATGCCTGTCGACAAAAGGTGAATACCCGGCCTTCAGCGAGGCCCGGTATCTCTCAACGATCTCGGTCATCGTGGATGTGCTTGTCCAGGCCATACCGTTCATGAATTCGCCGTAGCACTCCAGAAAGCGCGGCGATGTGTAATCTGCGCCGATACGGTCAATCACCAGCTCGAGCACGGTTTCAATCTGGAATTCGGTATTGGGCTGAATTCCTGACAACATGTCAGCGAGCCAGCTTTCGCGGAGGTTCCGGAGGTGAGCTTCGATAACCGGAATCGCCGCAATCGGGTCCATTTCCGCAATCCGATCGATAAGCAGTCCGAACGAAACGATTCTTTGCCACAACGGCAAAGAGCGCTCCCGTATGACTTGCGCCATCAACTCTCTGGCCCGCACCAGATGGGGGTCAGCGTATCCTTCGGTGAACGTCACGGCACTGGGGCGGTACGTTTGTCCGCCATCGTTCGCGGCGGAAACGATCATCGATGCCGGATCACAGAGGATCAACCGGGCTGCTTCAGGACACGAAGTATGGAGAGATCTTTCAAGATTCTCCCCAATTACGTTGACCACACGGGGATAGGCGCTGCATAAGTCCGGGATGTCCTGCTCTCCCAGTGCTTTCTGCACCGCACACCAGCCTTCCACCATGGCCGGACAACGGGTACCCGCAAGTCGGATTCGGGCGTGGTCGCCATCCGAGGAGCGGGACGGATTGATCTCAACGAGCGCATCCAACGCCATTCCCGCTTTTGTGCACAACTCTGGCGACTGGTATTTTTCCCAGGTTGCACGGTCCACAGATACGGCCCACCCGTCACAACAGGTGTCTTCGCAGTCGGCACCGATGCAACGAAACCTTTCGAAGGAGTTGGGCTGACGCACCTTGTGCGATTCCAGCATCCGCTTCAGAGTAACATCTGCGGATGAGCCACGCGAACCAGGCGTATCGCGCGGAACGATCCGTCAGCGCGCGGTCTGTCACCGCAACAGGTCGCCCCGAATCGTCGGACGAATTTCGGTCGGTTTGAGAGAATGAACGGCGGCCTGACTGGCAAAGAACAGATTCGCCAGATTACTTGCTGGATATCTCAGCTCTGGCTCCGTCCTGTCCACGCCATTCGGAGGACCATCCCCCGTCACGCGAGGAAACGGTCGCGTGGAGAGATCGGGAGGCCCCGTGCATGCGAGGGCCGGTAGGACAGCAGTTTGCAGACCCGGAATGTCCGTTTTGTTCAATTGAGTCACTATGGCCGCGGTGGGTTACGGAATCAGTCCGGGGCAGACAACTTTCAACTGTTCATATCGACGGATTAACGAAAACGTCTAACGGACGAGGCAAGTTCTCTCTCAGGACCTCCCATCACGCGGTCGCTGGACTCGCAGGCGCGCAAACGGCCCGGAACGACTGGTTTGTCGCCCGGGCCGCGCTTCTTCAGGAGAATCCGGGATCAGTTTGGCAACATCACTGCGTCCACAACATGGATCACGCCATTCGACTGAAACACGTCCGCCTGCGTGACCTTTGAGATGCCACCCTTTTCGTCTTTCAGGACGATCGACTTGCCGTCCATCATGGCCCACAGCGTCCCTCCAGAAACCGTTTTCAGTTCCGCCTTGCCTTTGCCCTTCTTGATCGCCTTCGCGAGGTCCGCCGCAGACATCTTCCCCGCCACAACGTGGTAGGTAAGAATCTTCACCAGCGTGTCCTTGTTCTCGGGCTTCAAGAGGTTGGCCACTGTTCCGGCGGGCAGCTTATCGAAGGCTGCATTTACGGGTGCGAACACCGTGAACGGTCCCGGCCCGGAGAGCGTATCCACCAGTCCGGCAGCCTTCACTGCGGCGACAAGAGTTGTGTGATCTGCGGAATTCACTGCGTTCTCAATGATGTTCTTCGTTGGGAACATCTCCTTGCCGCCCACCATCGGATTCATTCCCGCAACCGCGCCTGATGCCAGCAACACCGCCGCACCGATAAAGCCAAATGTCATACGTTTGTTCATCTGTTTTCCTTTCCCCATTTCTATCGGGTTCACTCGATATTACGGAGCTGCTCCGCATTCGGATTTACCTTGCCAAAGGATCTGGCGCGGAGTAATGTGTTATCGGGACGTTCTGCATCGTTCTCGCCGCCGCATCTGCGGATGGCGTGCCCATGAGGCAAAACGAGGTCGAGGACCTGATGAAGGCGATGAACCAGCCGAAAGTCGTCCAGACACTTCAGGAGGAGGACTTTTCCGGCGACGATCCTACTGCAGCGCTCCTACCAGATGCGACTCAATAAACTCCAACACGGCCGCGGCTGAAACCAGGCCCTCCATCGGGAGCCGCAGCACGCCCGCCGGAGTAAACTGCGCGTTACGTGTCGCCGCCACAAGGGCCATGAGTTTTTCCCCATCCACCGTCGTCTTCTCGTGAAACTTCACGTTCAGGACCGGTCCGCGCCGGTCGATCGCCTCAATGCCGATCTTCTCCGCCATCGTCTTGATCGCGGCGTACCTCATCAGATAACGGATGTCGTCCGGGACGGGGCCATAGCGATCAGCCAGCTCCTGCTCGAGTTTGGTGCGTTCTTCGGCCGTCGAGGATTGGGCGATCCGCTTATACGCGCGGAGTCGCTGGTTCTCATCCGAAATGTATCCGGCCGGTATCCGCATATCGAGACCCAGATTGAGGGCCGAGTGAATTTCCGGCGCCACTTCTTCGCCGCGCAGTTCTCGCACCGTGTCTTCGAGCATCCGTATGTACATGTCGAAGCCAATTGCGTTAATATGCCCGTGTTGCTCACCGCCCAGCAAATTGCCCGCGCCACGCAGTTCCAGATCGAGGGCCGCAATGCGGAAGCCCGCGCCCAAATCCGAGAACTCTTTCAATGCCGCCAACCGCTTGCGCGCGACTTCCGTCAATTCCGTATCCGGTTCAATCAGCAGGTAGCAATAGGCTCTGCGGTTGGATCGGCCTACCCGGCCCCGCAGCTGATATAGCTCCGAAAGTCCATAACGCTCCGCGTGTTCGATGATCATCGTGTTTGCGAGCGGAATATCCAGACCGTTTTCCACGATGGTGGTGGAAACGAACACGTCGAACTCGTGCCGCATGAAACCGAGCATCACGCGCTCCAGTTCGGCCTCTCCCATCTGTCCATGCCCCACACCGATGCGAACCTGCGGGAACAGTTCCTGAATCATCGCAGCACGTTGCCAGATGGAGTCGATCCGGTTGTGTACGAAGTAAACCTGGCCACCGCGCGCCAGTTCCATTTCAATCGCCGCGCGCACCAGTTCCGGAGTGATGGGCGCGACCACCGTATGGATCGCCAGCCGGTCGCGCGGCGGCGTCTCAATGACCGACATGTCGCGTAAGCCCAGCAGCGACATATGCAGCGTGCGCGGAATCGGCGTGGCGCTCATCGTGATGACATCCACCTTCGCGCAGATTTCCTTGAGACGCTCTTTGTGCTTCACCCCGAAGCGCTGCTCTTCGTCGATGATCACCAGCCCCAGGTCTTTCCACACAACATCTTTCGAAAAGAGGCGGTGCGTTCCCAGCGCCATATCGATCTTGCCTTCCGCCAGATCTTCCAGGCCTGCTTTGATTTCCTTCGCGCTGCGGAACCGGCTGAACATCTCCATTCGCACTGGAAACGACTGAAAGCGCTTCTTAAAAGTCTCCAAATGCTGGAAACAGAGCACTGTCGTCGGTGCCAGTACGGCAACCTGTTTGCCATCGCCCAGCGCCTTGAACGCCGCTCGCATCACGACTTCCGTTTTCCCGTAGCCCACATCCCCGCAGAGTAAGCGATCCATCGGCTGCGTGCCTTCCATGTCGCGCTTGATATCGGCGATGGCCGTCTTCTGGTCGCGTGTTTCGGTGAACTCGAATGCGTCTTCAAACTCGCGTTGCCAGTTGCTGTCGGCCGAGAAGGAAAAGCCTTCCGCCATCTTGCGCTGCGCGTAGAGCTTCAGCAGCTCTTCCGCCATGTCGCGCATTTTGGTCTTGATGCGCGTCTTGGTGCGGGTCCAGGTAGCGCCGCCCATGCGGTCGAGCTGAGGTTTCGATTCACCCTCGCCGCGAAATCGCTGCACCAGATCCATGCGGGCCAGGGGAACGTACAGCTTGTTGCCGCCCGCATATTCGAGCAGCATATAGTCGCCTTTTGTGTCGCCCTGAGCGATTTCGCGAATGCCGAGAAACTGGCCGACACCGTGTTCCACATGCACCACGAAGTCGCCAGCCTTGAGATCGAACTGATCGGCGGAGAACGCTCCCGCGCTCAGTCGAATCGGCTTGGCGGCAGTTTCAGGCGAATCGAAGAGATCCTCTGCGCCAAAAACAACCAGGCCTGCTTCGGAGAAAACCGACCCGTGCGCGATATCGCCGCGAATCAGTGCCGCCGCTGCGGTAGTTCCCGAGCCGGACGGACGGGCGCGCTCCCGAAGGTGTTCTGGCACTACTCCGCCGCCCAGGTCGATTTGATACGGAATCCCGTACTCGCTGAAAACGTCGGCGATGCGTTCCAGTTCCCCCGCCGTCGGCGCAAAAAACGCGATGTGCGATCCGCCCTCGATCAGGGTTTTTGCCTCTTTGATAGCGAACTGCAGATTGCCATGAAACGCCATCGATGGACGAGTTGGGATGTGGAAGCTGTTGCCCTCGTCATGACCGTCATCGTGACAGCTGCCCTCCTGACCCGTCTCCAGTAGACGCGTTTCAATCACATGGTGGGAGTGCGCCATTTCGAGAAACGTATCCCACGCGACCATGCTGGCTTCAGCGTGCGCGTAATCCGGAGCGGCCTGTAGCCGGATCCAGAGGCGTTCCGCCGCGGCCTGCGTCATCTCCGGCTCGTCAATCACGACAATCGGCTTGTGAAAAAAATCGAGAATTGTCGATTCGCGCGGATGCTGTGTCGGGACCAGCGTCTCCCAGCCCGCGAAAGCCTCGCCTTCCGCTGGCAGATCCAGTCCGCGCAATCCGGCCTCGCGCATATGCCCTGCTAGTTCCGCCAGCACTGCGGGCGACTTCTGAAACTCGGTGAGGGGTTGCAGTACACACTCGGTCAGCTTATGCGTGGAGCGCTGCGTCGCCGGATCGAAACGACGAATCGATTCGATTTCATCCCCAAAGAATTCCATGCGCACGGGCTCGTCCTGCCCTGGAGGAAACACGTCAAGAATGCCGCCGCGAACGGAATACTCCCCCGACATCTCCACCGGGTCGTGCCGTTCGTAACCGATGCTCTCCAGATGCATCGACAGATCGTCGAGCGGCATTTCCTCATGGAGACGCAGAGAGAGCGTAAGTTGCTTGTAGTACTTCGGCGCATGCGTTCGCACCAGGGCAGCCGCAATCGGCATCACGACGATCCCGGCGTTGCCCTTGGACAAGCGATCCAGCACATCCGCCCTCGCCGCAAGAATCTCGGCGTGCGGCGACATTCCCTGCCCGGGCAGCACATCCAGCGCGGGCAGCAGCAACGGTGGTTGCGCAACATCCAGCAAGCCGCAAAAAGTGGCCAGAGCGGGAAACAAAGCTTCCGCCTGCTTGCTCCCATCTGCAATCAGGATCTGTTGCCGACCTGTTTCTCGATAAAGCACCGCCGCGTACGCTGCCTTGGCAGTCAGGGTAAGACCCGAAAGACGCAAAGTGATGGGTCCGTCTCCACTAACATTCGCGGCATCCAGACGCTGTACGAGCGCCTGCAATCCCGCGCTGTGCGCAAGGCCGGAAAACAATTCTTCTATGCGTGGATTTCGCAAGGCGGAGGCTGCTCCCGCAGAATATCAGGCGAGTCGATATCAACCGTTATAGCGGTCGCGGCATTCGTCCGAGCAGAAATGAACTACTCGACCATTGCAGATCTTGCGGAATGAGCTGCCCGCCGCCACGTAGGTCCCGCATATGGGGTCCTGATGCAGCAGAGTGGAAGCCGAAGATGATGTCCCGCCTGACGCGGGGCCGGCGTGCGACTGTGCGGTCGGACGCTGTGAAGGAGCCGCGGAGCCACCGTTCATTCCTCGCAAAAAACGCGAAACCACCTGCAGCACTGAGCGAAGCATCGCCAGCGCCAGCACGATTTCCATTATCCAGCGGATCAAAGCAAACATAGAAAAAGGGGGCGTTCGCCCAAAAAACCTTAGCGAATACGCCCCCGCGGGTACGAACGATTCAAAACTACTTGGACTTCTTGTTGGATTTCGCCGGCGCGTTCGGGTCTTTGTAGTTGACCTGCACAGCGCTGCCGAGAGCAGTGATCAGTTCCTTGGCGGACTGCGCGTTCGGGCCGTCCGGCTTCAGTTCCAGATACTTCTGGAGCGCCTGAATTGTCCCGTCCGGGGCGATCATCTTACCGGTCGCCTGATCCAAAGTGGCTTTGCCGACCATGGTGGATCCCAGGTAGTAGTAGGCCTCGGCGTAGTTCGGATCTGCCGCGATGGCCTTTCTGAACTCGTCCAGCGCTCCATCGGTCTGGCTGCCATTCATGAGCAGGGCGCCCAGATTGTAGTGATACTTGCCAGCGCCTGGAGGATCCAGTTCTACGGCCTTGGCGAGCTTGATTTTGGCGTCATCCAGCTTGCCATCGGCTGCCATGGCGAGCGCGTAGTTGTTGTACGCGCCGGCATCGTCGGGAGTGAGGGTGATCAGCTTGTCGTACGCCGCAAACGCCTTATCGTAAATCGGCCCGGCATCGGCCTTGCTTCTTGTGGCCTTCGCGCTGCCGGTATAGGCTTCGGCGAGGGCGGCCCAGACGGCAATCTGCGTCGGTCCGAGTTCGGAGGCCTTCGTCAGCTGCGTGATGGCTTCGTCCCAGTTCTTGTTGTCGATGGCTGCTTTACCAGCTCCAAATGAATCGTTGAGTTCCTTGTTCTTGGCAAGCTGCGCTTCGCGGTCTTTGGCCGCCTTTTCCTTGTCTTTGTCAGCGGCAGGGTCACCTTTCGCGGCTGGCGCGGCCGAAAGGGTCTGAGCCGCGGCGGGCGCACCGGCTGCGGGCACCGGCTTCAAGGTGATATCCAGTGCATCGGGAGAAGCACCAGCTTCAAACTGATTCATTTTCTGGCGAACTTTTCCATCCACGGTCACCGTCACGGAGTAAGTGGCGGGCTTCATCCCCATGATGTAGTGGCCCTTCTTATCGGTCTTGGCTTCCAAATGGTTGGCCATATCCAGACGATCAAAGGCTACAATGGCGCCCTGAACGATTGTGCCGTCGGGATTTTTGACGACGCCCTGCGTGAACACAACTTGCGAAAATGCCGGTGCGGCGAGAAACAATGCGGCTAATGCCGTCAAAACGTAGAGTTTAAAACGAGAAAGCATACTAACGGTTACCTCAACTGGGAATGTGTTCCAAGGAACTTTCAGGATACTACAGGTATAGACGACAGTCTGTCCTAAAAGGCTACAGGGTGAGCCCAGGAAGGTTCATCCGAATCCCTGGGAAGCGGTACTATCCCTCTACCGGACTTATGGCAGAGCAGAAAGAAGGTACAATGGCTCAAGATCCATGCAAGCTTCGTCCATGCTGAACAGAGTGCAAGTGCCCTGGCTCCACTCCGCCAGAAGACCCTCGGTGGCATCGCTTTTCGCAGTTTGCGCGCTCGCCTTCATGGCGGCGGGCACATCTGCGTTTGCGCAGTCGGCGCAGGCACAACCCGCACCGGCCGGACAACCCACATTCACTGGCGGAACCAACGAAGTTATTCTTCCCATTACCGCGACGGATTCCAAGGGCAAGTTCATCTCCGATCTCGTTCAGAGCGATTTCCACGTGTTCGACGAAGGTAAAGAACAGAAGATTGATTTCTTCAGTCACGAGCAATCGCAGCCGGTTGTCATCGGCTTCCTCATCGATATGAGCAACCGGATGAAGGTGAACTGGGAGCGCTACAAGGAATCCACTTCGGAGCTCATGCTGAACCTGCTGCCTGGCGACAAGAAATATGCCGGCTATCTCATTACTTATGGAAATCAGCCTGAACTGGTCAGCGACACGAATTCGGATCCCGAAGCGATGGTTCAGAAGATCGGCAAGATAAAACCTGCCGGTGGTTCCGCACTTTTCGATGCCATTTACATGGCCTGCACCAGCCGCAAAACCGTGCCCGGCGAGCCTTACCAGCCAAGGCGGGTATTGATCGTCATCGGTGACGGCCACGATTCTGCGAGCAAGAAGTCCCTCGAAGAGGCTGAAGAGATTGCTCAACGTAATCTGGTCACCATCTATGCGATGGACACCGTCGCGTTTGGCTTCCACAACGACGACGAGGATAACCTGGTCGGATTGACATCGCTGACCGGTGGGCGGATTGAGTCACCGCTGGGCGAGAACATGTACAAGGACGTTAGCGGCTACCTGTCGAATGTGCAGGACGCCGGAAACTATGCGGTGACAGTGGGGACGGGCGGTTATACGGCCGAAGTGCAAAAATCGCTCTTTCTCGCGGTGAGCAATCTGATTGGCGAAATTACCAGCCAGTATGTGCTTCGCTATCACCCTGATCTCAGGACGGAGTGCGATCCGGAGCATCCTAAGTGTGACACGACGATCGAAAAACAGTACCGGCATGTGAAGGTGACGGTAGGCCTCCCGAACGTGATGCTCCGCTACCGTGACGGCTACTACCCGTACCCCGTGCCACAGTAGTACGCACTGGAAACCAGCGCAATATTCATTTCGCCGATTTCCCTGTAAGATATCTCCAGGGACCACTACACTCTTCAACTGCAACGAGGTCGTACCTTTTCTATGCCTGCGGCAGTCATTCCAATTCGAACCGGAACCGCGACGGGTCGGCGCGCGTCCTGGTCTCTGCTTGAGATTGCGCGTCCGGGTCACGCTCCCAAGCCGCTGGGAATTCTCCTGGTCGACGAGGACACGGATGCGCTAACGCTCCGGCTCAGGGACGAATCCGACTTCGACGATCTCGATGAGCAAGGCACCGATTTTCTCGCGGCCCTGGCTTCAGATCTGGCATCAAAAGGCCAGGAGCCGGGCGGGGGAGCATTGCTGCTGAAGTCTCTCGAGGATTCACTGTCCGGGTTCCTGCGGATCGGTGACGGGACGAGGATCGCGTACAAAGGCAATGCCGGTCGCGCGGTCGACAAACTGTTTGATGAGCACGTGGATAGTGAAGTGCGCCAGTTTGTGACGCATTTGCCGTTCTACGGATTGCGCGCCGCTGCCACGAAGTTTGGCGAGGAGTTCGATCCTGCCGATGTCGGGGAGCCGGAGGCCTGGGTGCGCGCGCCGCGGGGATTAAGGCTCACTGAAGGGATGTTCGTTGCTCAGGTCTTGGGACGTTCCATGGAACCTCTGATCCCGGACGGCAGCTACTGCGTTTTCCGCGGGCCGGTCGTCGGTTCCAGACAGGGCAAGCGGTTACTCATCGAACAAACGGGCGGCCGGGGAAAGGACGGGAAGAATATAGCGTCTGATCTTGCCAGTCGCTATACGGTCAAGCGATACACAAGTCGCAAAGGCGCCGATGCCGAGGGCGGCTGGCGGCATGAGAGCATCCGTCTGGAACCGCTCAACCCCGAGTTCGAGGCCTTCGAACTGGGACCGGGGGATTTCAAAGTGATAGGGGAATTCGTTCAGGTACTGAACTCCTGAACCCGAATGCTTTGGAACCCAGGCCTCGCTCCGCCCCACCGAATTCCCAAAATATCCAGTCAGCCGCGTTTCGACGCGCACTGTTGACCTGGTATCGGGACGCGAAACGCGATCTGCCCTGGCGATCGGATCCGCCGGATCTTTACCGGGTTTGGATCTCCGAAATCATGCTCCAGCAAACGCGTGTAGAAGCGGTCATCCCTTACTACAACAGCTTTCTGGGAAGGTTTCCGGATATTGAGTCCCTTGCCGAGGCCCCTGAACCCGACGTGCTGACTGCGTGGAGCGGTCTCGGCTACTATAGTCGCGCGCGCAACCTTCAGCGGGCTGCAAAGCAAATAACGTCGCGAGGTTTTCCTGGCACCTTCGAAGAGCTGAAGGAACTTGCTGGCATCGGTCCTTACACGGCCGCTGCGGTCGCCAGTATCGCGCTGGGCCTGCCATACGCTGCGGTGGATGGAAACGTCATCCGTGTAGTCAGCCGTCTGCTAAACGACTCAGGCGAGATCTCCTCCCCTCTTACCATCAGACGGCTTCAGACGGAGGCTCAACGCCTCCTCGATCCTCGTCGCCCGGGCGATTTCAATCAGGCCATGATGGAGTTGGGCGCCACCGTTTGTACACCCCGTTCGCCCAAATGTCCCGTTTGTCCAGTCGCTCGAATGTGTGCCGCAAAGGCGGGCGGAACCGAATCCCAATTGCCTGTAAAACTGAAAAGGAACGTGACCCGCGATGTCACTGTAAACCTGGCCCTGCTGACAGGTCGAAACGAAAACAGGGGCAGGGTGTTCCTGATACGTCGCGCCGCCGAAGAGCGCCGTTTGGCTGGCTTTTGGGAATTGCCCGCAAAGGAATCCTTTCCGGGCTGGAAGGGTCGCGTGGCAGGCCAGGTCGCGCACCAGATTGTGAATGACCGCTTCAGGATTACAGTTTGGAAAGGGGCAGCACCTCCATCCCTCCCAGCAGGAGCCTGGTTCGCTTTGGATGAGGTTGCCGGAATACCGTTAAGCACGGTTGCACGCAAGGCACTTGCGTTTGCCTGGCATCACACCGCGCGACATGTCCCCAATTAGCGATCAGTAGTACTACCTGTCTGAAAAAAGGAGGTATAGTAATCTGCCAGCTTTTCCCACAGAATAGGGTCGACACTGCGGACACTATTCATGCCACTCGGATCCTTCGGATACACGCGCTATTTTCGGGGTCGTCCGACGGTGGCTATCATCGTCGGCCTGGCGGTGCAGACGTTTTTCGTGCCGCTCCGCGCACAGGTGACGGGATCGTCCACTTCTCCGTTGTATTCAGCCCAAAGCATCGTGAACGGTGCTACCCAGACAGTGGAAGCCCTCGCGCCGAATGCGATTGCCACTCTCTATGGAACAAATCTGTCTTTTTCAACTCAGGTTGTCGCGAGTACGGACGTAGTGGCTGGTGTGCTGCCTACCAGTCTCGCCGGCGTTGCCGTTTGGGTGAACGCCGTTCCCGCCCCGCTGTTCCTGGTTTCGCCCACGCAGATCAACTTCCTGATACCGTATGACCTCACTCCGGGTACAGTGACCGTTCTCGTTGCCCGGCAGGGCATTGCGGGGCCTGGCGTCAGCGTCCAGATCAACAGTACTTCGCCGGGCCTGTTTCTGTGGAATGGAAATAGCGCAATCGCGATACATTTGAACGGACAGCTGGTGTCCGCTGCCGCGCCTGCCGCGCCTGCAGAGATTATTGTCATCTACGCGGGCGGCCTTGGCAGAACGGCCCCTGACGCAACGTCCGGGCAGCTGGCGAACATCCCCGCGCCGATTGTTGCCGCCGCTCAACTTGGTGTACTGCTGAACGGCTCGCTTATTCCCCACTCCGACATACTGTACGCTGGACTCGCACCAGGCTTTGCGGGGCTCTATCAGATCAATCTGCAGTTGCCTTCCACCTTGCCGGTGAACCCCCAAATACAACTGGTGGTAGGTTCTCAGATCAGTCCGGCTTCCATTCAGCTCTCGGCGCAGTAACCAGGGCGCCCGGCTCTGCCCTGGACCGGCAGACACGCTTTTCACACTACAATGGAAGAGAAGAGGTATAAATGGCGCCGCGCATCCGATTGGGCTTTGTCTTGTGTCTGGTGGCTTGTTCTGCTGTCGGGAGTGTGAGCGGTCAGGAAGCGCCGCCCGCCGCCCGCGCGCCGGAAACAGCGTCGGTCGCGCCGGCGACTGTTGCGCCTGAAAAGTACACGGTCGAAAGCGGCACCCGCATCCCACTTGCGCTGATAAGTAGTGTCAGCAGCAAGAGTTCCTCGGCGGGCGACCGTATTTACCTCGAAACTGCATTTCCGATCGTCAACGGCAACCACATCGTAATTCCAACAGGTAGCTATGTGACAGGAACAGTTACCGAGGTGAAACGACCGGGCCGTGTCAAGGGGCGAGGTGAGCTGTACGTCCGGTTCGATTCCATCACGCTTCCCAACGGCGTCACACGCGAATTCAGATCCCGTCTGGGTTCAGTAGATTCTGGATCCGGAGAAAAGCTGGACCCGAAAGAAGGCGAAGTGCTGGCCGATTCCAACAAGGCCGGCGACGCTAAGACCGTCGCGACTGGCGGCATGGGCGGCGCGTCCGTCGGTGCGATTGCAGGGTCCGCGGCGGGACATGCGGGCATGGGAATAGGGATCGGCAGCGCCGCAGGTGTAGCAGCCGGCATGGCCGGGGTTCTGTTGACACGCGGGCCGGATGCTCAGCTCACGAAGGGCAGCACGATCGAAATGATCCTGGACCGGCCACTGACCTTTGCCGCGGATGAAGTGAACTTTGGCGGCAGTGCTCCTGGCCACTACGGCGATAATCCCGGCCAGCAGCCCAATCGCAGCCAGAGTTCCCCGCTTCCGACAATGCGCCGTCCTTAAGGGGCAGTTTGCACTAAAGGCCGTCCGTGGAAGGCCAGTCTGACCTGGTTTTACAGCAGGTAGCCGGACACCGCGATCCCGACCCCTAACAGGGAACTTATGGCGCCCATTACTGGAAACAGCTTCGACCGCGATATGAAATAAAGCGAAGTCAACACCAGGCCAATTTCCAGCAGCCCTTCGCCGAAATCATAACGCAGCGCCCGGGCCTCCACTTGCGCGGCTTCCTTGTCCTGATCCTTCGCAGCTTCCTGCGCCACGTCGGAATCGCGTTCGTACTTCTTCTTCTGTTCGCCGTATTTGGCGAGCATTTTCTCGGACTCGGCGGTCTTGCCGCCCAGGACATTTACAAGGTCTTCTCCCAGTTCCAGGCTATGGAATTTGATCCGCTTCGACTGATAGTAGGACCATTTGTCGTTGGCTTCTGACTTCATCAGCACTGCGTCGGTGTGGGCACGGTGCGAAACGATGGTAACGACGGCAAGCAGCACCGCGATGACGGATGCCACAATGCCGATCTTCTTGCCAAACGGATCGGATCCTTCGGATTCTGTGTGTACTTCGAGTTCAGCCATGGTTTTTGGGTTGGTGCGTGCCTCTTATTCTATTCTGGAGTAACCAGTCGGCCGAATCGCGTGTTTGCCGAATGAGTGAATATCGTCATGTCGTCAGATTCTCCACAGTCCGCCCTTCATGAGAAATGGATGCGCCGCGCAATGGACCTGGCACGCGAAGCGGAATCTGCCGGCGAAGTCCCGGTCGGGTGCGTGATTGTGGCTAGAGATGCGGATGGTGAGGCAGGCACCATTCTCGGCGAGGCCCGCAACTCGCCCATCGAATTGCTCGACCCTACCGCACATGCGGAAATGCTGGCGTTGCGCCAGGCCGCTCTAACGTCCGGCAACTACCGCCTCCAAGACGCCACTCTATATTGCACTCTGGAACCCTGCCCCATGTGTGCTGGCGCGATAGTTGCGGCTCGCGTGAAAAAGCTGGTATTCGGCGCGCGCGATCTGCGCTTTGGCGGCGTGCGCAGTAAGTTCCAAATCGCGGACTCACCTTTGCTGAATCATCGCGTGGAAGTTGTGGAAGGCGTTCTGGGGGCGGAGGCAACCGCGCTGTTGCAGGGGTTTTTCGCGACGCGCCGGGCTTAAAAGTTCCTGCAGACCTTAGACCTTCGCGGCGCGCGCGCGCTGAACCATGCCCAGAAACCGGTGCGAAAGTTCCCGGATCCAGTCTGCCTTGCGTGAAACGATGGCGCCGTGAGGAATCAGATCCTCGCGGATACCCAATGCTGCGGCTCCAGCTTCAATAAAGTTTGCCGCCGTCTGCTGGTTGACTCCGCCCGAGGCGATAAACGACACGTGCGGAAAAGGCGCCCGCAAAGCCTTTAGGTATGTCGCCCCCCCTACCTGCGAACAAGGGAAAATCTTGATCATATCCGCGCCCGCCCGCAGCGCCGCCATAACCTCAGTGGGAGTCAGTGCCCCCGGGATGGCCGCAACTCTGGCACTCTTCGTCGCCTCCACGATGCTCTTGTCGAATCCCGGACTGGTGATGAAAAGCGCACCCGCCTTAAGGCATTTTTCAGCCGCTGTGGCATCCAGCACCGTCCCCGCCCCCACGATCGCGTCCGGATGGCGTGCTCTCAACCCGGCGACTATATCGAGGGCGCCTGGCACTGTCATGGTGATTTCAATGACGGGTATTCCGGCACCGATTACCGTTTCGGCTGCGAAGAAAGCATCCTCCGACGAACCGACGCGAATAGCCGGAACGATTCCAACTTCTCGGATCTTGTGGCAAACTTCTTGTGTTGTCATGGATTTAGGTCCCCTGGAACCAGCCGGTCGAGCCTGCCGGGCTCCGGAATTTCCTTGTCCGCGATAGACGCGGTCAAAGCGGAAGCAGCCAGCAAACGGGGCTACCTGCCTTCTCTTTCACAAAGATAGCGCGCAAAGGGGAAGCAAGGCATGAAAATCGGGAAAATAGTTAGCCGCCGATCGAATACATCGGCCGGGGTGGCGCGACGAACTGCGGGGAATTGATCTCGTGACCTACCCACTTCGCCGCCACGTTCCCGCGGATCACAGCCACGATCTCTTCGTTCGATGCGTCTGATCTCAGCAGCCCCCTGACATCCGTCTCCTCAATCGCGAAGAGACAATAGCGCAGTTTGCCGTCGGAGGTCAGCCGGATCCGGTTGCAGTTCATACAGAAAGGCTTGCTGACCGAGGCAATGAAGCCAACCCTCCCGCCGCCATCGCTGTACTCGTACTCGGTTGCTGGCGCACGAGGGTCGGCATCCGGCACAGCCCTGAGCGGCGCGACCTCCCGAGAGACAACGGCGATGATCTCGTCAGCGGTCAGCACCCGGCTGCGTCCCCAGAGCGATTGAGCATCAAGGGGCATGAACTCAATATAGCGGGGCTCGAATCCGCGTTCACGGCAGTAAAGCGCCATCGGCACGATGTCAGGTTCTACCAGCCCTTTGACCGCCACGATGTTGAGCTTGATGTTTTCGAAGCCCGCGTCCACGGCGGCGTCGATTCCTGCCAGCACCTTCGTCAGGTCGTCGCGCCGCGTGATTTGTTCGAAACGCGCCCGGTCGAGGGTATCCAGGTGGATATTGAGCCGCCTCAGGCCGGCACCGTAAAGATCAGCCGCATGTTTTCCGAGCAGCACGGCGTTCGTCGTGAGAGCTATGTCGCGGATGCCCGGGATTGCCGCGAGGCGTTCAATCAACAGCGGAAGGTCTCGCCGCAGCAGAGGTTCTCCGCCTGTCAGCCGCAATTTGGTAATACCCAGCGGCACTGCCGCACGGACAAATCGCTCGATTTCCTCAAACGTCAAAATCTCAGCGCGATCCATGTACTGCGCGCCCTCTTCCGGCATGCAGTAGAAACAACGGATGTTGCAGCGATCGGTGACACTGATCCTGAGATTGTCGTGCACGCGGCCGAAACTGTCGATCAGAGGAGCGATCACCCTACTGCCAGCATACGCTCCAGCGGCACCAGCGCGCGGCGCATGAGTTCGGGCGACAGTTCAACGCGGGGGGTCAGGTTCATCAGCGCATCCCGCAATTTTTCGAGTGTATTGAGCCGCATGAACGGACACTCGCTGCAATTGCAGTTCTCGTTGGCCACGTAATGGAAGCGTTTGCCCGGCGCGGCGCGCTCGAGCGAATAGTTTACGCCGCTCTCGGTCATTACGATGAACTCACGGGAAGCACTGCCCGCGCAGTGCTCAATGATGGCGGAAGTGGATCCAACGAAATCGGCATGCCGCAGCACTGCCTCCGGGCATTCCGGGTGCGCCACGACTTCAGCTTCGGGAAATCTCACTTTCGCATCCAGCAGACGACGGGATGGAAAGGTGTTGTGCACAATGCACGACCCCTGCCAGATCTTCATGTTTTCCCGGCCCGTCTCGCGTTGCACCCATGCGCCCAGGTTCCGGTCGGGCAAAAATAAGACAGTCTTCTCGCGCGGAATGGAATTAACGATTTTCACCGCATTGCGGCTCGTGCAAAGGATATCGCTTTCGGCCTTAACCTCAACCGATGTATTGATATAGCTGACGATCACGTGGTCGGGATTGCGCCGACGGTATTCCCGAACGTCGTCGGCCTTGCAGCTGTCGACCAGGCTGCAGCCTGCGTCCTGGTCTGGCGCCACCACGATTCGCGTCGGATTCAGCACCTTCGCCGTTTCCGCCATGAACCAAACGCCGCAGAACGCGATTACGTCTCCCTCGTATTTCAGGGCTTTTCGCGCCAGTTCCAGGCTATCCCCCACCACATCCGCGATTTCCTGAATTTCCGGCTCCTGATAATGGTGAGCAAGCAGGATCGCGCGGCGATCCCGTTTCAGGTCGAGAATTTCCTCAGATATGGTTGGCGCGGCAAGCATGCTGGAGTGGGAGAAACGAGGCACTTTCAGTTTAACAGCGTAGTTTCGCGGTACAGAGTCTTCAAAAAGTCGGGGTCGATATTCCCGCCGGAAATAATAACACCAGCACGGCGTATCCCTGTCGGCAGCTTGCCGAACATCGCCGCCGCGACGCCAACCGCGCCGCTCGGCTCTGCCACGATCTTCACTCGCTCCATGAGGAACCTGACTGCGGCGCGAATCTGGTTCTCACTCACGAGCAGTACACTTTCGAGATTCTTCTTCAGGATCGGAAACGTTAACTTTCCAGGTGAAAGAGTGCGCAGGCCGTCGGCAATCGTCTCCGGTGGCGGGATGGAAACCCGCTCGCCCTTCCGGAAGGAGAGCCAAACATCGTTGCCCAATTCCGGCTCCACACCGAAGACCCGAATGCCCGGCCGCATGGCTTTGGCTATGGTGGAACAGCCGGATGCCATCCCGCCACCGCCAACACAAACGATCAGCGCGTCCAGATCGGGAACTTCTTCCAGCAATTCCAGCGCAGCCGTACCCTGGCCAGCCATAATCAGTGGATGATCGTACGGTGGCACCAGCACGCCGCCTGTTTCCGCCATCACTCGGGCGGCAATAACCTCCCGGTCGTCGCGTAGTCGGTCATACGTCACAATCCTGGCGCCAAGTGCCCGCGTGGGATCCATTTTCGATTTGGGGGCATCCTCCGGCATCACAATTGTTGCCGCTGCACCGACGTATTTGGCCGCGATTGCTACGCCCTGCGCATGGTTACCCGAGGAGAAGGCCACCACTCCCCGCCTGACCTCGTCGGGGGTGAGCGAAAGGATCATATTCGACGCGCCGCGAATCTTGAATGCGCCGCCGCGTTGAAAATTCTCGCATTTCAAAAACAGGCTGACACCGGCGCGCTCGTCCACGCTGTTCGAAGTCATCACGGGCGTGCGGCGCGCCAGAGGGCGGATGCGCTCGGCGGCCTCGCGGATCATGGCCGCCGTGAGAATAGGTTCGTTTTCCATGGATGGCAGCGCTGGAGTCGCCTGTCAGGGTTTGGCGTCCCGACGGTCTAACCTGCGGCTTCAAATGCCAGCTGGTGTTGCCGGTTATAACGCTTGCGATCCTGGTGTTCCTGGTACAGAGTGCCGAAACCAGCCCAGTAATATCCGCCTACGAAGAGCCCCAGGAACGGCAGAGACGGGAAGTTATAGGTTGAGATCGCAAACACGCACATATAGAGGAAGTACGTGCCGCACGCCAGTTCAAAGTACGGAAGCCAGCCACTGCGGCTCTTGTACTTTTTCACGGCCATCCGCTTTTGCTGGTTTCCTTCAATTGCGTATTTCGGTGTTCTCACGAATCCGCTCTGAACGCCGAACAGCGCCTCGAGCACGGCGCGCGTATTGATCAGAGTCAGACCCACGCCAACCGCCATCAGCATCGGGAGAAAAAGGAACGTGCGCTTCCAGTTCTTCGGGTGCAGTTCCCTTTGCGCGATCACATAAAACGCTGAGATAGACCAGAACGATGCCACTATGAGCGGAAAATCCAGCAACATCATCTGCCAGACGCCCATGTAGAAGCGTACGATCATCACCGGCAGCATCAGTGCCGAAATGATAATCATTAACGGGTACGACAGATTCGGCGTCAGGTGCATGAACGCTTCCGCTTTCACCCGGAAAGGAATCTTCGATCGCACAATTCCCGGCAAGAGCTTTTTTGCGCACTGCGTGAGGCCCTTGGCCCAACGGAATTGCTGCACCTGAAAACCGTGGATCTCTACCGGCAGTTCGGACGGGCAATCGAGATCCGGCAGGTAAACGAACTTCCAGCCTTTCAGCTGTGCGCGGTAACTGAGATCGGAATCCTCGGTCAGCGTGTCATGCTGCCACCCGCCGGCATCGTCGATCATCGTGCGCCGGAGAATGCCGGCGGTGCCATTGAAATTGAAGAAGTAGCCTGCGCGGGAACGAGCACCGTGTTCGAGAATGAAATGCCCGTCCAGCAGGATGGCCTCGACCTCTGTGAGGAAATTGAAGCCCTTGTTGAGATAGCTCCACCGCGTTTGCACTACCCCGACCTTGGGATCGGCAAAATGATGAATCGTGCGGAGAAGAAAATCGACCGGCGGAATGAAATCGGCATCAAACACGGCGACAAATTCGCCGGTGGCGCTTTTCAGACCTTCCTGCAGCGCGCCTGCCTTAAAGCCCTCGCGGTTCGTGCGGTGCAGATACTGGATCGGGTGCCCGATATTGCGGTAACGCTCGCAAAGCGCTTCGGCGAAGGAGTGCGTATCGTCAGTCGAATCGTCGAGAACCTGTATCTGCAGCAATTCCCGCGGGTACTCTACCTTGACCGTTTCGTCGATGAGCCGTTCCAGCACGTACCGCTCGTTATAAAGCGGCAGCTGAATGGTGACTCTGGGGAGTTGCGCGAACTTCAGAGGCGGCTCGCCCGTGGCTTTTTTGCGGTGCTTGAAATAGGTGTGGATGGTATCGAAACGGTGCATCCCGTAAATGGAGAGGATTCCCAGGATGCCGAAATAAGGGATAAGGATCGCCCAGTCGAACCAGGCCAGTTGATGGATGCCGGCGAAGGTATCGTCGAACATGCCGCGCGAGATCCGCGTGAACGTGGAAACTAATAAGAGCGCAGGTAATGAGGGCGCAAACATGATATTCGGTTGCACCGGACAGATTGTCCGGCGTGAAAACGGGACTCCTTTATTCTATAACGTACTCATGACCGGATTTTTCGCCGCATGGTACTGGTTCGCACAAAAAACGGCGGCGGGAGTTAGCCTCCCGCCGCCGTTTCTGATTTGCCCGACGGTACAGGCAGGGTTTAGTTGACCACCATGGTGAACGTAACCGATCCCGTACCCGACGCCGCAGCGTCGGTCGGAGCCGTTCCGTCCGTCGCGGTGACGGTGACGGCATGAGTGTAGGTCTGAGACCCGGTGGTGACCGCCAGAATTCCAGTGCTCGTGTCAAAGGTTACCCATGACAGAGCTGCCGTGGTCGGATCCAGAGCGTATGTAACCGTTCCGGTGTTTCCGGTTGCGGCGATGGTGGCGATTGTGCTTGCCACACCGTTGGCACCGGCGGTCAGGCCGTTAGCGACAACATCCAGATTCACCACGTTGGTGAAGAGAGCGAGGCCTGCCAGTTGCGTTCCGGTGGTCGAATCGAGGGCGGATACCGCCAGATTGTAAGATCCGGCTGGTGTCAAAGTGGTGGTGCTGATCACGCCGCTGAAGGCATTAATCGCCAAACCTGCCGGCAGTGAGTGACTTGGAATCGCCACAGTGTAGATATACGGATAAATGCCGCCCGTGGCGGTGACGGTCGCCACGCTGGCATTGGCCGTGCCAAAGGTCGACATTGACGGTACCGTGTTGGTCATGAAGAGGCCACCGGCTACAGTCACCACAAAAGTGACCGAACCCGTGACCGGCACATTGGCCGCGTCGGCAGCCGTAACGGTAACCGTGTAGGTTCCGGCGGTTCCGGCGGCCGGAACGCCGCTGATCAGGCCGGTAGTGGCGCCGATGCTGAGCCCCGCAGGCAATAAGCCGGAGGTCACCGCAAACGTCGGGTTGTTGCCCGTGCCGCCAGTCGCCGTCAGGACGTTATGTGAAGGAGGCAATGAGACACCAACTGTAGCCGATACTGTGTTCGGAATGTTAACAGTGCTGACGACAAGGCTGCTCGGACCCGTTACCAGCAATCGCGGCGCGACCCACAGGCTGACGCCCGATTGGGTATTAACGGTGTTTGACGTCAGAGTAATCGGCAGCTGGACGGGAGCTGTAATACTCTGTAACGTCAGGCCCGATTCCGTTGTGAATGAAGCTGGCGTATTGATCGGCAACTGTATGTTGACCTGGTAGAGGCCTGCAATTGTGCCGGGAACCCAGCCGGCGTACTTCACGACAGCCGTAGCGCCGCCGATACTTACCGTAGGCACATCGGCACTCAGGGTGGAAATGCACGGCACCAAACGGCCTGTATTGAGT
The DNA here is from genome assembly GCA_903825445.1 of uncultured Acidobacteriia bacterium. Taxonomy (GTDB): domain Bacteria; phylum Acidobacteriota; class Terriglobia; order Bryobacterales; family Bryobacteraceae; genus BOG-234. Next base: position 95,552 of record CAIKAS010000268.1, read on the forward strand.
ACAGAGGGAATTATCAGGGTGCCGTCCAGCGTGGCGATAGGCAAGCCGATCTGTGCAGCGTTAAACGACGTCAGATAAGAGGATGTAGATACACAATCCGCGTAATAGACAAAGCCCGCATCTACGGCCGCAGTGGTATTACTCGCCAGGTTGGTATCGTCCGGAGCGCCCAGGCCCGTCATATAGAGCGAGATGATGTCGGAGTTGTTAGCCCCGGTCCGGATCCCCGCGGGGTTGGTGGCGCTGATCAGGTTGTAGTTCATGTCGAGTGCCGCGCCGCTGCCCTGGCCGTCGGCCCCGATGGTGAAGATGCCGGGATCTGTCGGCACGATAGTCGCGGTGAAAGCCGCACTGGTCTTCTGCGTATTGCTGCCGAAGTTGCCACTGCCATAGCTGACGAAGATGTCGACCGCACCGGACGCCGTCACGCCGCTCGGCACCATCAGGTTGATCTGCCCGTTGGTGGCAAAAAGGATCGGGGCGTTGGCGATGAAGGCGTTGCCGCTATGGTTTTGAAACCGGATACTGAGCGAATGAGAGCCATCGAAGGGCAACGCCGTCTGATAAGTCAGCGTGACCGGGTCGGGAGTTCCCGTCAAGACCTGTGTGGAGGTGCAATTGGGGCAGAAGTTCGCACCGAAGATGCTAATCATGTCGTAAGGTGCGATGGAGACACTCTGGTTCTGTAGCAGCGAGGAAGAACTCGTCACGGCCTGAATGATCGGATTGGTACCGATGGTGAGGGTCGCCTGGCTGGTGGCGGTAGTGCAGCTTCCGGCTACGGGATTGCAGACGCCGATGTTAAAGGGTCCACCCGCAAATGGAATGGCTGCGTCCGCGCTGCTCGGCACCGTGATGGTGAGGGTAATGTTGGATTGATTTATGATGTTGGTCTGAATGTTAGTGTCAAACGTCATCGGGGACCCGTTCGTAGTCACCACTCCGACACGGGTGGCCTGGCTGGGATTTGTACCAGTGACGAATCCGGTTCCGGTCAGGGCAACCGTATACGTTGAGCCTGAAACTGACACAGGCAGACTCGCTGGACTGGCCGAACTAATGGTCGCTCCAGGCGATTGCACCGTTACGTCAAAGGTCACCACGACGGTGGAAACAGGATTACCCCATGTCAAAGTCACGGTACCGGTCAGGATATTACCTGGCTGCGCCGCCGCAAATGCCTGAGGGTTGAAAGATATGTTGATCGGCGTGCCAAAGCTGTAGGCCAGGCCGCTCAGCTGGTTTGTCGGAATGACGGGCGCAAGCAATCCACCCGTGGTTGCCGTGTAGGAGACAGGTGTGTCCGTCGAGATCGCCGTGATGGAGGGCGTGGGTAAACCCTGACCAATTACCCATGGAATGCAGAACGTGGTTGCGGACGCGGGGGAACATATCTCGCCCGCGGGAGGCGCTTCCACCGTGAGTTGTGGTGATTTGTTCGTCAACAGCATACTGACGGGCAAGTCAAGATCGCCGTAGCCTGAAACGCTGACAACCACCGAGGCGGTGTACGTACCGGGCGCCAGCGTGTCGGCAATGGTTGTCGAACTGAAACGAAGGCTCTGCGGCGCCATGCCGCTGCTTGAATCGAGCCGCAGCCAGATTGGGAGAGTCGCGGTGTTCACTGTGAAGAACGGTGTGGGAACGGCGTTCGAGGACGAGGCGATCGCGACATTCACGTACCCGGCAGTGCCGGAACCTTTCACATATGTGAGCGATGCGGGATTGGGGTTTGCGGTCAGGATGCTGACCGGAACGACCTGCAGGGTCACCGAGAAGACTTTATCGGTTGCTGGAGCATTCAGCAGATGTACCGTCGTCGTTGTGCTGCTGTTAAGGGCGAAGCCGCCGCATCCGGGCGCAGCCTGGACTGTGAACTGGACGGCTGTTGTGCTCGCTGTGCCGCCAGTAGTCGGGTTCACTGTCAGCCAGGTCGCATACGGATTGGTGGCGGTATCGACCGTGAATGCGGTGGAAGGTGCCGCCGTTACCGCCAAGGTCTGTGGGTAGCTCGGATAGTAGTTAGCCCCGCTCTTGGCGCACGTCACGGTGACCGATGACGGACTCACCACCAGGGCCGATGCCGACGGTGCGGAAACGGTCAAAGTCACCGTGATGACTTGTTCTGCCGCAGGGGCATTCAGAAGATGAATTGTAGTAGTTGCCGTGTTGCTGTTCAGTGTGCTGGGCAGCGCATCGCATCCGGCGGCGGCGACCACTGTGAAGGTGATAGGAGTACCGGCCGTTGCCGTCCCCGATGGTCCAACCGGATTCAGTGTCAGCCAGGCCGCGACTAAGTTGCCGCCGCTGCCGTCGTAACTGAACGGCGTACCACCAGTGGCCGTAGAGGACACTGTGACGGTTTGCGCCGCTCCCGGATAGTAGTTGCTTCCGTTTTTCACGCACGTTACGTTGATCGTGCTCGGGATAGAAAGGCCCGAGGTTGATGCCGTCAGAGTCGACGCTACCGTAATGCCAATATCCACGACAGGCGTGCTGCTCAAGTTCGGAACTGCCACTGTACCCACGATGTGCGCAAAGTTGAACGTCGCATTGATTGCCGTTCCCAGGCCTACACAACCGACTGACGGTGTCGCCGCCAGGCTGATCGTATAAACAATTCCCGTTGCCGAGTTGCCCGCGTTGAGAACCTGACTGCCAGGAGCTGTGATCAAAGCGTTCGCAGCACCAGTGCCACTAAGTGCGCCAGCCGAAACGATGATTTGATTCGTTCCTGTCAGCGCAGGGGTGGGCCTGACCCATACCGTCGCCGCCGCGCCGGGACCGGTGGAGGTGTTGCAGGTCAGGCTGACCGAGGTGATGGTTGTCGCGCTTCCTCCACTGCCGTTGAATGTTGCCAGGAGGTTGGTAGCTTTCAGCATGCCAGGCCCTGCGGTCAACGCCACCAATAGAGGAAAGAGGTGTGAGGCGTAATGTCCTGCTTTTGTTCGCCGTGTTCTAAATAGCGAGGTGTCCATAGTGGACCTTCCTTTTCGTTGTGGATTGTTGACGACAGCGCCCAACAGCAGCGGTTACATCTGTCGCTGGAGTGCTTATCGGGTTTTGATCGACATGCTTTAAGAGAGATGGTGGAATTTGGACCGAAGAGGGACTCGGAATGCGGAGTATCTGAATTAGTAGAGCCAGGGACTTTTTTGGGGAACGTAGCCGGTGAGGTGAAACAGCGCGTGATCCGGTTTGAAACGGCGAGTCAACGCGGAAGCCGCAGAGAGTTTAAGATAGTAATGGAGGAATGGCAGAGCGGTTGAATGCGCCGGTCTTGAAAACCGTTAGAGTCGAAAGGCTCTCGGGGGTTCGAATCCCTCTTCCTCCGCCAGTTCAAGTAACTGATAATACGTAGGTTGCGCAGAGCGGCTTCCAACTGTAGCGAGTTTGCGCTACAGTTGGGATGTGCGCGACATCTACGTGAGGCACCGGAATGACTGCCGGTACGCCTCGCCGAACCCCAAAAAGCCGACGCGTCTTCCCGCCAGGCTGACCTTTGGCTGCGGCTGTCCAATCTACGCAAGGCTCCAGGTCCGGCATCCTGATCCCGGTGTCGCTCCGTTCGAGTTCAACGGCTCGTTGAGCAAACTCGGAGTGCGGGAGAAACTCGCCGCAGAGGAACTGGTTGAGCAGTGGACTGTCCAATTCCTGTCAACCGGAGGCCGGACTCCTGATCCGAATACATTCAAGAGCGTCGAACAGGCCATCCACGACTACCTCGCGGAGAAGCGCGGCACACTCGACGCGAGCAAAGAAAGCACGAACCTGACGATTCAGAAAATCGGCGGGATTCTGAAGCCGCTCACACCGTTTCTGAAAGATCGCGGCATCGTGTATCTGAAGGATGTGAAGACCGAGCACTTGTCGGCCTTTCAGGAAACATGGCTGGGCCGATTGCGTAAGAATCGCGAAACTGGCGAACTGGTGCGCCAGCAAAAGAGCCAGCTCGGCAAGCAGAAGAACCAGGAGTTCCTGAAAATGTTTTTCCGGCGCACGCGCGAACTCCGGTGGATTCCCGAGAACCCTGCAGAGCTCCTGCTTTCGGTCAGGACGCCGAAGATCGAAGTGAAGAAGAAGACGGCGGAGGAGAAGCAAAGCATCCTTGACGCGATCCCGCGCGCCTTCCCGCACATCGCGGAGTCCGTGAGGGCATTTGTGCTGATTCAGAGGTACAGCGGACTGCGCCTGGTCGATGTGGTGACGCTGCGAACCGACGCCGTGCGCGAAGATGGCCTGATGATCATGAGCCAGGAGAAGAACGAGCAGCCGGTATTCGTGCCTCTCCCGCCTGTCGTGATCGATCTGATCGGCAAGCTTCAGCCGAAGAGCGCTGAGTACTTTTTCTGGACGGGCACTTCGACGATCAAAACCGCTGTCAATGATTGGTCGGAAAAGATGCGGCAGCTTTACGTAGAGGCCGGCATCGAAGGAAAGCGCACTCACGAATGGCGCGATACGCTTGCCATTGAGGTGCTTGAGGGCGGCGGGTCGCTCGAAGACGTTCAGTTGCTGCTCGGGCATAAATCGCGTAAGACGACCGAGAAATACTACGTCGCTCTTACGAAGAAGAGAATGGAAAAGGCGATCGATGCCCGACGCCGGACGTGGGACGCGGATGTAATCAGTGTTCCTGCGGCCCGGAGTTGAAAGACGGATAATGTTTGAAGGGTTCCACGATGTCTCTTGAACAGGCCATTCAGGAAATAATGCACGAACTGCCGCCGCATAAACAGCGCGAGCTTTTCGATTACGCTTCGCGTCTTCAGGCCGAGAGCGCCAAAAAGCCTCCGTTCCGGAGCATCGAAGGCTTGTGGGCCCACCTGGGGATTTCACTGTCGGCTGAAGAAATCGATGAGAATCAGCGTGAGATGTGGCGTAACTTCCCCAGGGAAGATATCTGATGCCGGGTGTCGTTGCCGATACCCACACCATCGTCTGGTATCTGTCGCGAGATTCTCGGCTGTCGTCGGCGGGTCATGCAGCGTTAACAGCTGCGACCACCGGCGGCGATCTTATCCACATTCCGTCGATCTGCCTGGTCGAATTGACCTACCTTGCCGAGAAAGGCCGATTGCCTTCTGCTGCGCGTGAGGCCTTGGTCGAGGCATTGGACGATCCCTCAGGTCCATGTACGCTCGTTCCGCTCGACCGGCTGGTGGCAGAGGCGCTGCAACTCGTCCAGAGAACCGAAGTGCCGGATTTGCCCGACAGAATCGTCGCCGCCACCGCCTTGGCACTCCGAGTTCCGTTGATCAGCCGCGACCGAAAAATCCGTGCGTCGCAGGTACAGACAATCTGGTAGCAACACCTTTCATTGCTGACCCGCGAGGGCAATCCGCCGGTGAATTATCTCCGTGGACTCTGGCTCACGGCCCGTCATCTTCTGCCATTCCCTGGCGAATACACTCAATGGGATCGTAAACGTTCTGTAGGGCCGTTTATACCGCTTGGGCTGGTACGAAACGCAAATGCCTTCCACTTGACTGAAGTATCTGCGCGCTTTCCAATAGGACCACCGTAAGACGGCCGCAGCTTCGTTGACCGTCATGCTCGGTTCGACGCCGAGATCGAAAAGAACCCTCTGCAGCACTTCGCCGGTTTGAGGACCTTGCACGTCAAATGGCGCAGGTGCGATTGCTTGGCCTGCCATGGGTTTCACCAACGCGGGTTGTCATGCCGGTGCGCCCTCACGCAAACGGCGTCTGTTCAAGTTGCTCGAACAATTCCCGGCGCACCATGCACAGGCGCTGCTTTTCCACCAGCCAGAAGCCGGGTGCCATCCCGGCTGCCTCTTTGAATGTCAGCTTCATTTCGCGCATCCTGCGAATGTTCTCGCCGAACGTGTCTGGCGCCCTTTGAGGGATGCCGACCGAGGTCAGAACCTTCTCGCGGTTGTCGAGATACACCTGCATCTGATCGAACGTTTTGCCGTCGCGTGCGACCGGGCCGAAATATTCGTTGATCCAGACGACGAGGCTGTTCTCCGCGGCGGTTTCTGCAATCGTCTTGAATCCGAGAAGCGTGTCATTCAACATTTCTCCGCCGCTGATCGGAATATGCACATAGACGCGCCGTCCCGCTTCGCGGAGGACCGCTGGAATATTCGATTCGACAACGTAGGTCCAAAACGGCAGGAACGCAGTCGCGCCATTGTCGACCACGAACACTGCCTCCTCGTTCACGAAGCGGTCAACCAGCGCGTCGTAGCGGGAACGCATGACTACGCCGTCCTGGTTCACGAGATCGAGCTTATCCACCGGGAGAGCCTTGTATTGGGCGAGTGAGCGATTGACGGGATCTCCGTCGATGCAATGCACAGGCTGTCCTCGGTGTATCAGGAACTCGGCGAGCCATCCGGCGACAACAGTCTTGCCGACGCCGCCCTTGCCCTGGAGAACCAGGTGAATGGTGGGAGTGATTGCGCAGCCGTTTGTCACGCCTGCTTCGTTTCCGTTCGTATTGCTTTTAGCCATGATGATTTCCTTTCCGTCAAATCAGATTTCTGCCTTCTGGATCGCCATCGTTGTGGATTTTGCGGATATCCAGCCTGGGCTTCGATAAAACGCTCATTGCCTGCGCCAGCGGGTCATCTCGCTTTGCGGGTGCTGCTTGAGCGGTGGCCCGAATCGAGAGGGGGCCACGTGGCGACGGCAATGGCGGAGTCAGTTCGGTGCGAGGGTGAACGAATTGTCCGACCGAGGCTTCAGAACCGCGCTTCGCTGCCGCCTCGCGTCGGCGGATACGACTGATATACGAAGTCAGGCTGGTGATGCCGAGCCGGAGTCCTGCCTCATCTTCCAGCCATTTCCGAATGCTTTTCATGCTTTGTCCTCTCTCAAGGGCGGCATCGATCTCCGGCCAGAGCGCCTTGATCTGACCGGCCTTGGTAGCGGGCTTTTCCGCGCAGCGCAGCGCGAGACGGGAGCGCACGCGGGCGATCCAGTCGAGCGGATTTTCTGCTTCGTGTACGCCGGACAGAAAAATACCCTCTAAGTACTAAGGGCCTGCCAAAGGCACTTCGGGACGGGCGAACGCAAATTCTTGTTCATTCGCCCGAGCGGGAAATGGCCCTCTCAATAACCAAGGGAATCTGAAAAGCCATTCGGGACGCCTAAACGATTTCTCGTTGGTTCGCCTGTCGCGTGTAAATTAGGCCCTCTACTTGAATAAGCAATGGCGAGGCGGAAAAGCCCAATGCGAAAGCTCGAAAAATTGCACCCAGTGTTCAGAACCGCACGCTCGCGACGGATTGCGACAGTTCACGGCAGTATGCGGCAATTTTCGACATTTCGAAGGCTCTGCGACAGATGACGACGGATTGCGACAACTCCGTCAGACCACACCTCCGCGCAGAGGCAGCAAACACCGGTAGTGGAACATAAAGGAATTGTCGGACGCGGGTGTGTTTTTCCCGGCGCAAGCGGCGCGCGGTCAAGAATTTGCGCCGTCGGACGAAAATCGATCCGTGTCCGACAAATGGCCGACACCGCGATTTCGGTACAAAATCATCCGGACTTCCAACCTCCCAAGAAACTTTCTACGTCCCTAAGTGCGTCTGGTAGGCCTTTAGTAAGTGAAGGGGTAATTTTATGCAGGAACGATCAGGAGCGGCCAGGGGCACCAGAATTACCGTCCGTCTCAGCCGAGAAGAGCAGCATAAGGTCGAGGAGGCCGCGAGGACGCGGGGCCACGCGAGCCCCAGTGCGTTCGTCCGCGCGGCGATCCGGAACGAGCTGAACGGAGGGCGGGAACAGACCGGAACCGAAGAGCGAATAGCGGGAGGGTTTGATCGCGTTTCGAAGGACATCTCCCGAGTTGGCCGAAGTCAGCAGGCCGTCTTTGCGCTCCTGGACACCTTCGCCAAGACGATGCTGACCTGTGTGCCGGAACCGCCGTCCGATGCCAGGCCACAGGCCATCGCCCGCGCGAGAGACCGATACGACCAGCTCATGAAGAATGCCGGTCGCTCGATGTCCGGCGATGCACGCTCCGCGATGCAGGATCTGGTGGATCATGGCACGAACTGACGACGAGCGGGAAATCCGGCTGCGGCCGCCGAAACCTCGGTTACGGCGGAATGAGGGCGCGGCATGGTCCAGCGGATTCCGTCTCCTGATGCACTATGCCCGGACAAGCCGAAATGCTGGCAACCGCACCGCCGCTGGCGGGAAAACGCGAAGCACACCGGCGTACCACCAGCGCTGCGCCGTTCGTGTGACATACCTGAACAACCGGACGCGCGGGCAGTGGAAGGCACACGGACGATACCTGGCGCGCGAGAGCGCCACATTCAATAGCGGCGCGAACGGCGCCGGATTCAGCCGGGACGGTGATGGCATCGATCCGACCGAGACACTTCAGCGCTGGCAGGCAGAGGGCGACGAACGGCTGTGGAAGCTGATCGTTTCGCCGGAATTCGGCGATCGATTGGACCTGTCCCGCGTGACACGCGACCTCGTGCAGCACATGGAGCACGACCTCGCGACCGAACTCGAATGGGTAGCGGTCGAACACCACAATACGGAGCACCCACATGTTCACATCGCACTCCGGGGACGCAAAGCCGACGGCGAGGGATTGCACCTGAACCGACAGTACATCCAAAGCGGCATCCGGGAGATCGCCGGCGACTTGTGCACCCGGCAACTCGGCTACCGGACGGAGCGAGACGCGCAGGAAGCAGAGCTTCGCGAAATAACGGAGGCGCGTCTCACTTCCCTTGACCGGCGGATCGGCAAAAGCGCACAGCTTGAATCCGAGGACGGCGGGGCGTATTTCGATGTCGTCCGTAATCCGAAGCAACCCGGGTTGAACGAACAGGCCCGAATCCGCACGCAGCACGAGGCAGCGCGGCTCGCGGTTCTACAGCGGATGGGCCTGGCGGAATCGACTGGGCCGAACACGTGGCGGGTGCGCCGGGATTTCGATCAGATTCTCCAGGCAATGCAGAGGACGACTGACCGGCAGAGGACACTTGCGGCACACGGAGCGCTGATGTCGGACGACCGCCTGCCGGTCGAGGTCCTCGATCCAGCCTCAATGACATCTGTGGAAGGCCGGGTGCTCGTTCACGGGCAGGACGAGAACTCGGGCCGCAACTACCTGATGCTCGAAGGAACGGATGCCAGGGTCTATTTCGTCCACTATACGCGAGAGATGGAAGAAGCACGCAGCCGCGGCGACCTGCGGACGAACTCATTCGTTCGCCTGAAGAAGGTGGCTGCCACTCGCCGCCTGATTGATGTCCTCGATCTGGGCGATGCGGAACGGTTGTTGACGAATCCCCTCCGTCTCGGCGATCTCGCGCGGGATTGCATCAAACGCGGCATCGCGCCTGGTGAGGAAGGCTGGGGTGGCTGGCTCGGGCGATATCAGGCAGCGCTGTGCAAGACGGTTCGAGAAGTGGTGGAGGGCAGAGCGCGAGAGGCGATCCGTGCGCGTCAACGGGGCCGAGATCGTTCTCGTGGACGATAGCCGATCCAACGCGGCGGTTCGCTGCTTGACTGATGTCTCGTTACGCTGCGCTTGAGAGGACTACCTGGACGCGGTTGTCATTAACGATGACGGTGCACAGATCGACGAATTGCTGGTTCGTCAGATCGGCCGATGAAAACTGTGTGATCGCTCGCAGGGGTGCGTAAACCTGAAGACCATCGCTCTTGTTCCGCTGGTCGGACAAGAAATCTCGGTATAGCACACTCTCTTGTAGTTTCACGCCCTCAACACCAGCACTTTCTGCGATAACAGCGAGACTCTTCAGCATTGCCAACCGACTGTTGACTACCGTCGCAACCCTGGCGCTTTCGTTCAGTTTCAGCGAATTGTATACAGTGCCCGAGATCGGGAATGTAAACGTCACATACAGCTTTCCCTTGAACGTTTCCGAGGCCACCGTTGCCAACCCGGTCCCGGCGATTCGCAGAAGGGCAAGCTTCGTAGCGTCAGGAATGGCGGACAGCGGCCCGTCAAAAATTCTCGCCGCGACGCGGCCAAAAACGACAGTCTTGAAATTGTCGCTTTTTTCGAAGTCGCTCCATGTGCCGTTATACGTCAGTTCCCCGAAGCCCTTCGGAATGTCAGCGCCCGCCTGAAAGCGTAGCTTGACCCACGCTTTGTCGTTGCGGAGTTCAACATCGGTGTACTTCAGTTTGTAGAGGGGTTTGAATTCGAATATCTTCGTGACGACGAATTCTCCGAAAAAAGGGAGTCCCGTGGCCTGCCAGTCCGGCGTGTTCAGTGTGTCGGCATCGATCGTATAGATGGGCGATCCGGTTGAAAATGAGGCGGACTCCGGGTGCCAGAGTTGTAGCGGGACCTTAACGACCACGATCGATCCCTTCTTCATCTCGGCCGGCTGCTTGGCCGCCAGCGCGCCGTGAGCAAGCGCCCCGCAGATAGCACCAGTCAGCAGTAATGTTCGCAAATGTACGGTGCCTCCCCGAAAACGTCATCTTACTCCACCGAAGAGCGAAACTGTCGCGCCGTTAACCCGTTCGGCGGATTCGGGGAGATGGAGCAGAAAAGGCGAAACATGGGAAAATGAACTCCATGGGTCAGCTGGAACAGGTTGACGAAGCCAACATCGATAAGAAATTTATCGATGCATACCCGCACGGAGTCCGCATCGTGCTCAATGCCAGCACCGGCGAGCACTCGGCCAGTGCTATCGCGGATGCTCTTCAGGGCCTGATTGATCGAGTAAGCACTGAAAGCGACCTCGCTCTCCAGCCCCTTCGCTTGATCCTGGTGACCGCCGATCTTGCAGAGGCGGCAAATTTTTGGAACCGCGAGCTCGGATTGCCGGAGGCTGGAGTCTCAATGGGTGCCGCAGGGAAGCACTTCTCCTGGGGTACTGATTTGGACTCTGCCCGGTCGATTGTAATTCTCCCTGTCGGCATAGCCATCGGGCTCGTTCGCGGTTCCTCCGTAGCGAGCGCAACAGTCATTCACGAGTTCGGCCACGTGCACGACGACTTGGTTCGTGGCTTGCAGATCGGTTTTCCGCAGCCCGGGCTCTCCCATAATCTAAATGATTGGCCACGAATATGCGCCCACCTTGCTGAGATGACCTGGAGCGAGTTTGCCGCGGAACACGTTGCCGCGAGTTATATGACTGCCGATGACCTCCAGGAGTTTATTGCAAATGACCCAATCCACCTGTCAGGTCTGCATGGCCAGCTACGCCTGTTAATTCAGAGATGGAAGCTGCGCCAGCTTGATTTTCCGTCCCTCTGGAGCCAGGCCGTTACGAACTTCTCCGACCTCTTTGCTAATCTCGGCCGCGCCGCCGCGCGTTTTGATTTCGCAACGAATGGCTCGCAAGCCCGCCTTGGCTTCGTAGATGGCGCGGGCGCAGCTGCGCCGTGGAAACCAATCGCTGATCGGATATTCCGCGAGATCGAAGCGCTTGCCGACACTGCTTATTCGCAGTGGGCAGCCGATCCATTTCGTGGACTTGGCGAACTGATAGAGGCTGGCTTCAACGCTGCTGGCTTTTTCCCAATCCCCTGCGGCCAGGATCTTCGGGTCGACGTCCGCTAAAATGGCGCTCTGTCCGGATCTTCTCCGCTTGGAGCCGGTATAATGGCCTCAGCCTATGGGAGCGACATCCGAAACAGCCGCGTTCGAACAAGGGATTCGGCCCCTGATGGAGATTGTATTGCCCGACAAGAAAGACGCTGTCATCGGGTTCCGCGCTCATCCACAGCTTCAGGCCCGCATCGAAGAACTGGCCCGAAAGTCAACAGAAGGCCAGTTGACGGAAGAGGAACGTGCAGAGTATTCGGGTTTCGTTCGCGCAAACAAGTTTGTCGCGGTTCTTAAACGGCAGGCTTTAAGTCTCGGCTGATCCAGCCCCTCGATGGTCGGAGCGACGACGAGAGCGCAGGTCCGCGAACGCGCCCATGATACCTGCGAATATTGTCACTTGCGTCAGGACGACTCGCCGCTGGCCGCACTGCATATCGAGCATATCGTCCCGAAGATTCACGGCGGGGCTGACGATCCCGAGAACCTTGCCCTCGCCTGTATTGATTGCAACCTGCATAAGGGACCGAACCTGACGGGCATCGATCCGCAAACGAACGAGGTTACCGAACTGTTCCATCCCCGGCGGCAAAATTGGGACGACCATTTTGAGTGGCGCGGAATTCATCTGGTCGGAAAGACCGCCGCCGGCAGGACGACGGTCCGCGTTCTCAGCATGAATTCCGAAGACCAGATTGCGCTGCGCTCTTCATGACCGCGTGTTCACCGACAAGGGCCGTGCCCGGTTGCGGAGATTGAGGGATGGAATCGCGGAGTCGCTTTGGGCGGCCCGCATCGGAAAGAGAGATTTCAGCGATATGCGATACGGCTTAAAATGCCCTGTCTCGTCAAGAATCCGGCTGCCCGGAGTCATGACAACGAAGTGGGAAGAGTTCGATTTGGAACTCGCACCGGACGACGCCGGTTTTTTTGCGAGGCTCAGTCTATCGATTGGCGGCCAGGATGCGTCGCTATATCGGAACGAAAACACAATCAACCATGATCTGAAACTGCTGAAGGTTGAGGTCAACCGCGACGAAGCCCTTCACGCCCGGATGTTGGCCGCTATCCATTCCCTGGAGTCATTTCTTTGTTTCTATGGCAATTTGGAACGGATACATTGGACGACCGTTGAATCAGTGTTTGAGGCGGAATCTGAAGAGGAAAAGCCGCTGCTGAAGATCGAAGCTTGGAGTATCACGCCAGCAATTAATGACCCTGTCGTGGACTTCATCGCGGAACAGGTCGATCTGCTCATCGCCCGAGCGCAACAGTGTCATTCACTAACGACGACGCTGTCGTTTTATCGCGAGGGTCTTAATGATGTTCGAGTGTACCGGCACATCTCCGCGTTTTTTAATTTCTATTTTGTTATAGAGGGGCTCTGTGGCAATGGCAAGACAAAGAACCCAGCCGTAGAGGCCGAGTTCAAACGGAGTCCAGTCCTCACGAACGCCGTTCAGGAATGGCTCAAACGAGGCATCCCACAGCCAATGGGGGATGATGTGGGCATCGCGGATCGCCTTAATCGGATGAACAAGAAAGTTTCCGTGGAGAATATCATTCACTTGTTGGTCTGGAGCCGAGGTGACTTGCACCACTATGTCGGCAATCCCCATAAACAGACCGGGTCACCTTTAACGCAGCAGCATTACATGTCTCTTTCTCAGCTTGCACTCTACTTGGCCCAAGCCGTCTTGCTGTCAGAACTCAATAGAATGGACCCGGAGCGATCGAGTTCCTTCCCTCAACAGGCGTGAATGGGGCGGCTCGGACGATATAAGGCGGCGCGGTGCAAGACCGTTCGAGAAATGATCGAGCGGAACAGAGGGCTGTGATCCGCGCGCGGCAGCGGGGCCGGGAGCGATCGCGCGGGCGATGACAGTTTATGGCGTCAGGCCCGTGGGCACCATTGAGGGACAGCGTGTCAGCTATCTCCCAGCGCGTCAACGCCGGTTTGGCGCGCGTCGCGCGCGATGTTTCCGGCCGCGATTGGTGGAGTATAGCTTGCACCACGATTGATCGGACTCGGTGAAAAGTTCGGAGCTGCGCCGGAAATCTCATCGAACAACGCCTTGTCCTCAGTGTTAAGGGCTGCGGACTCTGGCGAAATCACATCGCCGTGCAACTGCGCCCGCAAATTATCCCATCGCTCACGTAATACCTTCCAATTGTGTTCGTCGTAGGTGCCACGGAATACTACGGGCCGGACTTCAATCCGCGGCAGTTCGGGGCCGGGGGTCCCCGAGTCGAGCGCCGTCCTAAGTTCGTTGCACCAGCGACTGTCCACGCGATCCACTCTTCCAATCTGCTGCTCGACCACACCTGGATTCCACTCTGGATGGAGCAAGACCACGACCCGACAGGCCTTATGCAAATTCAAGCCTTCTCGGCCAACTAATGACTGAGCAACCAGTATCCTCGGGAAGCTCTTTGCGCGATTAAACGCAAGCTGAATCATGCGCCGGGATTCCTGGCGAGTGCCTCCGTACACCAAGCGTGCGAAGCCTCCCTGGGTGCGAGCGTATTCCTCCTTCAAGCGCAATTTAATCTCTTCCCATTGTCTGGCGGCTTCGTCGGCGTCGATTTCGTCATCGTTATCCGCATCATCCCTATCGCAGACAGCTTCGATCAGTTGGCAGAAGGTGCGTGTATACTCGGTCGCGTCGGCATCAGGGCGCTCTAACAATTCCATCATCGCTCTGGCGACGAGAGCGAGAGAGCTTTCTTCTGGTCTTTCATCCGAAACTGTCGCGCCGGCCGAGCGCCTGAAGGCATCAAAAATCGCCTTTAGATAGACTCCGGCTTCCTTTCCTTGCCAGCCCCGTTCGATCTCGGGAACCAAGCGCTCGCGAAAGTCTTCGCGCCGTTGACGTTCACGTTCGTAGCGAATGCGCAGAGTATCATCCAGCGTTTCGAGTTGGAGAGAACTCCCAAGTTGACGGTGCGCCGCACGTACCGCGAGCCATTCGCTGCTCTCGGCATCACCGTCCCGGTCTCCATGGACTTTAGATTGGGGCCATGGTTCCTCGTTCTGGATGCGGCGCAGCATTTCGCGGGCGTTCAACAAATCGACGAGTGCGCGCAACGGTCGGGTGAAGCGTCCGAAAACCAGCACTTTTTCACCGCTCAAAGCGTCTTTTTCGATCGTCTCGACCGCCTTCGTGATTGCGGGATGGTCGAAGAGCGACTCATCGCCGCCCGTATCGAAGGCGTGGCCGATAACGTTCAGCCACCACACGGCGCGTTCCTGGCGTTTGACATCAGCGGCTTTCCCCGTGTGCTCGTTCGGTTCGGTCTGGGGATTGGCCCCGTCGAATTGTTCCTGCCCGTGGTCATCATCGGCGCGCTTGATCTGGTCGAGCAAGGCGGCGATTCCATGTCCGTTTCCGAGAGTCAGCCGAAGCCGCTTGGCTACGGGATCGCCCAACCCCCGTGTGACGACCGACAAGGACTCCGCGGCGCAGATTGCTTTCCGCCAAGCCAGCGAAAGTTCCTCCGTTTTGACCAAAATCTCAGTCTCTTTCCTGTACGCATTGATGGGCAACCCGGAGTGACGGTGAAACCGGCAAACATCGGGGTCTTCTCTCTTGTCACGCCGAAGGAGATAAGGCGACAAAACATCTTGAAAACGAGCGGCCGCGGCTTTGTAGGCAGCGCGCGCCTCCGGGCTGCTCCGCCATGCCTGCCGCAGCCGCTTGACAGCGTCCGCATACTGCCGGGTCGCTTCCTGCACCAGAGCCAGAGTTGCGGTATCCAGGCCGAGGCGACTCAATGTACTGTGCCATTGACTAACATCCAGTTCCACCGGAGTGGCGGTCAGGGCGAGCCTGCGAGCCGTATCAGACGGCACGATGACGCTTTCGAGCAAACGGGAGAGACCGCTCTCCGTTCCACGGCTCTTATGCGCCTCATCGGTGACAATCAGATCAAATACGCCAAGGCCAATGCCGACGCTGCGTTCAAGCCAATGGCGCAGCGCTCCGTACTTTGCGTATTCGGCTGCATCAAGAGGCCTCGGCCATTGAACGTCCTCAAACCGTTCAAGCAAGCGGCGTATCGGATGTCTACGGTTGTTCGGCAAGGCGGCGAAGATACTCACGGCGACATTGGCGCATAACCACCCATGAGCCAAGGTCTCATTGCAGTGATAGCCGCGTGGAAGCCGTCCGTCAGACAGTTCGCGCCAACGCGCGTAGAGTTCCGGCACCAATGCCCATCGCCAAACTGCGGCTTGGGAAGAAAGCCGCCAGTTTGTAAACGCGTGAGACACCATCACCGTCTGTTTTGCGAACCATGGCTGCGGATCGCCGGCCCACGCACCCAAGTAGGAGGAAAGACTGCGCAGAATATTCGGAACATCAAGGACTTCTCCCTCACGCAATTCGGACTGCCATTGATAGCCAAGGCCGGGCGGGACGAGAATCGCCACGCGCCCGCCGCTCTGAATCACGCAACGCGCCAGTTCGACCGCGATTCGCGTTTTCCCCATGCCGACCTCGTCCGCGATCACCACGCCGTTTCTCGGGATGCGTGAAGCCATGGCACGCAGGCTGGCGCGCTGGCCTGGGTTCAAACGGGTGGCCGCCTCCCCCTTATTGAGGGCCAGTTGTTCTTGTGACGCGGCGCGCTGCAGGAGAAGCTCCGCCACAGCTTCCCACCCCTGGAACACCTGGTTCATGCGTGATCTCCAAATCCGGGCAGACCTGCCACACTCCAAGCTGTCTCCACCCGTTTGAGCACGCTTTCATAGCGGAGACCTTCGCCGGTTTCCCAGCTCGTTGCGAATGCCGGTCGAAAGGAAGGATGCCACAAGGGGCTAAGGGGGTTGATACCGAGTTTCAGGAACTCCTCAAGAATTGTACTGCCAGCCGCCTGAACAAGGCACTGCTCCAACCGTGTGCACCAAGTCACCCAATCAACTTTGGACACCGATGTTTGCTTGGCGGCGATGTTCTCAACCAGCTGCATCATTTGGCGCACCGGGTAGCTGGCCGTGTAGGCATCTCCTGAACTGCCCTGAGGAGCGTCATTGGTCGGCTCAGTCTCTGCATCCACGAGCAACTCCGTCTCGTCTGGCGGCATAGGAAAGTCCGCGAGCTGATTCCATGCTTCATCAATATCGATGCGCGGCAATATCGTCGCCGCGACGCGCCCGAATTCATCGATCACGGGTACCCATGCGCGGCGCTCCTGCCCGCTGACAAACCAGCGGACTTGTACCTGCCGAGGTCGCGGTCCTCGCCACGGAAAGCCGTTAGTGAGGTCCCGAATGCAAGCGTCACCGGCGTCGTCCAGCAAATCGAAGGATTCCGAGAGTTCCTCCGAGGTCCGCAGCCAATTGGCATCTTCTTCTGCCATCCAGAAGAAATAGGCTACCGGCGCTGCGCTGTACAACACCTCGGGGTCCGGCATCTCACTGCCCGGCGCGAGCGATCCTGGCTCTTGACTGAAATCGGTTTCCCATTGCAGCGGCAGGAGATTCGTTACGACAGATTCGAGGGGTACGCCCCTGGCGGCCTGCCACCGGAGCGATTCGGGCGTGACCACGACACCGGCCTCAAGATTACCGATTTGTGAGGCCATCGCGTTGGCGAAGCCGGGGCCGGTAAGGTTGCCCGAGCCCAGGTAGAGCCACGCACCGTTGCAAAAATCGGAATTTTCTCGGTGGCTCGCGCTAAAAATGAATTTCGCGTGCAATGATCGCTGCGCGTTGAACCATTCGGGTTGGCCTGCTTCACGCACCATCCAGCCCGCCTTATTGAAAGACGCCACGGAACCGGCCACCGCCTGGCACGCCTTGGGATTGACGAAGATGTCGATTTCGGGCTGTCGAACGAGGAGTTGCGCATCCCGGAGGGTATCGACAATGCTCTTGAGTACTGGTGGTATCTTATTGGCACGATCCGGCGATTCGTAGTAGCCGGAGCCCATGCCGAGATAATTTCGAGCTGACTGTGAGGCGTGCGTCCGCACCAAGTCCGGTAACCGGGCAAGGAGAGAAGCTCCTCGGTTATCGAAAAATCGCGGCTCTACGTCTACGCCAAGCTTGGTCGCTTTTGCGATCCATCTCTCGACGGTAGTCGCTTCAGATTCAAAATCCTGACGGCCGGGAACGCGGGCTTTCAAAACCCGAAAGTCAAAGCGTCCCCGCAGCCAATCAATCATTCCCCACGCTGCGCCGAGGTCGGCACCGGCTTGGGCAACCAGGCCGTCTTGCGACTTCAGGTCCTGGTCGCAGAGATCGATACGCCAGGCGAGATCGAGGCTGTCTTCCAGTGTCTGGCGGGTCCAGTTACCGGTGGAGACAATCAGGCGCACTCGCCATTGTCGTGCATCCGATGTATGACGAAAGCCCAGGAGCGCCAACTTGGCGTGAAGAAGCCTGAACGGCGGTAGGCCGCGTAGCGGCAAATGGATGGCGCCGGGCACTTCCTTTGGCGTGATTTGCGGGTTGCTCGGGTCGAGCATCAGCACTAGGGCGATCCGCCCTTCATATGCTCGCTGAGCGTGCATCCGGCGGGTAAACCGCTCCAGTGCGTCGTCCAGAAAGACAGTATCCGCGGAATAGCCGCAGATCCAGCCGAAACAGCCGACAAAATCATCAGGGGCTTCAAAATGCTGAGCAAGCGAGAGCGGCTTGAACGCCGGTTCGAGCTTTCTCATTGTCCTTCGCCATTGTTGTCAGTCGGTCCTGTCAACCATTTGCCCAACTCACTCCGGAAATCGAGATTCAGTAAAAAAAGGTTGCGGACCCGGTGCGAGATCCCTTCGGGCAACGGGATGAGTTGCCCTATATCCGCCTCAGCGCCGCCTTCTTCCGGGCTGCGCGCGGCGTCAGAGGGGCTGGCCTGATTTCCTCGGAAGGCGACGCCCGGCACGATGTCGCGCCCTCGTTGGCGCAATACATGGCCTTCACGAAGAAGCAGTTTTTCGAGAAGGCGAGCATCAAGTTGCTCAGTGCATTCACTACAAAACGCCGTCGCTTCCCCCGCGGGCGAAGGATCATAGTTGCCGTTGAGGAAAGCTCGTGCATGGTCCCGTAACGACTTGACTTTTTCGACCACGGTTTCCGGGGGCGCGGCATCGATGGACATACGCCGGTCCGCCGCGTTGTCGATATGGGATTCAATCGCGTCCAACAAACTAATCGCGGCATCGCGCGCGGCGAAAAAGAGCGCACCGGCGTGGAGATCACGCCAGTGGAGTTCGTCCAGCATCGGCGGTTTTTCCGTCCACTCGATCTGCCCCTTCCGGTCGCGCAAGCCTTCAACCCATTCGAGCGCCTTGCGTCGCCGGGAAGCCTCGGTGCCACCGCCCTGAACAATTCGCTCACGCAGGAATTCACTGGCGTTTTGAGACATGGGCTCAAGTGGAGATAATGCTCTCCTCAGTTCCCAGGAATTCGTAACATCATCGCGAACGCCAGTAGCCCACAGAACCAGATGGTCGGGCACCGAGCGCTTGTGGGGCCTGAAGGTGGCCCAAGCTGCGTCGATGAAGTCTTTCCCTTCGCGCGTGCAGCTGAATGCGTTGAAGCGTTCTCCGTTCGACTCGACCACCCCAAGCGCACGAAGAGGTTGCACGGTCGCTTGGCGCATAGGCTGCGTAACATAAAAAGTTCGCTTTGAAACCGTGCCGAATGAGAGGTCTTTTTTGCCAGACAACTTCAACGCGCCGCGCAAGCGTGGGTCGCGTTTCCAGCCATTGGAATCGAGCGCCAGCCAACATGCGAGAGCTTCGACGGCGTTGGCTACGTCGATATTCTGCGCGCGCTTGCCGGAGTTCCGAACACGTTCTGCAATTGCGATACCCAAGGTGGCTAGCAGGAGCTGTTTTCCAAACCACACGCCACCGAGGCCTGGCACCGCACGGTCGTTGAATGAGCGCACTGTCGCTCCCAAGCCGAGCGTACGCGTTCGGCGCTCGCTCGCAAGCTTTTCCGGGCCGAGCAAACCCCACGAAATAACGCTCAATTCTTTCTCCTCATCCAGGCTGTGCAAGCGAACCGGTCATAGGTCAGCCTACCTCGTTACGCCCCTGGCATAGTTTCAAACGCGGCTGTCAGTTGCATAATCTCTGTTTCCTTTTCTCTGGACAACTTTCCGTCTGTGGAAGCGGCAAAGGCGGCCAGAATCAGGAAAATCTCGCGAGTCGGTTTCGTAGCGCCGGTGCCGTGTGCGGAATCGAATCGTTCGAGGACCTCAAGCGTAACGGGTTTCTTAAGAACCCCGAGGTAGGTGTCTCTGCCGCCCTCCAAAATCCGCGCAAGCGCGTCTCGCGCGGTGTCGGCGGTCCATCCGGCATAGGTGCGGGGATGCAGGCATTTGAAAATCTCCAGGTAAAGATGAGCGGCGTAATCCGATATTGATCCGTCCGCAAAGCCAAGCCGTATGATGATGGCCCGTATGTCCTGCTCCAGCAGGTCCCGAGCCACGCTGGATTTCCGAGCCCTCCGATATTCTTCTTTAAGCAAGGGCTCCAGCGATTCGACCAGCTCTTTGATCTTCTGCTTCAGAACATCGATCGTGACGACGCCAGTAGCACAGGTGAATTGAGGATCGACGATTGGACGTTGCGCCTGTGCGTCGACTACGGCGGCTATGCTTTCGCTGACCGATGCCGACTGCCCCGGCGCGTCGTCCGCGTCCGGTGCATGGGCGACTGTTTGGGCTTCGTTCAGCCGCGCCGTGGCCCCTAATGAACCTCGAAGGGCGTCAATCTCGGCCTGCTCAATTCGGGACAACGGCCCGTCCGCGAGGGCGACCTGTAGTCCGATCTTGGACATCAGCGCTTTTAAATCGCGCGCAGGCACCTCGCCGGCCCGCTGGGCAAGCTTAAAGATGACGGAGTCTGTAAATGGGACTTGGAGAGATTCCGGGTGCCTTTGCCGATGCCCTTCGAGCAGCGCAACCGCGTCGTCTGCCGACAGCCCCGCATATTTCTTGGGATGAAGTACGGTAAAGATGTCTAAGAACACCTTGGCCTCCGCAGCGATAATTCCTCCATCTAAACTGGCAAACTGGCAGATGACATCTGTTACCGACATCTCGAAAAGGACGTCGTAGCCTGTTGCCCCCCGAGCTTTACGCAGTTCGTTTTTGATCGGGGCCTCGAGTTCCAAGAAGGCGACCTTTACTTCGTTGCCAAGCCACTCGTAATTCTGCGGAGCAACCTCCGCTCGTCCCGCTGTCCCAGGAGACCGGAATCGCCATATCACGTAGCCAGCTACAACGACTACCACAACAATGAACAGGCCCCCGGTGTTGCCGTTCTCTGCCAGTTGTCCGACGATCGCAAGAATCAGCAGGATCAGGAAGATTGTTCCTGCGCAGCCGCCACAACCTATCCCGGAACTCTGCCCCAGGGTCTCGGATTTGCTCAAATATTGCCGGTTGTAAAGGCCCGTTCCGGGAACCGAAAGCGTTCTGACAACTCGCCCTCGGCTATCGCGGCCAATACGAAAACCCCGAAATCCCCATGAAAACCCTAATCCGCTCTTCGAGAGATTTAGCCTAAACCCACCTGGGAGCCTCTTTGAACGCCTAAACCGCCACGCCATCAGTCCCCCATTGCCTGTCACCGGGCGGAGCCAGAAGTCCATCCCCGCAGCTCCGAACGCAGGGTTGAGGGTTAGATGGGCTTGTTCGAGACACGAATTGTTAGTCTATCGAACCAACCGGACTTACCATTGTCAGATCGAGCCGTAACTGCTGGTCGGCGCGTATTGAACCCGATTTTGAGCGCGAGACCGGGTGGACAAGTTGGAACCCTCACCTGATCGTTTGAGGCGTGAGCGACAGCTTCGCCTGCTTAGTTGGCGCGTACAGAATCGGAGCGCGCCACCAGTCCTCGTTTTCGAATGTCAGATTGAGCGCAAGCTCTTCGGGAGAGGGAATGCCAAGCGCAGCGCGAAGATTCGCAGCATTGTCTTCGACCACCCTTTGCCAATCGGCCAAATGGCGAAGGATTCTGTCGCTGGCAACGCTGTCGTCGTAACACTGCCCGGATTCCATAACTCCCCCGCCCGGCGACAGGTAAACCGTACCGTCAGACATCGCGGTCGCGAAGTTCCTATTCCGATATTGAAGAGCGAGTCTTTCGCTGGCTGGCAGAGGTTCACCGGGAATCCCTGTGACTCTGCCTTTGGCGGTCTCCGGCCAATTGTCGTGCAGAATCTGAAGCAATGACGTATTCACCCATACCTGGGGATGATCATGGGGAAGCGCCTGAACGACAAATACATCTGTATTAGTGATCTTTGCAAACAACACGTCATCGGAACCGCGACGCCGAAAATGAAGGTGCTGAATTCCATCTCTGTTCAGGAGCGGATCGTTTTTGTCTGGGGAGTTTTTCTTGCCGATGTCGCGACTCAAATACGGCTTTAGGTTCCCGCCTTCACGAATGAGTTTTGTCAACGCGGAATAATCGTTCGCATACTGCGGTGGAATGCGCAGTTCCTTCGACTCATGTATTGCCCTCGCTGCCTGGCGAGGGACTCGCCGCCTGGCGTTGAGGTATCTGTCCGTGTTCTCTTTAATAGTGCGAGATTGACGGAACGTCAAGCAGTAGGCCGTCATATCCCTTCGAATGAACCCGGCCCAATCGGCTCTAAAATCCACCTTGAGCATGGGATCAGCTTTGGATGGGACACTGGACTGTGGCTGCGCCAACGGGTCCGGCTGAACGCCGGGCATCGCTCCTGAAATCGGATCGAAGTAGTTGCCGCTTGATTCATTGCGTGCCACTGCCATCCCCATCGCTGCCGCCGCCGCGTAGGGGTTACTTGAATGGATCACAAACGTGCGCGATCTCTTCTTCACAATCCCATTAGAACTCCGCCCAGGGCGGATGCGCCACCGTAGCACCGCCGTCCCAGCTGGCAGCACGGCTGTCGTCCTTTTACGACGCCCACCGCGTCTCCCTTTCGAACCATGATCCCTGTGATGCGCTGGCGCGATTCCCCCTGCCGTCGCAAACGGCATAAACTATCTTGTTGGCGTTGAAGATGAACCTCAAAGCGACCGTGCTGTTCGTGTCGATGGCCTCGCCCCATGCCCTAATTGCACAAGATCGCTGCCCCGTCGTTGGCGACACGATTACGGTCACGGGCCAGGTGTCCATTCTGGAAGTGAACGGCCTGAAGTTGCCGGATCTTCACCTGAAGACCTTCCCAAATCGCTTTCAGCCGATTTGCATCATGGTCAAGCCGTATATCGGAGCTGGCGTCGGTCGAGTGGATCGAGTTGTGGGGCAAATCGGACATATGTGGCTCGCCTCGCCGAAACAGAGGGACGCCAACGGGAACATCGACTGGAAGCGGCCGGAGCCGATTCCAACTGACGTGTTCTTAGAAGTGACTGGAAAGCTAATCGGCCAAGGTGGGGACCGACTCGGTAGTCCCCCATACGGGACCTCGGAAGTGACGCTGGAGATAAGCAACGTCAAAAATGTCGATGATGAAATAAACAATGCGGTGAAAGCGTGGCGAGATGATTGCCTCCAGTGGATAGCGGCCCAAGTTACTCCCGGCGCTACGGCAACATGGAAAAACCCGCCACGGGCCGGCGAACAACCGAAGGTCAGCGCATATCACATCGAACCATTCGCTTCCGTAAACGGTGCGCCAGAGCCAAAATGTGCAGCGTCGGTCGCATTCAACGCCGCCCATGGAGGATACTTCGGCAACGTGAGCATTGCCCGCTCTCCGTGGGTTGTAGATAATCTTGGCGGCATCTCATTTTCTGCCACAGTGGCCCGATCTGGCGCACCGCTCGCCGGTGGGACAACTCCGTCGCCAAATCAGCCCCCGGCCGATTCCGCTCCGCCACAGTCGAAGGTTGTGGCTTCGGCTGCCGCCGCAAGTGACCCGACTTCGGCGCGCAGCGTACGGATGCTTAGAAACGATGCCATTGAAAACGATTCGATGCTAGAGAAGTTATGCATCGACAGGACGTTGCACCCTCCAAATACCGTAATGGGCACACTGTACACCGTTCCGTTCCTACTCGACAGTAGCTATCTGCTTCGTGTTCGAGCGGACAATCCAGATGCGACGTTCATCGTCGTTTCCAGTTCCCGCTCCGGCTTCGGTGGGCGACTGGTCGAATGCTCGCGTCTTTCCGGCGGCAAGTTCGGGCCTGCGACGCAGTCTCCCGAGGGGAACTGGTACTGGTCTCTGATAAAGCCACAGCAGTCGCGGGGTCCTGGGTGGATGTCAGTCGCGGCTGATCGCTGCCGTAGTGCTGCCGAGCGCAAAGTGGGCGACACCGGGATTGAGAGGTCCGCGTATTCCTCCGTGCAAGAGGTCGCGGAGGGGCGTCAGATTGCGGGGATGCTGACCGCGGCTTGGGATGTGGAGGTAAAAGGAGATGTCGTACTGAAAGGCCCTGGGCCGGACCTGCCCGTATTCAATTTTTCATGCCTTTTGTCGCCAATGCTCGAAGTTAGGGCCGTGGCGCTACGCCGGAACTAAGCGGGATCGGGCCGCCTGGTAGCAAATGGTTCGAGAAGTAGTAAAGCGCAGAGTAGGTCAAGGCGACCCGAGTAAAGCAGCGGGGCCGAGATGCTCGCGCGAGCGATGACGTGCGTCGCCAGATGTCTGGGGTTGTACAGCTGCGACCACCTCGGCGGCAGCACGTTTTACGATAAGTGAGGATGCCTCTAACGAGCGTTGTGAACGTCGAGATCGAAGGCCGCGCGGTGTTCACGGCTGAGGTCGAGCTTCACCTTGATCACCTTGATTTGCAACACATGCCGCTCCACATTACCGGTACTTTCACGAAGCTTCCCTCGGGTTCAGAGATTGACATTGAGCTTGCCCAGCACCTCCTCACGAGCGACAGGAGGAACTCTGGTTCTTCGCACCTCATTCGGTTCTTCGGCCGCGATGCGTACCGGTTCGTAATGACCGATTCGACCTCCCTGGCATTTGCCGCTCAGCATCAGAGCATAAATCCGGCGACGGGTAAGCCAGGGTTCGCCAGATAGTTCCGGTAGTACATTTCTGCTGACAGGTTCGAACATAGCGGGAGAGTGCCGCCAATGCACCCGTAAACCGCGCCTCTCATTCTGATCTAGAATTAAACGAAACCTCATGCTGGTTCGCTACGGTGTAGCCCTGATCCTATTTCCCGCGTTTCTCGCGCAGGCGCAGAAAACAACTCCGGACATCTATCGCGATGCAAATCCCGCGGTCGTCGAGATCGAGGGTGAACAAAAGTCGGGGTCGGGCTTCATGATTTCATCTGATGGGATCGTCGTTACCAACTACCATGTGGTCGCCGGGGAAAAGACTGTATCGGTCCGGTTGACAAACGGCCTCGAACTCACGACCGACGAAGTTCTGGCGGAGGATCAGCAACTCGACATCGTAATCTTGCACATCAATGGAAAGGGTTTTCCGAAGCTGAGGATCGGCGATTCGGCCCGCGTGTCCCCTGGCGATTCGGTCGTGGTGATCGGCAATCCTCTGGGTTTGAATTCCTCCGTGAGTGAAGGACTCATCAGCGGGATTCGCGAGATCGATGGGATGAAGTTGCTTCAGATCTCGGCTCCAATATCACCCGGCAGCAGCGGTGGCCCAGTCCTTAACCACGCTGGAGACGTTATCGGCGTCGTGCGCGCAACCATTGTTGGCGGGCAAAACCTGAATCTCGCCATCCCCGCAAATGTTGTAACTTCTCTGATGGCGACTGGCGGCAGTCCGAAGCTACTATCCGCTCTTTCTGCAAGCCATCCCAAGGAAGGTGTCGATTCATCGAACGGCTCCGAAATACAGAAGGCCGCGCGGTATCTGGCGGCTCACCTTTACTCTGAAGCACGCGATCAGCTCAAGGTCCTGCTGCAGGGAAATGAATTCGATCCGGGCCTACAGTTCGCAATGGGCGAAACCGCCTTTCGCATGGAGGAGTACGCCGAGGCGGCTCACCGTTTCGAGGTTGCTCAGCGGCTTGACAAGAATTTTTGGCAAGCGGCTGAAAGACAGGCTGACGCTGAAATCAAAATCTGGGAAGGCAGCAAGAATATTGCAGCGAGGATAACCGCCTCACAACTGTACGATCAGCTGTCCAAAGCTGTGTACGACTCGAAATTGACTCCTCCTCAGGCTGCAATGCTAATTGTCGGAATACCCGCGGCGGATGACCTGGATGCCGCCCGAGCGCGAGCGTCGAAACAACTCGCGCTGCTCATGTCTCCTGTCGGCACTTGGCGAACTGACGACGGGCGGGTTTTCAAAGTAACCTTCAGCAGCGAAAAATGGTGGCTGAGTTCAGAAGATCGAATCCGCAATCGTTTCGACGTATCGTTCCACCTTGAGGGTCAGGCCTCCGCATTGAAGCTTGTGGGCGACGGGTATTCAGATGACTCCTCATGCATGACCAAAATATCCGTCGAAGTGTATCTCTCTGACTTCTCGACAAAAGTCCGCGTTGACGGCTATCCAACCTCGCAGAGCGTGATGTCCCCCAGTTACCACTTCCGGACGTTTGACGATAGTCGGTCGATGACCCGCATATGCCAAAAAATGATGGGCGGCATGGCGGCAGCGGGCATACGAGCCTATCAGATCAACTTGACGCGCACTGAATAGCACAGGATCACTCCCTCCCTGCGGTCGATCCACCGCAGCGTGGTGTTCGCTGTGAATCTTTGGGCTCTCGTTTCATCCATTTGGCCGGGCACCAATCCATGGAGGCGACCATGTTGCCCGATTGTAGTTGTTTAGACTACACTTTAACTATGCCGAATCGCGGAGGCCCCGAAGAAGTCGAGGTAGTCTCATTTCGAGTCCCGAAGGATGTTCTTGAACGCTTCGACCGTATCGCCGAAGTTGAACGTCGCTCTAGAGCCAGCATGATACGAGCAATGATGGAAGGCGCCGACAAGGTCGTGACATCGAGTACGCGCTATCTAGAGTGGCTGGTCCAGACGATGGCGGACCTCGAACTCAAATATCCGAACAGCCCTCAGCTCGAATTTCGCCGCGGCCAGCTGCATGCCACAAAGGCCATGCTGAGTAGCTTTTTGGGAGAACGGGTCAAAGATATGGCGCTTGATCATGTCCGGAAGGCTACCGGCCTTCCGATTCCACATATCATTTCCCTGGACATTGACGGCAACCGCTACGGGTTTGACAGCGATGCGGGATAGATTGGTCCGTGGAAATCGAAGTGATGGCGCGAATTCCGCACCGAACCATCCAGGTTCGGTTGGTCGGCAGAACACCGGCTCGGAGAATAATTCAAAGTGATCTCGATGCTCGGCGGGCGTAAGCTTAGACGGCTCGAAAAACGGCGTAACGAGACGTTGTCAGTGATCCGGGGCGAGCGACTCGCCTTTGAGGAAATGCTACAGCGTCCGCGGAAAGCCGACGACGAGCTTCCCGGCGACGGGTTCGTCGAGAGCGTTCGGGAACGCTTTGCCGAAATAGAGCAAAAGGCCCAGCAGGAAACGGATATCGATGAACTCGATTCTCTCGGGGACGATGCAGAACAGCAAGGGCACCTGAGAGCCTACCTTTGCCCGCGAGAGGAAATACGGACTGAAGCCTGTTTAGCGATCGATCTCATCGAGGAATGGCACGTCCCGAGAGCGACGCGCGCAAAGCTGCAGCGATGTGTTGACGAGCAAATGAAGAAAAGCGCTACCGATCCCGCCACGGCTCGTGGAGCATTAAGAGCCGTCTTCAAGGAAAACGACTCGTGGCGCGAATACACTTCCGACTACGCGGATGAAATGCGTCGGTTTACCCGATGGTGGCTCGCTCTGCCGACATTCATCTTGCTGCTCGGTGCCGTGTACCTCCTTCGCTTTCCATTTGCGATCTTGCCTTCTGCCCTGCCTGTGTTGTTCGCCGGTGCTGCGGGCAGTTGTGTCAGCGTCATGACGAGAATGCCTGTACTTGAAGTCAGCCTTTCAGGTGAATTGGCGTCGTATGAGCGGCGAATATTGAGCCGCGTCGCCACCGGGGTAATCGCTAGTGTCACAGGGGCTGGCCTATTGGCCTGGGGTTTGATTTCGTTCTCGATTCATGGCCAAAGTTTCCCCGAGATTCTCAACGCTTGCTCGACAGCATCTTGCACTGCCTTAAACACCCTGATCATTCTCGCCGTTTCGATGCTCTTCGGGTTCAGTGAGCGGGCACTGACTTCGTTTGAGGCGAAGGTCTTCGGCAACTCGGGAAAGAAGTGATACGGTTGCCGCACGGTTTTCCGCAATTGATATCATCGACTCGTGAGCGAAGCGCGGCCCCGGGCCGCGACCCGAGCGATGGATTCGAAGTTTACTGTAGCGAGTTTGTATGTCAAAGCTGCCAAAACTGTTGTTTTGATGCAAATTGCGCCAATCGTGCTAATTGAAAAATCAATAACTTATGCGTAATCAGCTAGTTACGGACCAGCGAATCCCTCTTCCTCCGCCAGATTCAAAACGTGCCGGGTTTGTCCCGGTGTTTCCCGAGTGCCGGAACCGCGCAGCTTATGGTCGGGTGATATGAGTCCGTTAGCGTGGAGACTAATCCGGATAGTGGCTTGCGTGATCGCAATGTGGGTCGTGGCGAGAATTGTATTCGCGTTCTTCCCGCGTCAGGATCAGATCGGCGCGATGGTACTGTTGCTCTGCGTCCTTGCAACTGCCACTCAGGCCGACCGGTGGCTCGCCGTGACAGCATCGCTCTCGGCCAGCCTGTCATTCAGCTATTACTTTATTAAACCCGCTTACTCTTTCAGTATCACGTCGACGGAGGACGCTATCGGCTTTGGTACGTTCATCATCGTTGCTTTGGTCGGGAGTCATCTTTCCCTGCAGGCGCGGTTGCGCGAGGAAGAAAGTGAACGCCGACGCGCCGAGATGTCGCGCCTTCAGGAGTTGGGAGCATCGCTGCTTGCTTCCGAGACGGTCCGTGATACCGCAGACAAAGCGGTTCGTGAGATTGTGAGATTGTTTGGCGGCGGCGCTGTGCTCCGAATGGGCGGCTATGAGGCTCCATTTCAGGCTGGTAACGTTGCTGTTATTGCCCTCGCCAACGGCGGGGTCCGGAAGACGGTATTTCCGCTGGGCACAACAAGCCGGAAGGATTCACTGGAATTGTGTGGCGTCACTCACTCCGCCGAGATGCAGAGCGCGCTCGTCAATCTGATTGGCCTTGTCCTCGATAAAGCGGCTGCTGCCGAAGAGCGAGCGCGCATTGAATCCGCACAGCGAGGGGACGAGTTGCGCACCACGGTGCTCAACGCGCTTGCCCATAATTTCAGGACGCCGCTCACCTGTATCAAAGCTGCCGCTTCCATGATGCGCGGTTCTGCGGGAGAGTCCGGGACCTATAGCCAGGAGTTGGTGGAGGTGATCGACGAAGAGGCTGACCATCTCGATGAACTGATTCGCGACTCACTCGGCACGGCGCGAATCCAGTCGCGGCAGACAAATCCTCAGGTGGAAGACTGCGCAGTTGATTCCATCATTTCGGCGGTTACCAACAGAATGAAGCGGCATTTGGCGCAGCGATTAGTTATGGTAGAGATACCGGAAGGTTTGCCGGTGATTCGCGGTGATCGTTTCCTCTTTGAACAGATGATCACCCAGGTACTTGACAACGCGTGGAAGTATTCCGGAACAGGCGCATGGATCCGGATCGCCGCCGAGGCGTCCGAGAATGAAGTAAGGCTGACGATTCAAAATCAGGGAACCCGGATTCCGGATGCAGAACGGGCTCTTGTGTTCGACCGTTTCTACCGCGGTCCGGGTAATCGGACCAGTATCGAAGGGACGGGACTCGGCCTCGCAATCACGAGAACCATTGCGGAAGCGCTTGGTGGCAAAGTATGGCTGGATAACGAGCCGGACGGGCCGGCTTTCAGATTCGCGCTCCCGGCGGGAGCGACAGAGGAAGATCATGATCGACAACCGCAATATACTGCTTATTGACGACG
>CAIKAS010000269.1 GCA_903825445.1 uncultured Acidobacteriia bacterium
CCCGATCAGCGCCGTCACGCGCTGCTCGTTTGTAGTAAATGGATAGCCGGCGTCCGGCGTAGCCGCCGCGATCTTGGAGGCGTTGTCGAAGTACGGAAGCGCCTGATCGTATAGCTTGGAATTGACCAGACCGCTCCCCAGTACCGTCATATATCTGATCTCAGCGCCCGCGTCTCCATTCTTGGCGGCCTCCGCCAGAGCGCCGCCGACGTTCTTGCGGGCTGTTTCAAGATCGCCATCGTAGAAAGCCGCGATGCCCAATTGGGCGAGAGCCCGATACTGCCATTTCGCATTTCCGAGATCGTGGGCCAGTGTTGCGACCTGTTGCCAATCCTCCCGCATGACTCGCGAATCGAACTCGCCGTCGATATCGCCCTTCACGATCAGGCAGAACATGCGCAACTCCTTGTCGTTCTGGAGTATCGAATTGGATTCAAGATCCTTGGCTAATTGCGCCGATGTCTCAGGCAGAGGGTGCTGCTCGCTGTTCGATCTGATGAGCCCGAGCCTCGCGTAGAGCGCATTCCTCTGGTCTCCGGCAGCGAGGAACATCCTCTCAGCCTCGGCGAAGTCTGGGCCGGCATCGGCCCAATTGTAGAGATCCGCCAGGTGCAATGCATGCTGCAGCTTTTCGCTGGCAACCGATTGGGACTGCGCGGTCAATCTCGGCAGATGTGACGTCAGTATCAGAAACAGAGCGATGGAAAATGAAACGCGCATTATTATTCCTCCGGGTTAGTCTACGAATACTGAATATTGATGCCACGACGAGCTGCCCTGCCGAATTGCCAGCGTGTATCGACCGGGCTCGATTGTTCGCAGATCGATCCGGGCGGATAGCGTTTCATTGGTTCCGTCGAAATTGGCCGTCCCCGTCGTTTGGGCTCTGGTTCCGCCCGCGCTGTCGCGGAACTGTAATGTGTACTGGCCATCTTCCGAGCCGAGCGGTAGCCGTATCTGAACATTTAGTAAGGTTCTCCGCAAATGCGGTGTGTCTTCTGGTCCCTGTGACGGAGTCTGTGCCGATCTCTCCGATGTCCTGTTATGGAAGTCCAGGACCGCAGTCAGTGGCGCGACCTCCGCTATCTGCTCGGGAGAACGCAGTGTCGGCCAGAAAGTCTTACGGCCAAAATATCCAGCAACGATCACGACCGCCAGAAACACTGCGAGCGCTCCATAGCGCCGTCTGTTGCGGCGGGAGCAATACGCGTTCCGATACTCGTTGTAGGCGGTAAAACAAGGAGAGCACGTTGCGATGTGGTCAATTAAATCGTCAATGTCGGGAGCGGATAGGCGACGTGCCGCGACGGCTTCGAGCGTACTCGCCTCGGGGCAGTTGATCCGCTCGGGATTCGGGAAATCTGACGGAAGTGCTTCCTTGGCTGCTGCCAGCAAGTCTATTTCATCCCGGCGATCGAATTTCGGCTGTGTTGGAGGGTGGGCCATCAGTCGGGTTCCTCCGATACGCGTCGCCGAAGATGAGTGTTGATCAGGTCCTCATATGCGCTCTGAAGACCGTAGTAATACCTCGATTTGGCTTGTTTCACCGAGATGCGTAGAAAGTCGCTGACTTCTTTCCACGAGAATCCAAGCATACGCAGATGAAGCGTGTGCGCGATTTCGTGCGGCAGAAAAGGCAGGAATAGTTCGAGCGTCAGTCGCCATTCCAGTTCCGCGACCGAATCTGGGCCTCTCAACCGGTGATTTGTCTCAAGCTCTCGCGCGAGACCTTCGAGAGCGAGACGATGGTCCCGCAGCCGGCGTGATCGAACATTGTTATGAAACGACGTAATCAAATAGCCGTTCAGATTGCGTCCAACCTCTGGCGCGGCGCGAAGCCGGGCCGAGACCGCGATCACAACTTCTTCAAGAGTCTCGGCTGCGCTCGGGCCGTCGTGTAATTCTCTCTCGACGTGGCGGAACGCCCAGGGCCACATTCGTTTGGCCAGTTCATGAACCCGCGGATCGACGGACTGATCCTGATCGTCCTTGGGTCGAATCCAGAAGGGAGGAATCCGGCTTGAGTCAGGGCGGAACATCCAGTTCTCGTTTTTACGGCTCGTCGTCTTGCCGGTGCCAATTGCCGGACAGCTCACAGGTGCAGATAATTACGAAACACGAGCAACCGCGCTTCCATTCGAATAAGAGTTACGCGCCGCGAAAAGTCCCAAAACATTTTGATGCACGGCGCGCCATCATGATTGCGATGAATGCGAAGCGCGCACAACGGATTAATGTTGGCCTGAAGGATCATCGTTGCGAAGGCATCCGGCTCGAAACGTGTAGGCGGCCGCGGATTGGGAACTTAAAGAATCATCAACTTAGCATCCAGTTGAATCTTCGTGTAACCGGTTATTCATTAACGCGTCGACTGTCCGATTTATCACTATTGACTGCTCGGCTCCCGCGCAGTGAGCCGCATCCGAATCACTGCGCCAGCCCGCTTGCCCATGTTCACTCATTTTGTCCCGTGCCGGGTAACTGCAAATGGTAGTTGCTTTTTCTGCAAACCCGTCAGGGTGATCGCCCTTTTTGCCGGGCATTAGCCGACCTTGTCGCCGATGCGATAAGAGGAACCGTGTAGCGGCCAAGCGGAGGCCCTAACCTCGCCACGGGGTTCGCGAAGGGCGGGGTACGTCGGCCCGGACGGCGAATCAGCGAGCATGAAAATATTCTTGCAAAATTATTATCGCTATAGTAGCCTTGCATACAGGACTAGTTTTTTGCGATGCTGACCCCCAAACTTACCAAGCTGGAACTTCAGATTATGGAGGTGCTCTGGACTCGTGGTCCGTGCGCGATCCGCGAAATTCAGGAAGCCTTCCCGAAGCGGAAGCGCCCCGCGTACACAACGATCCAGACCACAGTCTACCGGTTGGAGGAGAAGAAAACCCTCCGCCGCGCCA
>CAIKAS010000270.1 GCA_903825445.1 uncultured Acidobacteriia bacterium
AAATGTTTATTTGAAGCGCGAAATTGAGATCTATATCCGTCAGGGCAATGCCGCCATGGCGCAGTCGAAGAACGATCTTGTGCTTCGGAACGACCCGAAAGATCCGGAATCGAAGGGCCTGCGCGCCACCTTCATGCTCGACAAGGGCGACATCACAAATGCCCTGGCTGATCTCCAGTCAGTGGTGACTGCAAGACCTTCTAATTTCGTCGCGCGCTTTAATCTTGGCCGCGCCCACTTTGCCAAGGGTGAGTACGAACAGGCGTTTCAGGAATTCCAGAAGTGCATCGAGTTGCGCCCGGACTATCTGCCCGCCCGCTACGCAATTACCCAGGTCGCTATTCTCCGCGGAGATTTCGACGCCGCCGTTCACGATGCCGATGACATTCTCAAAGTGGCGCCCAACAGTGTTCAGGGCCGCGTTATGAAGGCTGCCTCTCTGCAGCGACTGAATCGTTACGACGAAGCCAGAAAGCTCCTCAACGAAGTAGTCGAGAAGAACCCGAATCAGGTGGAATCTCTGCTGGAACTTGGGGTTCTGGATCTCAGCCAGAAGAAAACCAAGGATGCGATCGATCACTTCCAGCGTGCCTACAAGGCGCAGCCGCAGAATATTCGCGGCCTGCTTGGAGAATCCAAGGCCCTCCTCATGGATGGTCAGGCTGATAAAAGTGTGGATTTGATTCGTCAGGCTGCCAAAGACAAACCTTCCTACGAAATGCAGCGGGAGCTTGGTAACGCCCAATTGGCTGCTCGTCAGTTTGACGCGGCGATCGCCACCTATCAGGGCATGCTGAACGCGACATCCGATATCAAGCAGAAGGGCGATCTCTATAGCCGCATTGGTGAGTGCTATCGCTTTAAGGGCGATTATCCGAAGAGCATTGAAGTGATGGAGCTTGCGGCGAAGTCGTTGCCCGACAATGCCTCCATTGCGACTAATCTGGCGCTGCTTTATGAAGCCCAAAACGATTTGCCACATGCGCGGACCTATTACGAAAAGGCGCTCAAGATCGATCAGAACAATCCGCTCGCACTCAACAACCTCGCCTATCTGATCACCGAAACCAATGGCGATTTGACTCAGGCCATGAGCTATGCGAACCAGGCCAAGCAGCGGCTACCGAATTTCCTGGAGGTCAGCGATACAATCGGCTGGATCTACCTCAAGAAGAATATTCCGGATCAGGCGGTGGATGAGTTCAAGCGGCTCGTGGCCCAGGCGCCTCTGAACCCCATCTATCACTACCATTACGCGATGGCACTGCAACAGAAGGGTGATTTGGTCAGCGCTAAAGCTGAGTGCCAGACTGCTCTGGCAGACAGGCCCTCAAAGGTGCTGGAAACACAAATCCACGATCTCGAAGCCCGCCTCAAGTAGTAAGGGCGATCCGATAAAACGCAAAAAGGCCCGGCCGCAATGGCCGGGCCTTTTTGCGTTCTGCCGATCAGCTCAATAGCTGCGCGGTCGATAGCCGGGGCGTGCGCGCACCCGGTATTTCCTGGTCGTATCGGTCACAATCTCTACATTGATTCGGCGGTAGCCTTCATTCGGATTCGCAGCCGGGTAGTAAGTCACTGCATAAGAGTTGCCGATGTCTTCGCGAATAGCGTCGAAGGCCTCCACCTGTTTTTGCCACGTTCTCGCCCAATAGGCCTTGCCGCCGGTGCTTCCGGTGATTCTGCGGAAGACGCTGCTCGAAATGGGGTCCTTATTTACATCGTTGGTGGAGATCACGTAAATTGGAATGCCCTCGTCCTCCGCTACGGTTCGCACATCGTCTGGTGCCACCATACTGGCGTTATCCGGACCGTTGGAAAACACGATAACCACCTTGCGGCCCGGAACTTTCGCGGCATCGCGAAGCGTGAGCAGGAGTCCGTTGTAAAGCGCAGTGTCGTCTCCGGCTACTGCTTTCCGAAGGCCGCTGATCGCGTTCGTGCGATCACCGGTCAGATCGGCCGCGCGCGACAGATTGCGGCTGAAAGTGTACACAGCGACTGAATCGGCCTTGTCCAGACCGCGCACGAAGTCAGCGATCGCGTCCTCAGCGTACACAAATCCGCGATACATGAAGTTGCTGGTGTCGAATAATACAAAAACGCTGGTGCCCGCGAAGGTCTCAGTAGGTTGATCGGTTTTGACGCTGGCCACGGCTACAGCAGCCTGTGGCGACAGCGGTTTCAATATCCCGCCTTCCCCGACTTCCATCGCGGGCCGATCACCTTCGGCAAAAGTGGAAAGCTTTTGCGGGATGCCATCTTCCGTGACCTTGAAATCGGACGGCTTGAGCCCGTTGACATACTTGCCCTTACTGTCGGTAACGGTAAAAGTGAGAACTACCAGATCCACTTTGGTTCGGAAGACCGGCACGGTAGCGTCCTGCGCCCACAGCCAGGCCCCCGCCACGATGACTCCGCCTGCGGCGATGGCAGCTACTCTGCGCACATACCGTCTGAAATCGCTGCCTGGAGTCACGGTTGAACCCTCCCCGATTCCTTCAACTTACCCGCGCGAACGTCTTCACCCACCGATCTCAGGCTTCGCAGCAGCGCTGGCCAATCCTCCAGGTGTGAGGCGAAGATCCTCTCCACTGCCAGTTGCGTCCACTCCGGAATCAGCATCGTCAGCCGCGATGGGGCGACGCCAGCCTCATCGGCGACTGCCGCGAAATACAGCTGATTAGATTCCCAGCTCTCGGCCATGATGCGGCTGGAATAACCCATCAGCGTGGGGAATGTCTTGAGATTGAGCAACTCCGGACGGTAAGAGTTAGTGAGCGTCGGTTTCGACGTTCCCCACACGTGTGCGATGGCATCTGGGGTGACCTGATCGGCCGCAACTGCGCGCAGATGCGCGAGCTCCAGCGCGCCGGGATCGGCGCCTGACGTTCCGGACGGAAGATTCTGGCCGATGACGTAGGTCTCGGACGGCGTCAGAAGGTCGATGGCGGTACGAACGTCTCCGGAAGAGAGCGCGTGGGTTACGCCATCGGTGCGAACCAGGCTGGCGACATTTCCGATCACTTCGAGAACGCGGCTGCGGACACCGGGGTTAACGGCCGCCTCCGCTATCATCGCCTCAGCGTGCCGGTTAGTCGCCGCAACCCAGCGCATTTGCGTGGGCGTCACATCCCAATACCGCGGCAGGGTGGCGGACAGGATCATCTGCGGAACAAGATCGCCCCAGATCAATGCCTGCGTTTGCGTGGGTACCAGAAAATCTTTTTCGGCTTCCGCCAGTGCATAAGGCAAGGCGGAGAGCGAGCCGACCAGGCGGCCGCCGGCGTTGGACGGCCAGCCCGCGCCATACATCGTGGTGGGTTCCCACGCATGATCGCCTCCCTGCGCGCCCACGAAATCGTGACCGCGCACGAAAAGAGGATTCGTCAGCAATATCTGCGCGCCGGGCGGCGCGTAACGCACGTAGCTATAGCCGACGATGGTGTCACGCAGCGCGGGCGCCAGCAGACCGCGGATATCGCGGAGCTTCTCCGGATCTTTTGCGGACTTATCGATCGTAGCGCGCAGGTTCAGTTTACGCTGATCGGAAATATGCCGGTCAGCCCAGTATC
This sequence comes from uncultured Acidobacteriia bacterium, assembly GCA_903825445.1. Lineage (GTDB taxonomy): Bacteria > Acidobacteriota > Terriglobia > Bryobacterales > Bryobacteraceae > BOG-234. The sequence continues at coordinate 3,576 of CAIKAS010000270.1, forward strand.
CGAACGCCTGTCCGCCTTTCTCTTCGAAGGTCATGGAAGCGCGAGGCATTTGGATATCGTTGGCGCGGGCAGCAAGGCGCGCCGCGAGTTGTGCATTCAAACTGCCCCCTTTGGCCACCGCCTCCAGGTTATCGGCGAGTTCAAAGATGGTATCCGGCGAGAACAGTGCCTGCGCATCGAAGAAACGCTGTTGTTGCCTGATAAGTTCGGTGCGAACCTCGCTGTCTTGCGGCTTGGCGTTGCCCGCAAGCAGGCCCATGACGCGCTCCTGGACGGTGCCACTCGCTGAGCCGGCACTTGCCAGCAGTGAGTTCAGGCCGGCACGACCGCCATCGAATAATTCCCTGTTGGTCTTTGGATTTGCAAAGGAACCTAACATCGATGCCAGAGCCTGGTCGGCGCTGGCCGGCGCGATACTTTTTTGTCGCGAAAAAATCTGCCACAGTCCGGTGAGACCCTGGAACATCGCAATAGCGTCCTGGCGCAGGCCTTGGTCGCGCAGTTTATCGAGATAGGCCGCCTCATCCATCCATGCGATGAGCGTACGATCGGTCAGTCCGGGAGCTTCGCTGAAGAACGTGTATTGCGAACCATAGACTCCCCAATCGTGCGCGAGGCGCTCCATGGTGGCCGTTTGCAAGGGCTGCGTACGGATGCGATCCATGTCCGTAAACGCCATGAAGATGCGCAGCGGCTCATTCTCGACCGACTTTCGGCATAGTGCGAACAGCGCTTCTATTACATCGTCGGGATCTTTCCAGTTCGCTGCCGACAGGCTGAGCTTGAGATCGTACTTGTCCTTCGAGCCCTTCATAAAAAGGCCCTTCCAGGTCTCGATACCTCCGGGTATGTGAGGCTTGCCGCTCGGCTCCATTTGCAGGCGCGTGGTGAGGAGCATCAGATCAGCATTGGAATTGAAGACGGGGCGAGCCGGACCCGGAGTGGTGATCTTGCCGCGTATGGCGGCATAGAAGCGCTTCATGCGCGCTGGTTCCGTGAGGTACTCGAGCACCGGGCCATGAATGCGGGCCAGCGCGTCGTAAAGACCGGCGAGCCAGCCATCATCCCGGCTGATGAGATGGTCGAAAAACTCCGTGCCTTTGTCGGGAGAAGCGCCAGCGAGATCCGCCCATGCCGGAGCAGCCTTCGCGCCTCCGGGAACGATGGCCTTGCCCTGGCGGATCTCGAAGTTACCTCCGAAGAAGTCGAGGATGGAAGAAAATCCACGCAAGCGAACCGGTGCGATCGCGACGCGAAGATCATCGGCGGTTTCGGGGTCAACCTTTGACATGCCGAGATAGAAACGGCAGAGACCCGGATCGCCCAGCAGTGCTTCGAGAAAATTTCCCTGGGCTTTCTCTTTGGGAGTCATCCAGTAATCGGCGGAGTATAGAACTTCGGCCTGCGTGGACGGGTACGGATAGCTAAAGGCACGCTCGGTCTGCAGCGCCTGTTCCAGATCGGTCAGGGGAAAGCCGGAGTCGGTCGTCAGAAATGCGCGTGCGGCGTTCACTGTTTCGAGCACCACCTCGCTGCCGCATCCGCCTCGCATGCGATAGCCCAGAACGCGCAGCAAATCGTTAGTCTGAGTTGATTCGCAAGTGGGAACCTTGATGACGTGTTCGGGGCCGGACAGTTGGTCCAGTTCCTTCACTTGGGAGAGATAGCGTTGGACGAGCTTCAGGTATTCGGTGGCCTCCAGTTGTTCGCCGCCCCGCGCCGCCTGGTATCCGCCTGTTACTACGTTGCGGGCGAGAGCCGGCAGAATATCGGCCGGGCGGGCATCCGGCGAGAGTGCCGCCATGCGGGCAAACGAGCGGTAAGGACCGGGGATCGTGATGGTTTCGTGGGCCGGTCCAGGAGGGGCGCTTCCAGCGCCTGGCAACTCCAGATCTTTGCCGCCCAGGGAGTTATACTCGGCGATGTCGGTTTCGGCCGCCGCGCGGTCGCCCGCGATTAAGTCCAGGAGTACGGCACGTCGTTCGGCAACTGCTGCGTTGGCCGCATTGCCCTGCCGTTTCCACTCGGCGGCGGCACGACGAAAGATCTCGCGCGCAGTTGCATCGTGAGTGCGCTCCAGGAATTCGGCATATCCTGTGAGCAGTTCGGGGTCAGGCGAAGTGTGCTGCGCCACCTCCGCGAGCAGCATTCGGGCCGCCGGGCGGTCTCCGGCATCTTCCAGTTGATGTGCCCGGTCCAGGGTTTCGTTGGCCCGAAGGGGTCGGGGAGTGCAGGTAAGAACTGCAGTCAGCGAGACTGCGGCGGCGAACAACCTGGCAGGTTTGCTGGTCTGCGGATTCCGGTTCACGGTAGCTGCCTCCGAAGTTCCCCGTCGTGCGTCCACACGGGATCTTTGCGAACGCTACGCGCTCGCTTTGCTGTACTTTAGCATGTTTATGCGGACCGTCGTGTTGTGGTCAGGACGCGGTTTGGAGCGCCGCGAGTTCGGCCAGATCCAGGCGTCCGGTATAGATCGCCATGCCCAGTGCGCAGTGGATATTCATGGCTGTCAGAGCCCGAATGTCGTCCATCGTCGTGATGCCGCCGGCGGCGGTAATCTCCATATCGGTGGCGGCTCGAAGGCGTGCAAACCAGTCGAGATCTGTACCCTGCATCATGCCTTCTTTGTCGACGTAGGTGCAGAGAAAGCCGGAGCAGTAGGGCTCCAGTTGCCGGATGACTTCTTCGGCCGTGAACGTCGTAGCTTCCTGCCAGCCTTTGATCACGATGCGTCCGCCTTTGGTGTCGAGAGCAAGCACGATGCGGTCGCGGCCCACGCCTGCGACCAGGCTTTCAAGAAACGAATGATTCGGGCCCTCGGCATTGAAAGCGCTGGTGCCGACGATGACGCGGAATGCGCCCTGGGCGAGGAGCGCATGAGCGCGAGCTACGGTTCGCACGCCGCCTCCGGCGCGGATCACGGCTTTCGATGCCAGCATTTCGACCAGATCGTCATTGGCGCCCCGGCCCATGGCAGCGTCGAGATCGATCACCTGAATCTGTGGGAATGCCGCGAACTTACGCAGCATGGCATCGGGGCTATCGCCTTCGAGGGCTTTTTCGCGGCCCTGCACAAGCTGGACGACTTTGCCATCCATCAGATCGATACAGGGAACAATTCTTGCGGGCATTTGGTTTAGCGTGTCTTTCTGACTGGGATACCCTGACGTTCCAGGTAATCCTTGAGGTCATCCACCGTATAGGTGCCGTAGTGAAATATGGAAGCGGCCAGGGCGGCATCCGCTTCGCCCTCGGTGAGGACGCGAAGGAAGTGCTCTGGTTCGCCTGCGCCACCGGAGGCGATAACAGGAATCTTTGTCGCGCGGGAAACAGCGCGCGTGAGTTCGCAATCGAAACCGGTGAGGACGCCATCGGTATCCATTGAAGTGAGCAGGATTTCACCGGCGCCGAGCGACTCGCCCCGTGCGGCCCAGTCGACTGCGTCCATTCCTTCGTCCACACGACCGCCCTTGGTGAAAACGTGCCACTGGCCGCGAGAATGCCTTCGAGCGTCAATCGCGAGAACGACTGCCTGCGCGCCGAATTCGTTGCTGAGTTCCGTGATCAACTCGGGCCGGCGAACGGCTGAAGTGTTGACGGAGACCTTATCCGCGCCGGACATCAGGATGAGCCGCGCATCGGCTACAGAACGGATTCCGCCACCCACTGTGAGCGGGATGAAAACCTGGCGCGCGGCGCGGGCGACGACGTTGGCCATGATGTCGCGGGCGTCGCTGGAGGCGGTGATGTCCAGAAAAACGAGTTCGTCGGCTCCCTGCTGGTTGTAACGGTCAGCAAGTTCGACGGGGTCTCCCGCGTCGCGCAGGTTGACGAAGTTGACACCCTTGACCACGCGTCCGGCGGTGACATCAAGACAGGGGATGATGCGTTTCGCGAGCATTATTCGAGCTCCACGAAGTTACGCATGATGGCGAGGCCGAGTGGTCCGGATTTTTCGGGATGGCACTGCACTCCGAAGGTGTTGCCGGATTCCAGCACAGCCGTGTAGGGAATCGAATATGTGCAGGTGGCTGCGGTCTGCGGGACGACAGGGACGTAGTAACTATGCGCGAAATACACATGCGGGCGTTCGGGCAAGCCTTTGAGAAGGCGCGAAGGGCGGACGAGATCGAGTTGATTCCAGCCCATGTGAGGAACGCGGGCATCGATCTCGAAGCGTGCGACAGAGCCGGGGAAAATGCCGAGACCGGGCTGCCCGGGAGCTTCGGCGCTGGATTCAAAAAGACCCTGAAGTCCGAGGCAAATCCCGAGAAACGGGATGTCGGACTTAATGCGGGAGATCAGTGTTTCGCGCACCTGCATCTCGTCGAGAGAGCGCAGCATCTGGCCGAAGTGACCGACGCCCGGCAGAATGATCTTTGTGGCGCGTTCGAGTCCCGCGGCATCGCGCACGAGTTCGTATTGTGCGCCGATGGCATCGAGAGTGTTCTGAACGGAGCGGAGATTGCCCGCACCGTAGTCGAAAATCGCGATCACAACAACCCCTTGGTGGAGGGCAATTGGTCCTTCAATCTGGCATCGGTGGAGGCGGCATACCGCATGGCGCGCGCCCAACACTTAAATATCGCCTCAATCTTGTGGTGATTGGAGCGGCCATAGAGAACCTTGGCGTGCAGGTTGGCTCCGGCGTGGTGCACGAATCCATCGAAGAAATCCGGCAGGAGTTCGGTTTGCAAATCGCCGACCAAGCGGACCTTCACGAGATCTTTGTAGACAAGCGCAGGGCGGCCGCCGAGATCAACGGCGACAACGGCGAGTGTTTCATCCATCGGGAGGACGAAGTAGCCCGCTCGGTTGATTCCTTTTCTGTCACCGAGCGCTTTGGCGAAGAGCTGTCCCATGACGATGCCGACGTCTTCCACGGTGTGATGCTGATCCACGTCGAGGTCGCCATCGGCTTTCAGCTTCAGGTCGAAACCGCCGTGTTTGGTGAACAGCTCCAGCATGTGATCGAAGAAACGGATGCCGGTGGAGATTTCGTAGCGCCCTCGGCCTTCGATGCGAAGTTCGGCGGCAATGCGCGTCTCTTTCGTGTTGCGTTCGATCTTCGCTGTGCGTTGTTTAGCTGGCAATTACCGCCTCCAGAGAATTGATATCGTCGAGCACTGCGACTGCGCCTTCGTCGCGCAACAACTGCTTCAGTTCGGCGTGGCGCGGGGCATGCGGCGAGGCGATGCCGATAAAGGGAACGCCGGCGGCACGTGAAGCGCGTGCGTCATCGACGGTGTCGCCGAGGTACCAGGCCTTCCCGCGTGGGACAGCGGCGCGAATTTTATGCAGACCTTCCGGGTGTGGTTTGGCGTGCTGCACATGGTCAACGCCGACCACAGGGTGAAAGATGTTTTTGGCGAAACGGTCCAGCGTGAGCTGCGCCTCCCAGCCAAGGCGACCGGTGAAGATAGCCAGTGTGTGGTTCGCTGCAAGACGATCAAACAGACCATCGCCGGCGAGCCAGCGTTCGCGCAGGATCAGGCCATCGGCGAGCGATTCCGGTTCCGCTCCCTCGCGGTCGCGGCTCAGAAACGGGTTTTGAGCGCCCAGGAAGATGTGCTGGAAGCGGGCCACAACGTCGTCGAAAGCGACTTCTTCACCGTGTTCCTGGATCATGCGGTGGGAGAGCTTCCAATCGTCGTTGAAGCCACCGCGATTCTTCCATGTCTGCACTTCATCGTTGGTCGGTTCAACGCCGGTGAAGTGGAGCACGGTCGCCTGGATCGCGGCACGATAGGACTCGCTCACATCGACGAGCACGCCATCCATATCGAAAACAATCAGGTCCTTATCCGGGAGGCTCACCAGATTCTCTCCAATTCCGACAGAACTCGCCGAGCTTGTTCGCGTGTGCCAACCGTGATGCGGACGCCACCGGGGATTTCATAGCTGCGGTCGCGCACCAGGATTGCCTTTTCGCGCAGCGCGTCGCGGACCTCAATAGCGCGGTCGCCAAAGTAGGCGAGGATGAAATTGGCGGAACCCGGCACGTAGGAAATGCCGAGTTTTTCGAGACCAACTTCCAGCATTTCGCGCGCGGCGAGAGCTTCAGAAACGTAATTCTCGATGTAGGCCGTGTCGGCAACCGCGGCCTCGGCTGCGATGGCGGCGAGGGCGTTGACGCTGTACGGCGACTGCGCCTTGTGCAGGTATTTCACGTTGGCGGCCTGCGAGAACAGGCAGCCCATGCGCAGCGCTGCCATGCCGTAGACCTTGGAAAACGTGCGGCTCACGAACAATTGCGGGTACTTCCAGATGAGGTTGAGCGCCGTCACGCCGAAGAATTCGTAGTAGGCCTCGTCGATCAGGACGGCGGCGTGGGGAGCGGCCTTCAGGATTTGTTCCACGGCGGCGAGATTGATGGCGGTACCGGTCGGGTTATTCGGATTCGCGATGAGAATGGCGCGCGTGCGCGGCGTGATGGCCGCGAGAAGTTCCTGAAGCGGGAAGGCCAGGGTGGGCGGCTGGTAATCGACCTCGACGATCTTCGCGCCGGCGACTTCGGCGTAGAAGCGGTACATGGCGTAGGAAGGCCGCAGAGCGATGACTTCGTCGCCATCATCGACGTAGGTGTTGACCAGGACCTGAATCGCCTCATCGGTGCCGTTAGTGAGGAGCAGTTCGTCCGGCGAAACACGGAAGTAGGTGGAGAGCGCGGCCTTCGTCCTGGCGTAATCGGGATAGACGGTCAACAGGCCGGCGTCGAGAGTCTGTTTGAGGCGCTCGATGACCTTGGGTGAGCAGCCTACGGTGTTCTCGTTGAAATCGAGACGGAGCTTGTCGAGGCGGTTGCCGGTCGGCGGCGAATATGGCGCCATGCCGAGAACGGCTTTGCGGGGAGCGAGATTAGACAAGACGCACCTCGACCGATCTGGCGTGTGCTTCCAGACCTTCCGCTCTTGCGAGTATGGTGACGGACGGTGCGATCTTGCGCAACGCTCGGGCATCGAGTTGCTGTACGGAAATTACTTTGACGTAATCGGCGGCGGAGAGACCACCGCGCAGACGTGCCGCACCATTCGTTGGCAGGACGTGGTTCGGGCCAGAGGCGTAATCGCCCGCCGCTTCGGGACTGAATGGGCCGACGAAGATGCTGCCGGCGTGACGAATTTTCGGGATCAGTTCCTCGTGGTGAATCGCGAGGTGCTCGGGCGCGAAACGGTTGGAGAGTTCCACGGCCTCATCGAGCGAATCGACCAAAATGATGGCGCTGTTCTTTTCGATGGCCGTGCGTGCAACGGCCGCAGTGGTGAGCGTGCTGAGTTGCTTTTCGACTTCCACTGCCACGCGATCTGCGAGCTTGCGGTTGGTGGTGAGCAGGATGGCGCTGGCGTCGGTATCGTGCTCGGCCTGAGCGAGCATGTCGGCCGCGATAAAACGCGGGTCGGCCTCGGCGGCGATGATCAGAATCTCGGTGGGGCCGGCAACGAAATCGATGCCAACTTCTCCGGCGAGCAATCGCTTGGCTGCCGCGACATAGATGTTGCCGGGACCTACGATGCGATCGGCGCGTGGAACGGTCTTGGTGCCATAGGCAAAGGCGGCGATGGCTTGCGCGCCACCCATCTGAAAAACGTGTTCGAGGCCGAGGCGGTGCGCGACACCATAAACTTCGTCGACGGATTTGGGACAGGCCACGCAGATATTTGTCACGCCGGCGACTTGTGCAGGCACTGCCGTCATGATCAGCGTGCTGGGGAGCGGATAACGGCCGGCGGGGATGTACGCGCCGACTGTATCGAGCGGTCGTACGACTTGGCCGAGTTTGTGGCCGGGGCCGTAGGTGGCGAACGATTCTTTCGGGAGTTGTTTGGCGGCGTAGCGGCGAACGTTGTGAGAGGCTTCTTCGACGGCCGAAATGAATTGCGGCGTGAGGCGATTAGCGGCGGCGCTGAGTTCGGCGACGGGGACGCGGACGGATTTGCGGGTGAGGCCGTCGAACTTACGTGCGTATTCCATCAGGCCTTTGTCGCCGCGCTTGCGAACTGCTTCGAGGATGGGCGCGACGGTGGCTTCGGCGTCGGCCATACGGGCGGAGCGCCGGGCGAGGAGGCGTGCGGCGTCAGAGGATTTCAGGATGCGGATCATTTAGCGGATTGCTCCTGCATTCCACCGTGGCACGGCGGGGGGATTAATCGCTTTGCCTGCAGAGCCGCCTGAAAGGCGGCTGCGGGCAGGATTGCCCGCCCCCCGTTTGCTGTGAGAGTTTTCTGGCATGGCTACATCACGATCTTGTTCAGCGGGTATTCGACGATGCCTTCAGCGCCAGCCTGCTTCAGACGCGGAATGATGGAACGCACGGTCGATTCATCGAGGATCGTATTCACCGCCAGCCATTCGCCATCGCTCAGATGAGAGACAGTCGGGCGCTTGAGAGCGGGCAGCACGCCGAGGACGGCTGCGAGGTTGTCCTTATGGACGTTGAGCATCAGGCCCACTTTGCCGAGCGCGGCGATGGCGCCATCGAGAAGAAGTTTCAGGTCCTGAAGTTTGGCGCGCTTCCAATCATCCGACCAGGAGGCCGTGTTGGCAATCAGCTGAGTGTTCGATTCGAGCACGGTTTCGACGATGCGGAGCTTGTTGGCGCGAAGTGATGAACCGGTCTCCGTCACTTCGACAATGGCGTCGGCGAGCACGGGTGGCTTAACTTCTGTCGCTCCCCAGCTGAATTCCACCTTTGCTGTGACGCCGTTCTTTTCGAGATAGCGCTTTGTGGTGGCGACGAGTTCGGTGGCAATGGTTTTGCCTTCGAGATCTTTCGCGGAGTGGATGTCGCTGGCCTCGGGAACGGCGAGAACCCAGCGGACTTTGCCGAAGCTCTGCTTGGCATAGATGAGGTTGGCGACGGCTACGACATCGGCACCGACTTCGGAGACCCAGTCGAGACCGGTGAGGCCCGCGTCGAGAATGCCGTCCTGAACGTAGCGCGCCATTTCCTGTGCGCGGATGAGCATGCACTCGATCTCGGGATCGTCGATGGACGGGAAGTACGAGCGCGAGCTGGTGCTGATGTTGAAACCGGCGCGGCGGAAGAGGTCGACGGTGGCGTTTTCGAGACTGCCTTTGGGGATGCCGAGTTTGAGCTTAGCCATTACTGTTTGCCTCCATAGACGGCGTTGGGGTCGTAGGTGGGGTTTTCGCTCTCTACCCACTGGTTATCTTGCAGTTTTCGATAGAAGCAGCTTTCGTAACCGGCGTGACAAACGCCAGGGCCGATGGCGTCAACAGTGATGAGGAGCGTGTCGTTATCGCAATCGTTGAAGATTTCCTTCACGATGAGGCGATTGCCGGAGCTTTCGCCTTTCATCCAGAGTTTGTTGCGGGTGCGGCTATAGAAGGTGACGCTGCCGGTTTCGAGGGTCTTGCGCCAGGCTTCCTCATTCATGAAGCCGAGCATGAGGACGCGGTGCGAGGTGGCGTCCTGCACGATGGCCGGAAGGAGTCCGTCTAGTTTGGAGAAATCTAAGTTCGTCATGGTTGTCTATTGCCGCCGCCGTACCGGGGTGCGCCTCGGGAGCGCGTGGGCAAGAAAAAAGCCCGCCAGTATTGCGGCGGGCGTCCTTTCGTTTGAATCGGAAATCAAATCAGGCCAGCACCCGGCGCGCAGTTGTGGAGCGATGGTGGTGATGATGCCCGACTGCGCCAGATGTTGCTCGTGTGGCCATGAAGAATCATTGTAGCAAACGGGTGGTTTGGACGCTGCTGGATTTGCGGCCAGGCTTGGAAAACCTGGCCTGGAAACCGGGGCCTGGAACGGTGGCTTCGCGGTGGGTTTGATGGGCCTGAGGGTGGGTTTGATGGCCTGTTTGGTGGCTTCAATCGGCCGCTGGGTGGGTTCATTATTTGGGTGTTTTGTTGATTCTAAGGGAGTTTTTGGCTTCCTTCCGCGATATTTCACTTTTTCGCGAAATGAGCCGCCGATTGGCGGGGTGGGGAGGGCAGCGGAGATGGGGTTTGAGATCAGCATATATCCGGTTTGAGAGTAGCGCGAGAGCGGGGGAAACCCGGGTGCCGGAACGGACGAAAATCGGCGGAACCAATTGAGGGAAAAGGGAGATACAGTTATTATGAGTTGCTGTGACTGAAGATATTTTGGCCGCCGATGCACGCCGATAGACGCCGATAGTTGGGGTGAACCCCTCGGGTGAGACACGGGGAATGAACTCACGTCCCCATTCGCTGTAATGTTCTACCACCTTTTGTCCTGCGTCAAGCAAAATATCCACATCCGGGAAAGCGGAGGCGGGCTCTGCTGGAG
>CAIKAS010000271.1 GCA_903825445.1 uncultured Acidobacteriia bacterium
CACAATGCTGGTGTAGTCCTCAAGGAGCTGACGTACCTCACCCGAGCGGCCGGGCCGGTTTTTGACGATCACGGACTGCAACTGATCGAGACGCTGCCTGGCAAATCCAAGGTAGAGTTTGATGCGGGCAACCGGCTCCTGCACTTCGCGAATCTGGTCGATTTCGTTGGGACTGAGATAGTCCTTTTGCGCGAACGCGGGTGCCGTGAGGAGCAGGAGGACGAGCAAAGGTCTGGCGAAGATCATGTGCGCACCTACTTTTTCTTGCCCATGATGCCATCGAACCAGGCATCGTGGATTTCTTCTACTTTCATTATCGGCCCATCGATGACAGCGCGCACATCGGCATCCAGCTTGTTGCGGAGATCCGCGAGACGGTGGAGAATGTCGTGAGAACGCAATTCAACGGCCTTGAACGATGATGGCTGGCGCGATGGCGTCTTTCCCGCGGCGGCAAAAGAATCGCGAGCCAGTTCCATGGCGGCCACCATGTTATTCAATTCGACCGCCAGCAGCGCGGCGTCGTCGCGCTCGTTGGCCAGTTCAGCGGAACGCTCGGCCTGGGCGGCATAATCGACAGCGGCTTTGGCGCGATGTTCGGGGCTGGGATCGGCGCGGACCTGATCGAGCGTGGGTGGCCCCACGGCGGCGAGCAGAAGCGCAAGCAAACAGAGCGGCGTCATTTCCCCAATTCCCTTTCGATAATACGCGAACGCTGACGGGCAAGGAATTCCTCGTCGGGGAACTTGCCTGCAGCGACTGCGAGGAACTGGCGGTAGGCGTCCAAAGCGGGCTGATTGCGATGCAGCTTATCCAGCGTGATTGCCCTCAGGTAGATATCTCCCGGAATCTCTTTACCCAGAGCGCGAACGCGATCCAGCGCAGCAAGACCTTCGTCGAGTTGTCCGGCGAGAATCAGCACGCCGGCGAGTTCATTCAGAGCGGGCGCGGAATCCGGATGCAGTACAGATGCAGCCTGAAACTCGCGAGCGGCCAGCGGGAACTGATGGTCGTCGCGCAGAGTTCGGCCGAAAGACATGCGGAGATCGAAATTAGAAGCATCGGCGGCAGTGGCAAGTTGCAGTTGTTCGAAGACTTTGGCTTTTTGGCCGGTTTGGCGATAGGCGTCGGCCAGTGCGAGACGGTTATCGGTGGTGGGCTTGCTTTTCACAAGTGCTTCCAGACCGGGGATGGCATCGGCAGCCTTGTTGGAGGAGAGAAGCAGCTGCGTGAGCCGCCTGGTGACAGCGTCGTTGGAGGGAAATTCGCGAAAGATGGCGATGGCTTCGGCGTTTTGGCCGGTCTTATCATATTCGGCACCCAGTTCGAGAAGCGCGTTTTTATAGTTGGGATCCAGTGACGCGGCGGTGCGAAAGAATGGCGCGGAATCGGACAGCTTGTTTTGTTTGAGAAGCGCGCGAGCGATACCGAGGTTGGCGAGGGCGGATTTCGGCTCAATGCCGAGGGAGGCACGGAAGTGTTGTTCGGCCTGCTCATAGTCGCCCGCGTCGAACAGCGATTGCGCGTAAAAGAGCTGAGGACGCAATTCGGCGGGTTTCAAGTCGGCCGCTTCTTTCAGGACGATGACGGCATCGGCAGGGCGTTTGTTGCGGAGGAGCAATATGCCGAGGTTAAGGTCGGCTTCGAAGAGGCGAGGGCTGAGCTCGAGGGTTTTCCGGTAAACATCGATGGCCTCGGCATCTTTGGCCTCCATGCCGAGGACGAGGGCGAGATTGAAGCGGGCATCGACGCTGGAGGGGTCGGCATCCACGGCCCTGCGAAAAAACGGCTCGGCCTGGGCAGGCTGATTGGCGTTGAGCGCCTGAATACCGCGGGTAAGATCGTCAGAAGTCGCACCAGCAGCTTGTGCGCTTCGCGCCAAATCAGGGGGCTGGGACTGGGCAAGAAGCAAAGCCAGGATCAGGGTCCCCGGGATCATCATGTCCTCAGTTTAGAGCGCGACGGAGGATGCTGCGCTTCGCACATGGCGAAGCAAGACCAGGTTAACCCGCCGTTGAGAAGTTCGCCGACAAGGAAAGGCCGACAGCACCGGCAACGAAAAGAGCCAGTGCGACAAGCAGGAATGTTCTGACTTTGCCTTCAGCCCCCTGAAATTCCTTCCAGCGCAACAGGCCGAAGAGGGCGCCAATTACCGGCGCGGCGAGCATCAGTGCACGAACTTCAGCAGCAGGCACTATGTTCTTGCCTTCCGCGCGAGCGATCACCAGCGTTGAGGAAAGGCCGATGTACCACAAGAGGCCTCCCATAAGGCCCAGCCAGTGGGATTTCGCCTTACCCAGAAAGTAGGCACTGAATTCGATCGGGTCACCCTGCACGGGCAGATTCATGAAAAAGAGATTGAACATCAGGGTGGTGATCAGGATACCAACGGCGAAAAACAGGCCGAGCGCGAAAGGACCAACTCCGTTTTCCCCCTGCCTGGCGGAGTTAATCAACGGAAAAGACAACGAGGCAATGATTCCACCAAGCGCGGCAATGACGAGACCTTTGATGCTGACGGCCTTCTTTGTGCTCTTCGTCTTGCCCTCACGCATAAGAATGACCAGGCGCGCGAGAGAATGTGACCTTGAGGCGATTGCGAGAGAGATGGCAGAGAGTAGAAATGCGACAAATCCGACGGCGAGGATTGTGCCGTTACCCGAAGGCGAAGTGAAGTAGGTAATCACCAGCCCCATAGAGATCATGAAGCCGATCCCGATGATGTAGGTCACCGTAACACCGGCTATGGAGAGAGCGCCCAGCATCAGCATGTTGCCAAGGTTGAAAACCGCTCCGCCTGCGAGGGCAATGGCATCTTCTCGTTTTCCGGCAATTCGAATGTCGTCTATCAGGGCAAATCCGTCCCAGCCGAGGCTGCCGAAAGTGAACCCGACCAGCAGGGAGGCGAGAAGGACGCCAACGGCGAAATCGAAGCAATAGAGTTCGAAACGCCACTTGGACGTCATTCTAAAGGTGTTAGCCCAAAATCCCCAGCACAACATGCCGAAGGCGAGCAATATCAGGTTGAAAAGTTGACTGCCAGGAAGAATCATTTCTTTGGTCCGCCAGCGTTGGATGGAAGAGCGTTCTTGTCAACAATACCACAGTCCGGCAACATTTTCCCCGAGTAATAGTACAGGCCGTAAAGTTGCGCGCGGGGCAGGACGGGTGAACAATCGGAACGACTTATGCTCCAAACGTAACGACCGGACGTGGCCTTGTCCAGGACGGGGAAGAGCGTGGTTTGGAGCCACAGGAAGCCACAGGCTGCCAGCAGCGCCGCCACCGGAAACATACGGGGTGTCCAAACCCGGGCCAGTCCGCCGCCGACGGCCGCCGCAATGACCAGGCCGGAGGCGAACACGGCGACAGGAAAGTGTACTGACCGCCAGCCGTAGACGACGGCGTCCGGCAAGACAACTGAGATGGCAGGGAGTACGCCGAGCAATGCTATGGGGGCGATAAGCCACGGTCCCCGGTGTGCGGTCCTCGCCAAACCGAAACCTGTCAAGACGCAAGTTGCAGGAATCAGGGGCAGGACGTAGCCAGGAAGCTTGTTTACTGACGCCGAAAAAAAGACGAGGCCAAACGCGACCACGAAGGCCAGGGTGCGGGTGCGCTCGTCTGTTCTCACGTGGCGTGCCGCGACAATCACCAGGGGAAACCAGGGAAAGAGCAGCAGCAGGAAAATGGGCGCATAGAACCACCAGGGCTGCTCATGGAGCAGCGAATGGGTAAAAAAGCGCCCAAATTGCTGTTCTACAAACAATACATAGGGGAAATGCCATCCATTGCGGATGGTCGCTAATACGTGCCATGGCAGCACCACGATGGCGAAAACACCGAGCGGCCACGACGCAAACCAGCGTCGCCAGTTGCGCCTGTCCACCACAAGAACAGGCAGGAAAAGCACCAGGGGCGGCACGCTTTTGGCCAGGACCGCCAGGCCAAGGGCCGCAGCCGCAGGTAGGCGCAGCGACGGAGTCCCATCCCCGGAGAGCGCAAGAAGCAGTGCAGTGGAGAAACACACCGTCAACGGCAGATCCGTGACGGCGACGTGGCTATAAGCGAGCCAGCCCGCCGACGTGGCAAGAATCGCCGTGGCGTAGTTGGCCACGTCGGAATCGAACAGGCGAGCCAAACGCTGTCGAAAGAAAACGAGGAAGGCCAGGCTGAGCAGCGCCACGGGAAGCCGGGGAGCTAGTTCGGGTCCGAGGCCCACGCTGAAGCCGGTGGCGGTCATCCAGTAGAGGAGCGCGGGTTTTTCGAACCAGGGCTGGCCCCAAAGGCGGGGTGTAATCCAGTCGCCGGAATGCGCCATGGCGCGTCCGATATCGGCGTACCGCGGCTCGTCCGGGCCATACATGCCCATACGGGTCAGACCAGTGAAATAGAGGGCAGCAACGACGATTGCCAGCACGGCTATCGCCCAAACGTTGGCGTCGCCGGCTTTCCTGGAATTATTAACCAATACATGAGTATGACGCGCGCAATCACTTCGGGTAGGATGACTGAGTGAGCCAGATGAATAACCAATGGATAGATATCTCCGTCGCAGTCCGGCCAGGTATGCCGGTATGGCCGGGCAATCCCGACGTTTGCTTCGAGCGCGTGATGGATCAGGACAAGGGCGACGTCTGTACGGTCACCAACGCGTCGATGGGCGCGCATACCGGGACGCACATGGATGCGCCGCTGCATTTCGTGCGCAATGCGGCGACCATGGAGCAGTTGCCAATCGACGCGACCGTGGGACCAGCGCGCGTGATTCGGATCCAGGACAAAAAAGCAATCCACAAGGCGGAGTTGCTGCCGTACGCGATTCAACGCGGCGAGCGAATACTCTTCCGCACCGGAAATTCGGATCTGGATTGGGGCAAAATGCCCTTCCAGGAGGACTTTATCTACATTGCGCGCGACGCGGCCGAGTATCTGGCGGAATGCGGCATCAGGTCCGTCGGCGTGGACTATCTTTCGGTGGGCGGTTTCGTGGAAGATGGCGTGGAGACGCACGTGGCGCTGCTGGGCGCGGGAATCTGGATCATGGAGGGCCTGGTGCTGAGCGGCATTGAACCAGGGAATTACGATTTGGTTTGCCTGCCGCCCAAGTGGGTGGGAGTGGAAGGCGCGCCCGCGCGGGCAATTCTGCGGCGCGCGGAATAGTTATGAGAGGCGCGGCGGTTTTTCCGGGGCATCGCAAACTGGGGATCGTCCACGACGTCCCCGAACCGATAATCGACAGCCACACAGGCGTGAAGCTGCGCGTGCTGCAGGTCGGGATTTGCGCAACGGATCGTGAGATCGCGGGATTTCACTTCGGAACGCCACCGGAAGGTTCTCCCTATCTGGTGATGGGACACGAGGGTTTTGGCGAGGTGGTAGAGACCGGCCCGGAAGTCATCGATCTGAAACCGGGAGACCTGGTGGTGCCAACAGTCCGGCGTCCCTGTGCCGATCCCGCTTGTGCCGCATGTCAGAACGATCGGGCAGACTTTTGCCAGACCGGCACTTACACGGAACACGGCATTATGGGCATGCACGGTTTCCTGACGGAATTCACCACCGGCGAGGCTCGCTATATGCGGCGCGTGCCGCCTGCAATTCGCGATGTCGCCGTGCTGGTGGAACCGCTGACGATTGCGGAGAAAGCATTTATTCAGGCAGAGCAGATCCAGTTGCGCCTGCCGTGGAAACGCCCGTCTGGTGAGGTGCATGCGGTGGTCACCGGGGCCGGACCGGTCGGATTACTGGGCGCAATGGCACTGCGGGAGCGCGGATGTCAGGTGACGGTCTATTCGCGGGAGCCAGAGACGGACCTGAGGGCCAACGTCACGCGGGCCATCGGCGCGAATTACGTCTCAGGGCAGAATATGACGCCGGAGCAATTGGCGGCCGGTATCGGGAGTATTGATCTTGTATATGAAGCGACAGGATCGTCCATGCTGGCATTCGAAATGCTCAACGCGCTGGGGAGAAACGGGGTCATGATTTTGACTGGCGTGCCGGGGGCGCATGGGCCCGAACCTGTGGATACCGGAGCGCTGATTACCAATATGACATTGAAAAATCAGTGCCTGCTGGCAACGGTCAACGCCGGGAGCGATGCCTTCGATCGCGCTATTGCCGACCTAAGCGCGTTCTGCGCGAAATGGCCTGACGCAGTGCGAGGACTCATCACCGGGCGTTTCACACTCGAACAATTCGAGACGCCGATTCAGAATGCGTCGGGAATCAAGAGCATAATCGAAGTGGCTGCATGAACCCGGAAGAACTCAGGCTAAGCGAAGAATCATACCGCCAGAAGAACTGGAAGCGATGGGGGCCGTATCTTTCAGAGCGGCAGTGGGGCACGGTCCGCGAAGATTACTCGCCCGACGGCGAATGCTGGGACTACTTTCCGCACGAACATGCCCGCAGTCGGGCATATCGTTGGGGCGAGGACGGATTGCTCGGAATCTGCGACCGGCAGGGGCGCCTGTGTTTCGCGCTTGCGCTATGGAATGGCAGCGACCCGATCCTGAAAGAACGGCTGTTTGGGCTGGGGACAAAGGAAGGCAACCACGGCGAAGACGTCAAGGAGTGCTATTTCTATCAGGATTCGACTCCCACGCACTCCTACATGAAGGCGCTTTATAAGTATCCGCAGCGCGCCTTCCCTTATCAACAACTCGTGGATGAGAACAAACGCCGTACGCGCCTAGACCCGGAGTTTGAGCTCATCGACACGGGGATTTTCGTGGAACAGCGTTACTTCGACATCCAGATGGAGTACGCCAAGGCCGACCCGGACGACATCCTCATTCGCATCACTGCGACGAATCGCGGGCCGGAGGCATGGCCGCTGCATTTGCTGCCAACCTTGTGGTTCCGGAATACGTGGGCATGGGGCAGAACGGGCGAAGGCTATTCCGCGAAGCCGATAATGTTACGGACAAAAAAGGGCGTGAAGGGAGAGCACGAGACGCTCGGAGAATACAGACTCGACGCCCTGACAACGCCCCACCGCTGGCTGTTCACCGAAAACGAAACAAATTTTGGCCGACTGGGGGGCGGGTTAAATGCCAGCCCCTGGGTGAAGGATGCGTTCCACCGGTGTGTCGTAGAGGGAAGTGACGCTGCGGTGAATCCGGCGGAAACCGGGACAAAGGCGGCGGCACATTTTGTGACGGAACTTGCGCCTGGTGGCTCGGTGGAACTGCGGCTCAGACTACGGGCCGCAACGGAGCCGGACAAGATCGATTTCGACAAGGTCTTCGCGCAAAGGATCGCGGAAGCAGATCACTTCCACGGTTTTTCGATGGACCAGCCGGGGTTGCCCGTATCGCTAAGAATTGCGCGCGAAGCCGAAGCCAATCTGATGTGGTCGAAGCAGTTCTATAACTTCGGCGTGCTGGAGTGGTTGCAGGGAGATCCGGTCTATCCGCGTCCGCCCGCATCCAGGTGGAAGGGGCGCAACAGCGGCTGGCTGCATCTCTACAACCGCGACGTGATTTCGATGCCGGATAACTGGGAGTTCCCCTGGTACGCATCCTGGGATCTCGCATTTCACATGGTGGCATTCGCGGAGGTGGATCCGGTATTCGCCAAGGCGCAACTGGTGCTGCTGCTGCGCGAGTGGTACATGCACCCGAGCGGACAGATTCCGGCCTATGAATTCGAATTCGGTGATGTAAATCCCCCGGTTCATGCATGGGCGGCGTGGCGCGTTTATAAAATCTCCGCACCGCCGGGCAAGCGTGACCGCCATTTTCTGGAGCGCGTGTTCCAGAAACTGATGATCAATTTCACGTGGTGGGCCAATCGCAAGGATGTCTCCGGCAGCCAGATCTTCTCCGGCGGCTTCCTGGGGCTCGACAACATCGGCGTCTTCGACCGTTCGAAGCCTATCGATGGCGGCGTCCTGGAACAGGCGGATGGATCGGCGTGGATGGCGTTCTACTGCCTCACGATGTTGTCGATGGCGCTGGAACTGGCGCAGGAAGACCCGGTGTACCAGGATGTAGCGTCCAAGTTCTTCGAGCACTTCATCGCCATCGCCGACGCCATCAATACGGTTGGCGGAACCGGGCTTTGGAACGAAGAAGATGGTTTTTATTACGACCAGTTGAGGCTCGGCGACCTGACGACGCCGATGAAGGTGCGGTCGATGGTCGGCGTGATTCCTCTGTTTGCCGTAACGGTGCTGGAGCAGGATATGATCGACAGGTTACCCGGCTTCAAGCGGCGCATGAAATGGTTTTTGGCCAACCGAAGCGACCTTTACCAGCACATTTCGATGATGCAAACGACAGCCGGTGAAAGCCCGGATGCGCCGCATCAGCTCCGGTTGCTGGCAATTCCCACCAAGGCCCGGCTGCGAAGAGTGCTGCAACGGTTGCTGGATGAAACGGAATTTCTTTCGCCGTTTGGCGTTCGTTCGCTTTCCGCGGAACACCGGGATCACCCTTACGTACTAAGAATCGATGGCGACGAGCGGCGGGTGCAATATGAGCCTGGCGAATCGCAGACCGCTTTGTTCGGTGGCAATTCCAACTGGCGCGGACCGGTTTGGTTTCCGGTGAACTATCTGCTGATGGAAGCGCTGGAGCGGTACCACCATTTCTACGGCGATGATTTCAAGATCGAGTGCCCCGTGGGATCGGGTATATTCATGACGCTGAGAGAAGTCGCTCGCGAGATCAATCGCAGGCTGTGCGCCATTTTCGAGCAAGACGCGGACGGTCGCGCTCCGTGGCAGGGTGATGAGAAGATCTTTTCGGAGGATCCACACTGGCGCGGGCTGACGTGGTTCCACGAATACTTCCATGCCGATACAGGGCGGGGCTGCGGCGCCGCCCACCAAACCGGCTGGACGGCGCTGGTGGCGCGATGCCTGAGGGATCAGCTGGCCTCGCCGGCTACCTGGTTAAATTCGAATACCAGTAGGGAATCCACGCCGCCGCCAGAATAATGTCGAAGACATAAGCGCGGCGGTTCGCCGGGTCTCGCCACGCAAGGTATGCAGACCGCAGGCCAAACACCGCGAACACAAATACAGAGACGGCAAACCACTGCAGGAACAGGCCAATGAACAAAGGCGGGAAGAGCTTACCGCCTGCCACGCGGCCGAGAAACATGACGACGAGCGTGATGGCAAGCAGAACACGGAACAATAGACGCATAGACTTTGGCTGCTGCGGTGAATAGAACGCCGCGGTGATCCCCCGCTTCAGTTTAGCGGCTCACCAATCCGCGGCGCGCGCGGGCAATCTACCTGCGGGGCCTGGCGGGCTTAACGGTAGTTCCCTTCTCCGCCGGATAAGTCTTCGAGATATGGTCGTGAAAAGCCAGACTCTCTTCGTCTGCAAGCGCCCAAAGAAGTCCCAGGCCGCCGGAGCAATAACTCAGCCAGGCGGCGACAAACCGGATCGCACGCTCGCGCGTGTCAAGAGGACGGCCGTCGAAGGTTACCAGGCGTAAGTTCGTCCAGTTCATTCCGGCAGTCTCGCGTCGTGCCATGGCAAAGAGCAATCCGTAGAATATGGAAATCAGCACCATCGATGACGCGAGGGTGATCAATCCGGTTTTTCCCACACCAAAGCCGGTAGAAGCCGTTGCGCCAAACAGCGGTCCCGCAAAATGGGCGGCAACCGCGAAACCGGCGAAACCAATCAGCACCATCGATACGTCCATCGCTCCAGCCGTGACGCGCCGCATAGGAGGCGCAACACGGCCATCGCCCGATACCTGCGCCGTGACGCCGGTGGCGAGAAGGCGTTCACCGTGTGAAGAATTGGGACGTAAATCGAGATTACCCTGACTTGTCTGCGGGCGGCCGGACGAAGGAGGCTGCCGTCGCGCCTGCGTTCGGGGAACCGCGGAAGCGTTTTGCTGGATGGGCTGGGCCACATCTGCCGGGTTCCCAAACCGACCAGCGGCCTGCCGCTGAATTTCTTCGAACGGTATTACCTTCTGCGCCGGGAGACGGCTTGTCTTCGGTTGCTGAAACAGAGCCGGCTGCTCGGGAGACTCGGCGCGCTCCGGCGCGAAATCCCGATCCTGTTCGGGGCTGGCTGAAACCGCGAGAGCCGTTGCGCCAATATAGGAAGTGGGCGCGGCAATGGCAAACCCCGCGATCCTCCGCCCGCAGCGCAGGCAGCGATGGTCGTCTTCACCGTTGATGGAACCACAGTACTGACAATGCATTTCTTAATCTCTTGTGCGCGAGCTTCCCGCAACCGTTTCACACGCCATCGGCAACATTTGAACCCGCACCCTTCACGCTCGCCGCATGTTACGCAATTTACGCCGTGCTACGTTGTCAAATTGAAGCTTTTAAGTGCAATATTCCCTAATTCTCTGAGTAACATAATCCGCGCCGCTTGTCACGGAAAAACTCTGCAAAACACAAAGATTTCCGGATTTCTTCTCTGCATTGCGTTATCGGCATTGTCACCTGAATTCTGCAGCCCCGCAATGGCACAAGAAGCGTCTCCGGCAACGTCTGCGCAGGGGCCCACGAGTGCCACCCCTGCAGCGACCAGCGCGGTCCCGATGTCCTCCTCTGAGCAAGAGAGCGAGGCACCTATTGAGCGGCCGGATTTTGGTGTGCATGTGGTGCGCCCCAACGCTCCCACGGACAGGCATGCAATTCCCCACGTGGAAGACCACGGCGAACAGTCTGAGGACGGCGTGTACCACGCAACCGGCAACGTCGTGTTCGAACTCGCGAACGCCACCCTGAAAGCGGATGCGGTCGCCTACGATCCCGATACGGGAATCTTCATCGCGACTGGTCACGTCTACTACCGCAATTACGATCAGGACGAAGTGATCTACGCCGACGACGGCACTTACAACGCCAATTCCGAAGAAGGCGAGTTTCACCACGCGCGCGGCTACATGAAGGCGAAGGTGGTGGCGCGCCCAGGCGTCCTGGTTTCGAAGGACCCCTTTTATTTTGAAGCCAACACGGTCAATAAATTTCCTGAAAAGTACGTACTCCACGAAGCGTTCATCACGGATTGCGAAATGCCGAACCCCTGGTGGACGCTGCACAGCAGCCTGATCGACTATTACCCGCACGATCAGGCCATCGCGCACAATGCGATCTATCGCTTCAAGGGAATACCCGTATTTTTCTTTCCGGTAATCCACCGAACGCTGAAGGCGGAGCCGAGACAAAGCGGCTTCCTGACACCTAATATCGGGCATAGCTCTACGCGTGGCTATATGTTCGGCGTCGGCTACTACCAGACGATTGGACGTACCATGGATGCGACCTACGTTCTGCAGGATTTTACGGCATGCTGCCTCGCCCACCATGTGGATTTTCGCGGCAAGCCGACCGACAAGGCGTCCTTCAACTTCATTTTTTACGGCGTGCAGGACCGCGGGATATCGGAGGGCGGAACGTTTATCAAGGCGCCTGGCTACAGCCTCACGGGCAGCGGCAAGATTGAACTCGGACACGGCTGGATAGCAAGGGGGAATATCGATTATCTGAGTTCTTACCTGTTTCACCAGCAATTCAGCGATTCCTACACGCAGGCGATTTTTTCCGAAACGCACTCCACCGCTTATCTGGAGAAACACTACGGCACGTACACCTTCGACGTTTCCGTTTCGCGAACACAGAACTTTCTGGACACAACGCCGGGAAATGCGATCACAATCCGGGCACTGCCGGAACTGCAACTGAACAACGCTTATCAGCAGATCGCCGGCGGGCCGATACCGCTGTGGTTTTCGCTGAACGCGAGTTATGGACTGTTCCACCGTGTGGAGCCGAAACCGGAGGGCGAACCGGTGGTCGACTATTACCAGACCAGCCAGTTCAGCACCCGTGCCGATATAGAGCCGTCGCTCACGTCGGCGATACATCTCTGGGCGTTCACATTTGTGCCGACCGTCACCCAGCATGAAACATTTTACGGACAGACGCTGGTCAGTGGAGCGGTGTCAAACGACAACCTGATGCGCTCGGCGCCGGAAGCCCGGGTGGATCTCATATTCCCTACCATCGCGAAAGTCTTTGCGAACAAGACGATTTTCGGCGACAAGCTCAAACACGTTATCGAGCCGCGAGCATCCTACGACTATGTGACGGGGGTCAGGGATTTTAACGATACCCTGTTGTTCGACCCCACCGATTTGCTCACAAACACCCGTGAAGTGGGATTCGGACTGGCCAACCGGATCTATTCGAAACGTGGCGACACGGTTAACGAAATATTTTCCTGGGATCTAAGCGCCAAGTACTACTTCGACCCAACGTTCGGCGGCGCTCTGATTCCCGGCCAGCGCAACGTGATGACTACGGCGCTCGATCTTTCGGGCTACAGCTTCTTCGATGGCATCAGACACATGTCACCGATTGTTTCGAAACTGCGCGCCTCCCCGATCGTCGGTCTTGCCTTTACCTGGCAGGGAGATTTCGATCCGGTAACGAAACGGATCGTGAACAGCAATCTATCCGCCAACGTTCGCTATCACCGGTATTTCGTCAATGCGGGCAGCGATCAGGTGCATCCGAACGCCGATCTTGCGAACCCGACCAACCTGTTCCGTGCCACGTTTGGCTACGGCGATGCCAACCGAAGGGGCATCAATGCCGCGTTCTCGATGGTCTACGATTACCGTGCGTCGCTGCTGGAATACGGTATTGCACAGGTGACTTACAACACCAGTTGCTGTGGTTTCAGCGTGCAGGTCAGACGGCTGGATTTCGGCACTGTTGTGGAGAATCAGTACCTCGCTTCCTTTTCGATTGCGAACGTCGCATCGGTCGGAACGCTGAAGAAACAGGAACGGATTTTCTAAGATAGGTCGACATGAACAACCGACTCATCCAGGCGATGGTGGCGTATGCTGCGCTCTGCGTAGCGGCGTGCTTTATGCTGAGCGGAACTCCGAGAATTGCGATCCTGATCCTGTTCGGATACTTTGCAGTGCGTACGGTGATCGCTCACTTCAGGCCGAAGGATTAGCCCGACGTTATTCAAATGCCTCCAGGGCGCATGTGGGACATGCTTCAGCTTGTCCAGCTAAGGACGGCTAGACCCCGCCCTACGATTGTGTGACCGTAGACTTGAGGCCCGCCTTCTGCAAAACATCCTTCAGGCGGACACCGGCCCAGCGCGCGTTCCCCACGCCGCCCAACTTCCATTGAGCGCCAGACATGTGCGGGTCACAGAAACTGCGGCCGTTAACCCGCACACTCAAGCACGCCGACAATTTCGGTACGCGGCGGCATTTTGAGTTCAGCGAGCGTGAATGTCTGGGGTTTCTCCACCAGCCCGCTGATCGTCAGCTTCCAGTCTTCCGCCTTCACTTGCGGCGTGTAAGTGTGAGAGCGGTCGAAAAACGCCTCCGTGGGTGTGATCTCATCCACAAAACCTCTTCCGCCGGCACTTCGAGTTCCATCGGCATATTGGAAAGCTCGATTGGAGCGACTCCGGCTTTTTGTGCGTTCCCCGCAGGACGCGCGAGCCGGTTCGATATGAATCAGTATCAGTTGCCGACGTTCCGCACGCCGCTTCATTCTGAAACACGATGGCCGTCATGATTTTCACAATCCGTTTGTTTTCCGATGTTTGCATTGACCCTAAAGTTGGCGGACCGAATGCACTACTCCCAGGCAACCGATATGTCTACTCCCTCAACGAGCGCCATTACAAATGCCACCGATACTTCGCGTCGTGACCAGTTGGTGCTGGAACATCTAACGCTGGTGCGTGCAATTGCCGTGCGGGTTTACGAAAACCTGCCGATGCACGTGGAACTGGACGATCTTGTGCACGCTGGTGTTTTAGGCTTGTTCGACGCCGCCAACAAATTTGACGACACGAAGCAGGTCGTCTTCCGCGGCTATGCCAAACATCGAATCAAAGGCGCGATTCTCGATAGCCTGCGAGAGATGGATTGGGCGTCGCGCGATCTTCGACGGCGACACAAGCGGCTGGAAGAAGTCACACGCGAACTGGCGGCGGTGATGGAGCGCAATCCGACGGAAGTTGAGATCGCCGAAAAGATGGGGATGAATCTGGAAAAGTGGCGTCAATCGGCGATCGAACTCAGGATGATTGGGTTCCTCTCGGCCTCGACTCGCACGGGCGACAACGAGGACGGCCCTGCGCCGGAATTCCCGGCGGCGCCAGACAGCAATCCGGGTGTGATGGCAGGGAAGCGAGAGCTAAAATCCGTGCTGGCAGGCGCCATGAGTGCGCTGCCGGTGCGTTATCAGCAAGTGATTCGGCATTACTACACCGGCGGCAAGACGATGCGCGAAATCGGCGAATCGATGGGTGTAAACGAAAGCCGCGTGTCTCAGATCCACAAAGCGGCGCTCGGACGGATGGCCGAAAATCTGCAGGCGGCGGGGATTCGGTCGGCCGAATGTCTGATCTGAGGCTTGCGGGGCGTCACCGTGCGAATGAACGATCGCAGGTAGCTACAATTGCTCGCGCGAATTCTTCGCCGACTCGCTAACACCGAACCAGGATATTCTCTGCGTCCATCTGCGAGAAATCTGCGGAATCTGCGTGAAACGGAAAAGAGGTACTTTCCCAGGCCAGGATGTTAACGCAGGGACAGTCAGTTCTCCGTTGGGTTTTCGGAAACGCTCTCCACAACCAGAACCGGCAGGGGCTCGCGCTGCGATTCGAGTCTTAGGCCCAGCTGCTCGCGAAGCACCGTAAAAATAGACTGGCCAGTGCCACGGTCAATATCTTCCAGCGCGCTCTTGAGTCCGGCTGCGCTGTTCGCAAACCTGAGTTCGAAATCGTAACCTCCCGTGAGACCTGTCTTATCGACAACGGGACGATCAACGCTGATCGGGCGACGGGCCAAACGTTCGGAGAAGTCGGACATAGAAATGTTTCGGAATTCGAGTACGCCCTCGCCGGGACGCATGCCGGTGGGCTCATCGCCGCCTGCAGTCCTCAGCGCATTATGATTCGCGTTCACGGTGAGCGCATATACGGGGAGCGGCCGCACTTCGTGCCGCAAGCGAAGATGAAAACGTTCGACCAGGATAGCCTGCAACATTTTGCGCATCTCGCCGTCACCAACCGGACCGGCGGCTTTCGCCGAAATGTCGTATCGTTCTGACGAGATCCATGCGGGACCGCCGGAGATCTGAAATTCCCGAATCTCGTACGCCCATTGAATGCATGACGCCAGTGTCAGGTTCGTCATGGTTAGATTGCCGCGGGTGGCCGTGATGGAGCCGTCGGTCTTCCCTTCCCCACCAGTACTGCCGGCCCGGTTAATACGAACAGATGCGACTTCGAATGACTGAGCTCCAGCCAGCGAAAGCGAGCCAACAGCGAAGGCGGCGAACAGAACCAGAATTAGTTGTTTCACATTTGTGTTCCCGTTTCAATCCGCAGAAAGTTCCACAAATAGCGCCGACAGTACTCTGTCGTTCAATTTGCGGTGGGAATTTTCTCGGCGTGATCGACGATCAATACTTCAATCGGTGCTTTCTGTGCCGAGAGTCTGAGGCCGAGATCTTCCTGAACTGTCGTGAAGATCGACGGTGCGGAAGTGTCCTGCGGTGGATTGCCGTTGAACCCGAGCCCCGAGGTGTCAATACTGAAGTCGTAGAGCCCTTTGAGACCAGTCATGTCGATCGCTGGCCGGTCCATTCGTCGCGTCAGCATGAAGGTGAACCTGGAAATTGGCTGCTTCGTAAACTTCACCTTGGTACCATTGCCGTTCATCGAGGTTTGCTCATCCGGCCCCGCCTCGGTGACCTTCGGCGAGCCCTTACCGAGGAGCAAAGCATAGACATCGAGATTCTGCGTTTCCCGGTGTAGTTTCATCTTAAAGCGATCTGTCAGCATGGTCTGCAGCATGACGCGCATATCGTCTTCCGATGCGCCCGGCGCAGTCGCAACGATGTCGTAACGCATCTCAGACTTGATCCAGTCGGGACCGGACACCTGATAGTCCTTCAGATCATAAGCCCATTCGAGGCAGAATCTGAGAGATACATTTCGCATTGCGAAATGGCCAGGCGAACCGTCCATATTCCTCACCATGTCGCCGGGTGGCGCTTCGTCGGGAGCGGCCAGTTTGACGGACGCTACCTCGAAAGCAAGTGGCGTCGCGGCGGGTAGTGCACGCGC
>CAIKAS010000272.1 GCA_903825445.1 uncultured Acidobacteriia bacterium
AGTAGGCGCGGCGATCAGTCGTAATTAACAGATTCGTGTCGAGCCCAGGCATCTGTGGCTTCAGCACGAGCATTGCAGTGCTTTCTTCGCCCTTGCCGTACGTGGCTGGCGCCACGTTCCATCGGACCGAATCGCCGATCTGCGGTTCGCCGACCAGTTTCTCTCCGGGCTGCAGTTCGATGAGGCAAACACGCAACGGTGCGCACACGACGGTAGGCAGTCCGGCTCCGAATGCAAACAGGACCCGACCGTCCGGCCCAGGCGCGGCTCCGTTTTGTTGTGCTCGCCAGGCAGCGCTGAACTCAACCGCTTGCTTTGCGGTCGTCGAAAGTGTGACGTCCGTTGCGGGATGGTAATCCTTGGGTACGACCGATTCGCCGTGTGAGAGTGGCGCTGTCGGGCCCGGTTCGGCCGGTTTCTCCATTGACTGCGCCAACGCGCGCACGTTCGCGCCGAAATCAAATTGATCGACAAAGCTACCTGGATTGGGTGCGCCACTGGTTGGGGCACCCGGTGTCCGCTTCACCTCTACCGCGGAACTTGCCGGTGGACTCTGAGGATTAACCGCACTGGATTGGCCGAAGAGCGCCCTCACCGTAAACAGCAAAATAAGAAATGGTACTCGCGACATAGTTGTTATTCCTTTCGATAAAAGCTACAAGACCTTGGTCCAGGCTGCATCCGTCACGTAAATTCCCAATGGGTTGACACGCATCAACAGTTCCTCTGTGGGGGGATTGAGTACGATGCTGAAGGAGCCTTTCCAGTGATCGGTGGCGAGGACCCCGCCGTTAAGATCGTGGGTGGTCTCGATCCACTCGATCTCGTAGGTTCGGTTGCTATTGGGTAGAACGGATTTCACGTCGATGCTGACGGTTTGCGTCTGCCCTCGTTTCTGGGGCGGGTCGCCACGATAGAACGCGGTAACGAATGCCTGCGCTTCGCTACCCATTGCCAGGTGCGCATACACTTGGTCAATTGCCTTCCGCTGAGCGAAGGGATCGGTGGTGACGAGCCGCAGGTCTTCAATCCAGCTGAACAGAACGGCCTTCTTGAGCTTTTCGTCTGTAGTCGTAGTCACCTCCGCCGGGCCAGCCGCGACCGTTCTTCCGAGTGAATCAATTGCGACGACGAAGGGAACCACTTTGGTTCGGGCCGACAATACGACGATTCCTGCCACAGCGACGACGGTTGCAATTGCGCTCAACATCGCGATGAATCGCCAGTTTTTGGCCCGCGTGATGAGATCCCCATAGCGTTCGTCCCATTCACGGCGGGCGGCAACGTATGGGTTGAATGGCGACGCATCTTCCGCACTGGCTTTGGTCTTTAGGGCGAGTCTCATTTCTTCCTTCCTATTCGTGGTGATCAATATCCATTCGCGGTGGAGTCGAATGCGGCGCGTGATCCGGAGGGAGCACCGAGTTCAGACGCCTCCCAAGATTCCGCATCCGCGCAGACATCGAACCGAACGTGTCTTGAGCTTTTCCCGCTGCGTCAGCAGCTTGCCCAATTGCGCCGCCTGGCGGCGATGTGTTACGCGATGCCTGGGCGACGTCCGATGCCGACGACACTGAACTAACCGGCGGGTCGGGCTGCCGGACGTAACCTGATCCGGCTGGCTCCCCGCCACCGCTTGCGGATGGCGGCGGCACCGAACCGCCCCCTAGCCCAGTCGGCCCGAAGCCTCCAGCGCCGGCATTCGCTGCTGCTCCGACACCGCCATACGTCCGGGCGCCGCCTGCGAGCACGCCCGCTCCGCCCGATGCTGCTGCTGCGACTGCGG